>JAOHKR010000025.1 GCA_028101445.1 Candidatus Pelagibacter sp. | reverse complement strand
AATTATTCGTACAAATTTAAAGCAATTTATTTATTATCAATTGTAGGTTTCGTAGGGATTGTTTATTTGCTATCTTGTTACTTATTCGGAATATTAAAATTAAAAAATTATAAAACAAATTAAATGATTAATAAAAAATTAGTATTTTCTGGAGTTCAGCCTACTGGTAACCTGCATCTAGGTAATTATCTGGGAGCACTTAAAAATTTTACATCTTTACAAAAAGAAATGGAGTGTATTTACTGCGTAGTTGATTTGCATGCTATCACTATTTATCAGAAACCCAGCGAATTATCAGAAAATGTTTTCAAGACAGTAGCTAGTTTTTTAGCAGCAGGTTTAGATCCAAATAAAAGTATTATCTTTAATCAATCTGCAGTTTCCGGCCACTCTGAATTAGCTTGGATCTTAAATTGTGTATCAAGAATAGGTTGGCTAAATAGAATGACACAATTTAAAGATAAGGCTGGATCAGACAAAGAAAAGGCAAGTGTTGGATTATACATCTACCCAAATTTAATGGCAGCTGATATTCTTTTATATAAAGCAACCCATGTACCAGTTGGAGCTGATCAAAAACAACATTTGGAACTATCTAGAGATATAGCTCAAAAATTTAATAACGATTTTAAATGCGAAAACTTTTTTCCACTACCAGAACCTCTTATATCTAAAAATATTTCTAGAATAATGAGCTTAAGAGATGGAACTAAAAAAATGAGTAAATCAGAGGAGTCTGATTATTCAAGAATCAACTTAAGTGATAGTGCGGACGAGATAAACAAAAAAATTAAAAAAGCCAAATCCGACTCTGAACCAATTCCAGATAATTTAGAATCATTAGAAAAAAAACCTGAAGCACTAAATTTGTTAAATATTTATTCTGAATTATCAAAAAATAATTTAGAAAAAACACTTCAGGATATGGCAGGTAAGGAATATTCTTTTTTAAAAAATAAGTTAACAGAAATTTTAGTTAATGAAATAACGCCTGTAGCTAGTGAAATTCAAAAATTGCTTGATGATAAATCGCATTTGAAGCAAATTCTTATAAATGGGAGTGAAAAAGCCAACATAATAGCTGAGGAAAACATTAAGAAAATACGTGATATAGTAGGATTGTTGTAATATAAACCCGTCATGATACAAACAGAACAAACTCCAAATCCAGATTCATTAAAATTTATATCTGAAAAGACTATCTCAGCTGTTGGCACAGAGGAATTTCAAAAAAGCAAAATAAACAAAACATCAAATTCATTTATAAAAAAACTTTTAGAATTTAAAGGAGTTGAACTTATACTTCTTTCAAAAAATTTCTTATCAGTAAAAAAAACCAAAGACGTTACTTGGAAAGAACTCAAGCCAATGGTTATTTCTCATTTAAATGACTATTTTGAGAAAAATAATGAACCCATTTTAAAAGAAGATAAAATACAACCTAATAAATCCAACAATAGCAATGAAACAATTAACAAAATTATTGAAGTTTTAGATACCAAAATACGACCAGCTGTGGCAAGAGATGGTGGGGATATTAAGTTTAAGTCGTTTGAGAATGGAATAGTTAAAGTTGAATTACAAGGAAGCTGTTCAGGTTGCCCAAGCTCGCTAATGACTTTAAAGCAAGGTGTTCAAAATCTTCTTAAACATTATGTTAAAGAAGTAAACTCGGTAGAAGCCGAATAATTATGAAAAAAAAACTTAGTTATAGAGATAAATTATTAGAGTTAGCATATATATATAACGTTAAAGAAATCCAAGAGTACGTTAAAAACAGAAAAAATTTAACTTCTGGCCAACTAGAGTTAATTTTAAAAAAAAATAAAATTACAATACCGAAAGATTTTAAAACCAGCTTTGTAAAGGATAATTTTTTAAAACCCCTTTCAAAATTTAAACATAATATTGATCAATTTAAAAATGATCAGGTTAAGAATAAAAACAAGATTTTAAGGAAAACTGAAAATTTTAAACACGATACCCAAAGAAAAATAAGTAGAAGCTTTAAAAATTTATGGAAAAATTTAGGTGCTATAGGATTAAATTTCCTAAATATTATTCCTGTTTTAGGAAAAACTTTCTACAATTTTTTTGCTAATATATTAGTAGATTTATTTAACGGTCTTTATAATCAGCAAATTAATCTAAAAAATGTAAAAACAGTTATAATCGGTTTTTTTGTAATTATTAGTGTTACAACAATTTTAATTGCTAGCTTAACTAAATATGAAGATGTTCAACAAATACAAAAAGTTGAGATAAAGAAACCAGATATTAAAAAACCAGAAGTTAAAAAACCAGTAGTTAAAAAACCAGAAGTTACACAAAAGAAAGTAGAAAAAAAACCTAAAACAAAAGTTAAAAAAGAAGCAAAACTTAAAGTAAAAAAAAATAATGTTACCGAAGTGATTTTACCAAACCTTAATTTAAAAACTGAAACTGTTCTAAATTTATTTAAAGATGTGGATTATGATTTAAGTCAAGTTAGAAATAAAAAACTTGTTAAACCTATCTATTTTACACAATTTCCAAGAGATCTTAATGAACTACCAAACACTAGGCTTAAAAAAGAAACATTTATAAAAATTGTTTTACCATTGGTTGTTGCAGAGAATGAAAGAATTTTAGCGGATAGGAAAAAATTAAAAGAGATTTTAAAAAAAAAACAAACAAGCGATTTGGAGAAGCAGTGGTTAAGACAAAAACTTTTGGAATATAAAGTAAAAAAAGGTAACATGGATGAACTAGTAGAAAGAGTAGATATAATACCAACTTCTATTGCCTTAGCTCAAGCTGCTAAAGAAAGTGGTTGGGGAACATCTAGATTCGCATTAGAGGGTAACGCAATATTCGGTCAATGGACTTGGAGCGATAATGGAATAGCTCCTCTAGATAGAGAAGGTAATAAAAATCATAAAATTTTAAAGTTTCCAATTTTAAGAGCTTCAGTAAAAGCATATCAAAACAATCTTAACACACATAAAAGTTATTCAAATTTTAGAGATAAAAGAATGACTATGAGAGAAAAGAACAGGAATATCAAAGGACTAGAATTGACTGAAACTCTAAAAAATTATGCCCAAACAGGTTCTGAGTACACAAAAATTTTAAACCAAATTATTATACAGAATAGATTAACAGATTTTGAACCTGTAAGACTTGTGAATTCTATAAAACAAATCGAGCTTAGTTCTTAATTTTTTTCACTTAAAACAAATTGAATTCCTAGCCATCTCCAGAAACCACTTTGGTCTCTTAAAGAACAATTAATTCGTCCACGCTCTCCAACAAACTTATCTTTAATATAAATTTGTAAAACATAATTAGATATAAAAGCTATCTCTGATTTTCTCCATTTATTAGCTTCATTAGAATAGCAATTAACAGAATTTAAGTTTTTTATATTTTCATAGAATTCAATTTTAACTTGTGGTGGATTTTTACTATCCAAAAGATATTTTTCCTCAGGAAATATATTTTTATATTTGAAAGGAAGCGTTTTGGTTAAGGAAGTAAACCTTTTTATTTCACCATATTTTTCATTAATTGGAAATCTAGGTAATTCATAAAAATTTTTTGTTTCATCGATTACACCAGAATGTTGACCAAAAGCATATTTAAATCCAAGAGATATAATAATATTTTTAAAATTTATGCTGTATTCGCCAAATGGATAAGAGAAAAAAACTGAGTTCTTTCCTAATTTGGTTTCAAATATATTAATTGACTTTTTAATATCCGCTTTGATTGTCTCATCGTTCTCGTTGACTAGATATTCGTGAGTATGACTGTGATTACCTATTTCAACAAAATCTTCTTTGGCAATCTCTTTTATTTGATTCCAGTTCATATAATTAAAAGACCCGACTTCTCTTGTGCTAACAAATAAAATGAAAGGTATTTTATTTTTCTTTAGTATGGGCCAAGCATTATTATAAAAAGATAGAAAACCATCATCTATTGTTAATAATATTTTCCTTTGTTTTTTATTATTAACTAGTTCTTTTTCAAAATCTTTAGGATTTATGAATTTAATATTACTATTTTGAATGATTTCTAATTGTTTCTTAAAATCTGATATTTTAATATTTGTAGATGGATATTTATTTTCCTCAAATCTATGGTACATTAAAGAAATCAATCCAAAATCTTCAATATGATTTAAACTTGAATTTGAATACAATTTGTTATCAAAGCTTAATAAAGCTATAAAAAAAAAGAAATAAATGATCAAAGATTTTTTAATTATAAATTGCATAGGTAAAAATGATAAAATCGGCCTTAAGTTTAACAATAATTTTTTTATACATGATTTTAATTTTAAAACTAAAGAAAAAGATCAATTAGTTTTAAATATATTAAATCTTATAAAAAAATACAAAGTAAATCTTGGAACTGATTTTTCAATTCTTGTAAACTCAGGTCCTGGAAGCTTTTCATCCATACGTATTTCTTTAGCAGTTGCAAAAGGCATAAAATTATCAAAAAAAATTAAACTATTCGGCTATAAAGACTCCGATCTTGACCAGTTTACCCTTGCAAATATTGAGCTTTTAATTACAAAAAATTTATTACAAAAAAATTTGATTAAACCCCTGTACTTAAGTTAAATTATTTATATGAACTCTATTGAAGAAAAATGTAAGAATAAAGGTGTTAGACTCACAGATCAAAGAAAAGTAATAGCAAAGGTTATGGCTGAGACTAAAGACCATCCAGATGTAGATGAGCTTCATAAAAGGATAAGTGAAATTGACAAAAAGATTAGCATTGCAACTGTTTATAGAACTGTAAAACTTTTTGAAGAAGCTGGTATTTTAGAAAAACATGATTTTAAAGGTGGTAAAGCAAGATACGAACAATCTCCAGACGAGCACCACGATCATTTAATTGATATTAATAGTGGTGAAATAATAGAATTTGTGGATAAAGAAATTGAAAAACTTCAGAATGAAGTTGCTAAAAAACTAGGTTATAAATTAGTTGATCATAAGCTAGAGCTTTATGGCTCTAAAATAAAAAAATAATTTGGAAAAGAAAATTTTCATTAAAACACTCGGTTGTCAAATGAACGAATACGATAGTAATCGTATTTTAGATTTAACAAAAAAAATCAATTATGCGGTAACTAAAAATATAAGCGAGGCTGATTGCTATATTTTAAACACTTGTCATATTAGAGAAAAAGCAACAGATAAAGTTTATCATGACATAGGAAGGTTAAAAAAAGAATTTAAAAACAAAAAAAAACCGATTGTTTTGATAGCAGGATGTGTAGCTCAGGCAGAAGGAGACGTAATACTTAAAAAAGAAAAATATATTGATGCGGTTATAGGACCTCAATCTTATCATAAAATCAATAACATGATTTTAAATTTAGAAAAAAAATCAAAAAAAATTAATTTCACAGAATTTGATGTAATAGAAAAATTTGATAATTTAAATTCTGTTAACAACTCATGTAATAAAATTTCATCATTCTTAACTATACAAGAAGGGTGCGATAAATTTTGTAAATTTTGTGTTGTTCCGTATACACGTGGAGCAGAATATTCTAGGTCTATTAAGGAAATAGTTACAGAGGCTAAGCAATTAGTAAAAAATGGATCAAGTGAAATCACACTTCTTGGACAAAATGTAAATGCGTACAACTTTGAAAGTAAAAAACTTTCAGATTTAATTTTTGAAGTATCTCAAATCAAGGATTTAAAAAGGATAAGATATACAACATCACATCCTAGGGATTTTTCCCAAGATTTAATCCAAGCGCATAAATATTGCGAGAAGTTGATGCCGTTAATTCATCTGCCTGTTCAAAGCGGATCTAATAAAATTTTAAAAAACATGAATAGAAAACATACAATTGAAGAATATCTGGAAATTATTAAAAAATTAAAAAATATTAAATCTAATGTAAAATTTTCAAGTGATTTTATAATTGGTTATCCCGGTGAAACGGAAGACGACTTTAAAAAAACGATCGAACTAATGAAGGAACTAAAATTTATTAACTCATATTCATTTTTATATAGCGCTCGCCCAGGCACGCCGGCCTTTAATTTAGATAAAATTGATGAAAATATAGCAAAAGAGAGATTGTTTCTTTTTCAAAACTTGTCTAAAAAAATAAAAACTGAGTATAGGGAAACTCTTTTATCTAAAACTATGACTGTTTTATTCGAAAATGAAACTAAAGAAAAAAATAAATATTTTGGGAGAGATGAGTATTTTAACTCCGTTATTGTTCAAAGTAATGAAAATTTAGTAAATAAAGTTAAAAAAATCAAAATAATAAAAATTAATCAAAATACTTTGTTTGGTGAAATTGACATGCATTCAATTCAAAATAATTTTGCAGCTTAAATATATGTCTGAGATTAGTAAACTTGAACAAAATTTAATTATCAAAAAAATAGATAACAGAACTACAAATATCCAAATTGCAAATAATGATATGTTAATATCAATTGTTGGGGAATTCGACAAAAATTTAAAACATTTATCTAAACTAACTGATACAAATTTATTCTTTAGAGGAAACTCAATTACCTGCAAAGGACATGCTGAAAATATTTCAGTATTTTGTACAGCAATAAAATTTTTGATAAATAAATATTTATTGACGAATATTATTGAAAAAGAAGATATAGTTTTATCTGTGAAAAAAAATATAAAATTTGAAGAATCTAATGTTAAGACTTTTAAACAACTCATTAAAACACCTAGAAAATCAGTCATAGCAAGGTCTGAAAAACAATCAGATTATATAAAAGCTCTTAAGGAGAATGATATTGTAATGTCTTTAGGGCCCGCAGGAACTGGAAAAAGTTTTTTAGCAGTATCAGTCGCAATCACTTTATTGATGGAAAAAAAAATCGAAAGAGTAATCTTATCCAGACCTGCAGTTGAAGCTGGTGAAAAATTAGGTTTTTTACCCGGTGATATGAAAGAAAAGGTAGATCCATATTTAAGACCTTTATACGATGCATTATATGAACTTTTTGGAGCGGATAAAATAGATAAAAAAATAGAAACAGGAGAAATCGAAATTGCACCTTTAGCATTTATGCGTGGCCGAACGCTTAAAAATTGTTTTGCAATCCTTGATGAAGCACAAAACGCAACGGAAACTCAAATAAAAATGTTTCTAACAAGAATAGGTGAGAATTCCAAGTTGGTTGTTAATGGAGACCCATCCCAGGTAGACCTGATTAATAAAGAGCATTCAGGACTAATAAAATCAAAAAAAGTATTGGAAAAATTAGAAGAAATTAAAGTAATCGTATTTGATCATAATGATGTTGTGAGACATCCATTAGTATCTAAAATTATCAGAGCTTATCAAAATAAAAACACTGATGATAAAAATTAATGTTTTTACTAATAATTTTAATTGGCATCGATTTATAAAAATACCC
>JAOHKR010000024.1 GCA_028101445.1 Candidatus Pelagibacter sp. | reverse complement strand
ATTTATTTTTCAATTTATAAATATACTTAATTAAGATTTTTAAATCCTGGTCAGAAAGTAATATATTATTTTTATTTAAAATTATTTTATTTACTGAAAAATTCTTATAATTATAAATACCTAATAATTTGGGATAGATAATCAAATGTTTGACATCTGCTTTTATTAAATTATTTTTTATACCCAAAGCGGCATTTTTAATTTTTAGTTTTGGCTGTGGTAAAAAGCTATATTCGATATCTTTATAATTATTTAATTGTAAATCATAATTTTCTAATAGATGATTTTTAATAATTTCATCATTTTTTTTGTAATTAAAAAAATACGGAATTATGAAAAATAAAGCTATTACAATAAAAAAAATTCCAAAAAGATACCGTATATAAAATATAAACTTGAATAGAGTTGAATATTTATTGTGTATTATTTTGTAAATTTTATTTATCATTTTTTTTATTTTTATAACTAGTATATAAATGAAAATTCTCACGTATGAATAACATAGATAATTTAATTGAAAACCTAAACAAAGAGCAAAAAGAAGCTGTTCTTAATACAGAGGGACCTAATTTGATTGTTGCCGGTGCCGGGTCTGGAAAAACACGTGTTCTGACAACTAGGCTAATTCATATTATTTCACAAAAGAAAGCTTGGCCCAATCAAATATTATGTGTCACCTTTACAAATAAGGCGGCAAAAGAAATGAATAATAGAGTATTGCAGTATTTAAAAGGTAGCTCTAATGCCGTTCCTTGGTTGGGTACTTTTCATTCTATTAGTGTTAAATTTTTAAGAAGACACGCTGAGGCTTTGGGGTACAAGAGTAACTTTACTATTTTAGACACAGATGATCAAAAAAAATTAATTAGAAATATTGTTAAAGGCCAAGATTTAGATGCTAAAAAATTTTCTCCTCAACTTATAATGTATCATATAGATCAGTGGAAAAATAAAGGTCTACTACCAAAAGATGTTAAATTGGAAAAATCGGGTTCTATAATCAAATCAATCCTAAAGGTTTATGAAATTTATCAAATTAAAACTAAAGATTTAAATGCATTTGATTTCGGAGATTTAATTTTATTTTGTGTTAAACTTTTTGATGAACATCAAGATATAAAAGAAATTTATCAAAATAACTTTAAATATATTCTTGTAGACGAATTTCAAGATACAAATTTTATACAAAATAAATGGTTAAACTTACTAGTAAATGATAAAAAAAATATTTGTTGTGTTGGTGATGATGATCAATCCATATATAGTTGGAGAGGAGCTGAAATAAAAAACTTTTTAACTTTTGATCAAATTTATAAAAACTGTAAAGTTTTTAAGTTAGAGCAGAATTATAGATCAACCAAGAATATTCTTGAAACAGCCTCAACTTTAATTTCAAATAATGCTAATAGAGTTGAAAAAAAATTATGGTCTTCAGCTCATCAAGGAGAATTAGTCAAATTAAATTGTTACAGAACAGGAAAAGAAGAAGCGCAAGGAATAAGTGATATAATTGAACATAAATTAAAAAAAAAATACTCTCTTAATAATGTTTCAATATTAGTAAGGGCTATCTATCAAACAAGAGAATTTGAAGAAAGATTTTTACAAATAGGCATTGGCTATCGTGTTTTAGGAGGTATTAAATTTTATGAAAGAGCTGAAATCAAAGATGCAGTTTCATATCTTAGAATTATAAATCAAAAATATGATGATTTAGCTTTAGAAAGAATTATTGGAGTACCAAGAAAAGGTGTGGGCGAGAGTACTTTAAATCAAATTTATCAATTTGGTAAAAATAACAATCTTTGTTTGGAAGACTCAATTATTAAGATTTTAGAAAAAGGAGATTTTAAGCCCAAGATCAAAACTGCGCTTAATCAATTAATGAATATGATAACAAAATGGCGTGAAGACTCTTTAAAGATGAAACATTTTGATTTATTAAAACTCGTTCTTGACGACTCTGGTTACTCCGCAATGCTGAAAGATAAAAAGGATTTAGAAAATGAAAACAGATTAGAAAATTTAAAAGAGTTATTAAGGGCAATGCAAGATTATGATAATTTGCAAAATTTTTTAGAACATGTTGCTTTAGCTACTTCAATAGATCAGGAGTGGGAAGGAGCAAAGGTTAACCTAATGACGATGCATGCTGCTAAAGGATTAGAGTTTGATGTGGTATTTTTACCAGGATGGGAAGAGGGTCTTTTTCCTCATCAGAAATCTTTAGAGGAAAAAGGAGACTTTGCTTTAGAGGAGGAAAGAAGATTAGCTTACGTTGGAATTACAAGGGCAAAAAAAGAGGCTTTTTTGTCTTTTGCAATGAAAAGATCTTACCATGGCGATTGGATGGACGCATTGCCATCTAGATTTATTAATGAAATTCCAGATAGTAGTGTAGAAAAAAACGAAGTTGGTATAACAAAAGAAATTGATGATTTTGAATTTAATCAAGACAATTCAATCGAATTTGATGATGAATATAGAAGCCCAGGTTGGGATAGATATAAAAAAAATAAAACTCTTAAATGGAAAAAATAAAAAAGCTTAAAGAAATTTTAAAAAAAAATTATATTGAAGGCTATATAATTCCAAAAAATGATGAATTTTTTGGAGAATACATACCCAGCAATAAAGATAGATTGAAATATATTTCTAACTTTTCTGGTTCATACGGTTTTGCACTAATTTTAAATAATAAAAATTTCTTGTTTGTAGATGGAAGATATACTTTACAAGCCAATAAGCAAAGTCCCAATTCTTTCAAAATTAAAACAATCCCAGGTGAACTACCTAGAGATATTTTAAAAAACAAAATTTATAAAATTGGTTATGATCCAAAATTATTTACTAAAAAAACTTTAAAAATATTTTTTGAAAAAACAAAATGTAAATATATACCTTTAAGCAACAATTTAATTGATGAAATTTGGAAAAGAAAAAAAAATGAGTTAAAACGAAAATTTTATATTTTGCCCGAGAATTCAGTTGGTGAAAACTATAAATCAAAAATCAATAAAATTTCTTCTGCAATCAAAAAAAATAATGCTGATTTTCAATTTATTACTGCTAGTGAAAATAATGCTTGGTTATTAAATATAAGAGGAAATGACTCGCTGTACTCTCCGATACCTAACAGTTATATTTTGATAGATCAAAATCAAAATGTTAATTTTTTTTGTGATTTAAAAAAAATAACTTCATTATTTAAAAAAAATTTAATAGAGTTAAGTTTATAGATATTAATAGCGTAGAAGAAATTCTTTTAGAAATTAAAAAAAAGAGATTTATAATTGATAATAACACGTGTTCTATTTATTTTGAGAATATTATTTTAAAAAATAATAAGATTATAAGCAAGCAAGACTCAATTTATTTTTTAAAAGCTATTAAAACTAAAAATGAGATTAAAAATATTAAGCAAGCTCATATTAAAGATGGTGCAGCTTTAACGAAATATTTGTTTTGGCTAAAAAAAAATTTTATTAATAAAAAAATTACTGAAATTAGTGCTGCTAAAAAATTATTAAGTTTTAGAAAAAAAAATAAAGATTTTAATTTCTTAAGTTTTCCTACTATTTCTGGCACAGGGCCTAATGGAGCTATTATCCACTATAAAGCTACAAAAACAAGTAATCGTAAATTAAAAAAAGGAGATATCTATTTAGTGGACTCTGGAGGTCAATATAATTACGGGACAACAGATGTTACAAGAACTATTTCGCTTCAAAATTCAAATAAAAGAATTAAAGATATTTTTACTAGAGTTCTTAAAGGTCATATAGCTGTTGCTAGCTTTATATTAAAAAAAAATACTTCTGGTTCAATAATTGATGGTGAAGCCCGTAAATACTTAAAACAAATTAATTTAGACTATGCTCATGGTACTGGTCATGGGGTCGGTTACTATTTAAATGTTCATGAGGGTCCCCATGGAATTTCAAAGGGAAATAAAGTTAATTTAAAAGAAGGTATGATAGTTTCTAATGAACCAGGCTACTATGAAAAGAATAAATTTGGGATAAGAATTGAAAATTTAATTTATGTGAAGAAAAATAGTTTTGACAATTTAACTATGGCTCCGATTGATAAGGATTTAATCGATTTAAAAATTCTTAACAACAAAGAAAAAAAATGGCTAAATAATTACCATAAAAAAGTTCAATATAATCTAAAGGAATATATGAGTAAAAACGAAAATTTTGAATTAAAAAAAGCCTGCTCAGCTATTTAGAATTTTATTCCAATCTTTTTCAAATAAAATTTTTATTTTTAATTTTTTTGCTTGATCAATTTTCTTTTTAGTTGGTTTAGATTCTCCTACAATTAAAAAATCAAGATTTTTTGATATTGATCCTAAAACTTTTCCACCATTATTTTCTGCAATTAATTTTGCTTCAGATCTACCCATATTTTTAAATCCACCTGTAAACATTAATTTTTTATTAGAAAATTTTCCATCAGCATTTTTTGTTACATAATTGGATATATCTAGTTTATCGATTAATTTTTTTATTATTTCTTTATTTAATTTACTTGAAAAAAAATTATCAATAGATTCGATTTGCGTTTCACCTATCCCGTCTAAATCTGCTAAACTTAACAATATTTTTTTTCTATCTTCTAAATTAAACAATTTTGAAAAGTTTTTAATTGAACTAAAAAAGCTAGCAAGTATTTTTGCATTTTCTTGACCAATATGTCTTATTCCAATTGAAAAAATAAATCTATCTAAAGAAATTATTTTAGATTTTTTTATAGCCTTTTTTAGATTGTTAATAGAGAGTTCACCCCACCCTTCTAATTTTTTTATTATGTTATAATTTAATTCAAAAATATTCGCTGGTTCTTTTATTAAATCTAAATCCCAAAACTGTTCTATAACTTTTTTACCAAGTCCATCAATATTAAAAGCTTCTTTTGAAACAATATGTTTAAGTTTTTCTTTAGCGGTGAATTTGCAATCATAACCCTTTATACATCTCCTAACAGCATCTTGTTTTTTTGTGCTTCTACTAAACTCTTTTTTAGTTTCAGCTCCACATAAGCATCTCACCGGGAAAACAAATTTTTTAGAATCTTTATTTCTTTTTGAAATATCAACAGATACGACCTGTGGAATTACATCTCCTGCGCGTTGTAATCTTATTGTGTCTCCGATTCTAATATCTTTTCTTCCAATCTCATCCTCATTATGTAAAGTGGCATTTGACACTACAACACCACCTACTGTAACAGGCTGAACTTTTGCCACGGGTGTTATAGCTCCGGTTCTACCAACTTGTATAATAATATCTTTAATTGTAGTTATAGCCTTTTCAGCAGAAAATTTATACGCTATTGCCCATCTAGGTGAATTAGACGTGTTGCCTAACCTTCTTTGGAGTTTTAGATCATTTATTTTATAAACAAGTCCATCAATATCATAATCAAGAGAGGATCTTATAGAATCTATATTATTGTGTTCTTTTTGAATTTCTTCCACGCCTGTTACGACTTTAGATAATGGGTTAATGACGAACCCCCATTGTTTTATTTTATCTAAAAAATCAGATTGTTTTTTAAACACCATAGGTTCTACAGCTCCAAATCCGTAAGCAAAATATTTTAGAGGAATTTTTGAAGTTTGATTAGGATCTTTTTGTCTAAGAGAACCTCCAGCTGCATTTCTTGGATTAGCAAATTTGTGTTGAATTTTACTAAAATCTTTTTTACTTATGAATATTTCACATCTAATCTCAAGAAGTTCCGGAATATCTTTTGATATTATTCGAGTGGGAATATTAGAAATTGTTTTTAAATTATCTAAAATATCTTCTCCTGTTACCCCGTCTCCTCTAGATAATCCTTTTTTTAAAAAACCTTTTTCATAAATCAATGTTGCGGAAATTCCATCAATCTTCACTTCTGAGAGAATTTCTAATTGTGTATTTTTAATATTTAAAAAATTTTTAATTTTTTTTAAAAAATCTTTCATATCGTCTTGATTAAATGCATTAGCTAGCGAGAGCATTGGAGCTAAATGCTTAACTTTTTTAAACTGATTTGATGGTTTTGCGCCAACTATTTTAGTCGCTGGTTTTTGCAACTTCTGTAGATATGGATATTTATCTTCTAATTGTAAGGCATGTTTTTTAATTTTATCAAACTCTGAATCCGTAATAGTTGGATTATCATTAATAAAATAGTGTTTGTTATGTTTTTCTAAAGTATCAATTATTTTTTTATATTGTATTAAAATTTTTTTTTTGGTGTCCATCAGTGATTATTTGATCTTATCTATAATTTTATTTAGAAAACCCTTTTTCTCAATTTTTGTTTTTTTTGTATAAAAATCTTTTTTAAGATTGTAATCCTTATTTAAAATCTTATATGATTTTGCAAACCATTCACTACTATTGTAGTTGTAACCTAAAATTTTGGCATAACTTTTTGCTTCATCGTCTAATCCAAGATAATAATGAATTTCTACAAGCCTAAATAGAGCTTCTTCAACAAATACTGTTTCATCATATTTTTCTAAAATTAACTTCAATCTATTTATAGCTGGAACCCATTTTTGAACTGAAATATAATACCTTGCAATATAAGCTTCTTTTGCCGCAAGTTGATTTTGAATTAAATCTTTTTTAAACTTTAAGTCTAATGAGTAATCAGTTTCAGGATAATTTTTAATAAAAAAATCTATTTTTTCTTCTGCGTTTAGTAATGGTTTTAAATCTTTCTTTTCATCAGATATTTGTTCAAAATATATTATTGCTATCAAATAATGAGCATAAATTACATTTTTATCAGCTGGATAAAGTTTTAAAAATCTATTTAAATTTTCGACCGCCTCATCGTAAAAATTTATACTATAAAGACAGAAGCTAGACATGATGGCTGCTTTAGCTGCTGAATTTACATTTTTAAAATTAAGTTCTGCTTGAGTAAATTTTTTATTTGCAAAATAAAAATCATTTTTATTGAAAGACTCCATGGCTTCATTATAGATAGTATAAGGATCTACTTTACTTGTTGGCTCATACAAAACTTCCTTATTTTTGGAGCAAGATAGAAGTGTAAAAACTATAATTATTAGTAGAGGTACTCTAAAAAACATATTTTAAATTAATAACAGATAAAATAAAAAATTATATGTTAAATTTAAAAAGTTTAAGCGTTAATTGCAATTTTTATTGAAGAATTAGAATTTTCTTTTCCAGATATTATTGTATTATTTATTTCAAAACATTCGTAAGAAGATTTATGTTTTTCAACCAATTTTCTTAAAAACATGTTACTCAATTCATGACCACCTTGCTTACATAAAACGCTGCCCAAAATTCTGTATCCTGATAAAAGAAAATCTCCAGCTAGATCAAGAATTTTATGGTTAACAAACTCTTTTTTATTTCTCAAACCACCTTTATTCATAACGTGACTTCCATTAACTACTACAGCGTTATCCAGTGAACCACCTTTTGCTAGACCAGCTTTTTTAATTTTTTCAATATCTTCGTATAAACAAAACGTTCTTGATCCAATTACATCATCCAAATCGTCTTTGTCAAAATTAATTGTGTTTCTCTGATTCCCTATTATAGTATTTTTGTAGCTTAGTTGAAAATCAACTTGAAATGATGATCCATTTGGCTCGATAGAAATTTTTCTCTCACCATCTATCAATTCGATTTTATTTAAAATTTTTAAATATTTTCTCTTTTTCTTTAAAGTTTGAGTTTCGACTTGATCAATGATATTTAAAAATTCTTTAGCTGAACCATCCATAATAGGAACTTCTTCATTATTTATTTCAATAACAGCATTATCAATATTAGCAATATATAAAGCAGCTAGTAAATGTTCAACGGTTGAGACTTTAACTCCAAATTCATTTTCAAGAGTTGTACAAAGTTTAGCGGATGCTACGTTTTTATAGTTTGCTTGAACTAAATTATTTCTTTTCAAATCTACTCTTTTAAAAATAATTCCTTGATCGTCTACACCAGGTAGAATAGTCACCTTTGAGGTTATTCCTGAGTGTAGTCCTATTCCGACAAAGCTTATTGGTTCAGAAATAGTTTTTTGGTAAATTCCTAACATTGAGGTTGTTATACTTAATTTAAGGATTGTACTAAAAACAACTAATGTTTCTAAAAATAACAATAATCATTTAAATAAAAGCTCAAAAAAACGAGCTAATATTGACTTTTTTTGGTGAGTAACTGGTATCGCCTCTTTTTTCCAACCATAATGGACAATTTGATTCACGCTAGACATTAGATCATCTGTTTTAACAGTATCTTTAAAATGAAAGGGCAAATTATTTTTTTTAAAAAAGGTGCTATAAATATGTTCAAAACACTTCAAATGTGATCTGTCATTAATTATTAGGAAAGATAGGCTGTTTTTTTTAAGTAAACCCGAGATATTAATATTTTTCGTTGCTATTTTTTCTAGAAGCTCATTAATTCTTGCTTCTGCAATTTCAAATATTAATTTCTTTTTAATTTTTATATAATTTTGATTGTCAAAAAAACTTTTTTCAATTAATTCATTTTTTGAAAGTTCTTGCGTTAAATCCACACTATTTACTAAATGTTTAACAATATCATTATGTATAGAGGTGACTTTAGATATATCTTTGATAATTAAGTTTGATCCAAAATCAAAGTTTTGTTGGAATATTAAAGAGTCGTTTTCAAAGTAAAATATTTGTGATTTATTTTCATTAATTCTTATTTGAAAAAAACTATCTAACTCTCTATTGTTATTACTAATATTTGCACCTTCAACAAAACTTTTTAATAATATTTTTTTAATTTTTACGTTACATTTATTAAAAATATTTTTAAGATTTTGATAGTCATTGTTATTAATGAGACAAAAAGAT
>JAOHKR010000023.1 GCA_028101445.1 Candidatus Pelagibacter sp. | reverse complement strand
GATTTTCGACTTGAATAAAATCATTATTCTTAAAATCTATGTTAATCATTTGGTCCTGGGCTGGGCCTATTAAGTGAAAATCTTGAACCTTATTTGCTGTAATAAAAAAATTATTAATTGCTTCATGTCCTAAAATGCAGTCGGGATTTAAAACTAATGCATATTTTGTTTTAACAATATTAAGCCCGATATTGTTAGCTGCAGCGTAACCTCTATTATTTCCCGTTAGAATACAATCTACATTTTTATATTTATTTTCTAGATCTTTTTTAAATTTTTCATTTTTTGAGTTTTCTACAATTATAACCTTAATATCATTAGGTATTGATTTTAAACATTTAGATATAATATCTTCACTTTTAAATGTTACAATTACAATGCTTATATCTTTTGACTCCATTCAATAATAATATTTGATTTTAAAAGATAATTCTTTTACTAATTTAACACATTGAGCTTATTATTCTTTATTTAAAATGAAAAAAGTGATCGTTACAGGCGGATCTGGTTTTATTGGTAGTAATTTAGTCAATTATCTTATTAAAAAAAGGTATTTTGTCATTAACGTAGACAAATTAACTTATTCATCAAATAAACTAAAAAATAGAATTAGGAACAATAAAAATTATAAACTTATCAAATTAGATATAAATAATAAAAAAAGACTTATTGATGTTATTCAAAAAAATAAACCCAAAGCAATTTTTAATTTAGCTGCTGAAACACATGTAGATAGATCTATTGATGGACCTGAAAATTTTATTCACACAAATATAAATGGAACTTTTAGCCTTTTAGAATCTTTGAGATTTTTACAAAGAAAAAAGATTTCTCCGAAACTAATTCACATTTCTACGGATGAAGTGTATGGAGATATTAGAAAAAGTTTACGATCTGATGAAAATTACCAATATGCTCCGAGCTCACCCTACTCGGCTTCTAAAGCAAGTGCAGATCATTTAGTTAAATCTTATGTTAGAACATATAAATTGAATGCTGTAATTTCAAACTGCTGTAATAATTACGGGCCTTATCAATTTCCAGAAAAATTAATACCAAAAGTCATTTTGAACATTTTTAATAACAAAGAGCTACCAATATATTCAAAAGGTGAAAACTCAAGAGAATGGATACATGTAATGGATCATTGCGAAGCCTTATTAACGCTTTATTTAAAAGGTAAAAATGGTGAAAGTTATAATGTTGGATCTGGTGTAAACTTTAAAAATATAGACTTAGTAAAAAAATTACTAAAAATTTGTAAGTCAATGAAAATTAATATTGGAAGTAAAACAAAAATAAAATTTGTTAAAGATAGGCCAGGTCATGACATGAGATATGCTTTAGATAACAAAAAAATCTTTAAAAAATTTAAATGGAAAACAAAAATTAATTTTGAACAAGGTTTAAAAGAAACAATTAGTTGGTATTTAAATAATATAAATTTTTTAAATACAATTTCAAAAAAAAGTTATGAAAAAAGATTAGGCCTTAAGTTATGATTAGAAAAGGAATTATTTTAGCAGGTGGAATTGGTTCAAGAATGAGCCCGTTAACAAAAGCAGTAAATAAACAATTACTTCCCCTTTATGATAAACCTTTAATTTTTTATCCAATATCAGTTCTAATGTTAGCTGGAATAAAAAAAATTTTAATTATAGTTAATAAGGGTCAACTTGAAGAGTTTAATAAAGTTCTTCCAATTAAAAATAACCTAGGAATATCAATTGAATATAAAGAACAAACAAAACCTGAAGGTTTGCCACAAGCGTTTACTATTGGTGAAAAATTCATTGGCAATGATAACGTGTCATTAATTTTAGGTGATAATTTTTTTTACGGACAAAGTCTTACTAAAATATTAAAAAAAAATATAAATTTAAAATCTGGTGCAAAAATTTTTACACATCCAGTTAAAAATCCTCATCAATATGGAGTTGCATCATTAGATAAAAATAAAAAAGTGATAAAACTTGTAGAAAAACCAAAAAAAACTAGATCGAATCTTGCTGTTACAGGTCTATATTTTTTTGACAATAAGGTAATTGGACTCACAAAAAAATTAAAAAAATCAAAAAGAGGTGAGTTTGAAATTATTGATCTTTTAAATATGTACAAAAGAAAAAATAAATTAAAAGCCGAACATATTGGACGAGGTGGATCATGGTTAGATACAGGAAGCATTAAAGATTTTTATGATGCTGGAAATTTCATTTCAGCTATTGAAAATAGACAAGGTTTAAAAATAGCTTGTTTGGAAGAAATTGCCTTAAACAATAAATGGATTAATAAAGAAAATATAAAAAACTCTATAAAATTTTATGGTAATTGTGATTATTCCAAATATCTAAAATCATTAATAAAATAATGTTTAAAATTATTGTCACAGGATCTGAAGGAAGATTTGGGAAAGTATTACAAAATTTAAACGATAAAAGATTTATTTTTAAAAACAAACAACAACTCAATATTCTATCAAAACGATCAATTTCTAAAAATTTAAGAAAATATAAGCCAAATTGTATTCTTCATTTAGCAGGCTTATCCAGACCGATGAAAATTCACGAAAAAAATATTGGCAAAAGTATAGAATTAAATATCATTGGAACTTGTAATTTAGTTAGTGAGGCCTCCAAACTAGGAATTAAAATAATCTATATTTCTACGAGCTATGTATACCCTGGAAAAAAAGGAAATTATAAAGAGGAAGATTCTTTAAAGCCCTGGAATAATTATTCTTGGTCGAAGCTTGGTGGTGAATGTGCTGTACAGATGTATAAAAATTCACTTATTATAAGACTATGTATGACTGAAAAACCTTTTATTCACAAAAAAGCGTACGCAAATGTGAAATCAAATTTTATTTTCCAAGATAAAGTAGCTAAATTAATTTTAAAAGTTTTAAAAAAAAAGGGCATTATCAACATTGGTGGCCCAAGCCAATCAGTTTATGAATTTGCAAAAAAATTTAATACTAAAATTAAAAAAATTTATTCAAAAGGTGAATTTCCTAAAAGAACCGATATGAACCTAGGTAAATTAAAGAAAATTATAAAACAATGATTATTAAAAAAACAAAATTTAAAGATCTATTAATTGTAAAACAAAAAAACAATAGTGATAAGAGAGGATTTTTAAGAGAAACATTTAATAATAAAATTCTTAAAAAAAAATTTATTTTTGAATATTGCACAACTTCAAAAAAAAATGTTTTTAGAGGCTTTCATTTTCAAACTAAAAATAAGCAATCTAAATTTGTAAATGTTGTTAAAGGAAAAATACTAGACGTTGTTATTGATTTAAGGAAAAGATCAAAAACTTTTGGTAAAACATATAGCATTATATTATCAAAAAAAAATGCATTAGGACTTTTTATACCTGCTGGTTTCGCGCATGGTTATTTCTGTTATGATAAAGAAAATATTATTTATTACAAATTAGATAATTATTATGCCCCAAAATTTGAAAGTGGGATAATTTATAATGATCCATTTATTGATTTTAAATGGCCAAAAAAGAAAATGACAATATCACAAAAAGATAAAGATTTGCCTTCCTTCGTTCAATTTAAAAAAAAATTAAAATCCCTCTAGTTTAAGTAAGATATATCTTTAAAAATTATTGGCATAGTAGAAAAATTTGTATATTTTTTAAACCAATAAGACATGTACCTCTCAGCTAAAAATCCATAAATTCTTTTTAATCCATATCCTTCTAATTCAAAACCAAATTCTTTTTCACATCTCTCTAGCCAAGGAAATACAGAATCGTAATAATCTTTTAAAATCTTATTTGACTTACAAATAAACATGTTGTGCGGATTAAATGAAACTTCCGAATTCACAAAATAGCTAAAATCATTACGATCTTTATCATCAAGTAAAGAAATAGCTTTATCTAGATTACCTTCGCCATGCATTAAATCGAAATGAAATTTTATGTTTCTTTTACTTTTGTCGAAAAACAAATTAGGATTTTTAATCATTTTAATAAAATTTTTTTTTAAAAATTTTGTAAACTTAAAATTATTAATGAATAAAGGTTCTCCTAAAATACTTTCGTAGTTTTCATACTGTTTTGGAATTTCCTTAAGCACACTTTCTTTTAATTGAACTAAGTTTTCATGATTTTTTTTATTGCTTTTTATTGACCAATATTTTCTGTATTGACAAAAACCGATCCAATTATTCTTTAAATTATCAATTTTATTTTTCCATATCCAATAATGAAAAGTATACTCTCCATAAAATGAATTTTTTTCGTTAATATTTGTGCCTGTTTTATCTGTAATAAATGCATTTGAACTAACATTTTCTCCAAGACCCACAGGTATGTATCCAAGATTTTTTATTTTATCATAATGATCGTTATAAATCGTTACACAAAACATATTCATAATTTAATTTATCTTAAAGATTTTTTCCAAATCATTACAATTTATTAAATTCATAAATTTTTTGTGATTATTATAATAATCTGAAAATCTTAAATTTTTAAAATTATCTATTTGAAGTTCCAATTTATGTTTATTTTTTCTTCTAAATATAATACCAAGTCCATGATCTGCTAAACAAGTATAAGTATCAGCATGATTATACGTTCTTGCATGCACTATAGCTTTCCAAACATCACCATTCCAATGTCCATAAATTCTTGGAACAATCTGGTTCCATATTTTTTTGGGAAGACAGTCATGTATTATGATTACACCTTTATCGTTAATAAAATTTAAAGAATTATTTATATCTTTTATTGTCTGTTCATATGTGTGTAAGCCATCTAGAAAAATTAAATCAAAATTTTTTTTATTACTTTTAAAGAATTCATCACTTGTCATTCTTAAAGTTCCTCCTTTTAATGGATCGACACCAACCTTATTTTCAATGTCAACTTCTTTGAAATTTTCATCATTATCACAACCAACTTCTAAGTAATTTTTGTAATTTTCTTTTTTAATTATTTCTTTAATAATTTGTATTCTTGATGGCTGTTTACTCCAGTCATAATTAAATCTTTTATAAAATTTTTCTCCATAGATATAATAAAGTAACCTTTTAAAAAAAAATATGTGTTTTTGTTTCATAGATTTTTGGTAGCGAGAGGCGGATTCGAACCGCCGACCCCAGGCTTATGAGTCCGAACTAGTAACCTCTACCCTTCACTTACAATTGTTATACAACACTTTTTATACAACCTGAATCAATATTTTGCTTCTCGATGTGACCGATTTGTGACAAGAATTTAATCACTAATTAATCAAAAGGAGGCTCATTTGAATCTGAAATTCGAAAAGTCTTTTAACCCCCACCCCTTAAAAAAGAAATAAAGGAACCTAACTATTTAGCCTTTAGACTAGGATGGAGATTTAAGTTGATGGGAAATAGTTATTGCACCTGGCAACAGAACGCCCCTTTCCGAACAGAGATACATAAGACTTTGCAACATTATTTAAATGTTAATCCGTCACGGACGCAACTGTGACGTAATTTATTTCCAAATAAGATTTACTAACTCTTGAGGTTTCCAACTAATAGCAAAACCATTCGTCTGAATTATTTTGTCATTTTTCCAATCAATTAAAGATAGTCTTAAACCGTGTCCTCTCATTTGAACTAAATTTTCTACACCATACCCATTTAACCAAAAGAACATTGCATATTGGGGAGCAAATTTTTTCTTAGTGGGAGTAGCATTCTCAAAAGCCTCTTGTAACTTTTTTCCCTCACAAGAGTTTTTATCCTTCATTAATTCAATAACGTACATTCCAAACCTTAGCCAATCATCCCTAGTAAGCATGATAGATGACGATGAAATTGGAGTTCCATTTTTATCCAGCAAAATCTTACCTTTTGACTCGAAACCTGCAGCTTCTGAAATATTTTTTTGAAACCATTTAGCAAACTTCTTTTTTCCTCCTAATACATTGATCATATCTAATGTTATTAAATCAGTATTAGGATTTGAGTATTTGAATTCTTTCGGTCCTTCTGTTTCTAATTTTTTAGGGTGCTTATTAAGAATAGTTGTTAAGTCAGATTTCTTTCTGTGCGTTTCCTTTAAAATATTATAATTTATTACAAATTGATCTCTACCCAACATATTTAAAGAGTCTTTTAATTTTATATGGCCATAAAATGAGTCTTTAATTTCTGGAGAATAATCTCCATGAGTTTTGTCTAAATCTAAAATATTTTGGCAAGCCATTTTTAAAGCAGCAACACCAACTATTGACTTACTTCTTGACTCTCCGTTAATAGGCTTGTCATTGAAAATATAATCTCTTTTCCAATCGTGAATTAACACTCCTTTATCAAATACCATTAAACTAGAGATATCTCTGTAATACACATAATCATAAATTTCTTTTGGAAGAGGTTTAATATTTTTTTTAATTGGTCTGATTGTTTTTTTTGCAGGTTGTATTACAATTCTTTTCAGCCCCCCATTATTTTTGTAATCTCTATTTTTTAAACTTGCTTTTCGATACCAACCATGAGCCCAGTAATCGTGTCTTTCTGTACAAAACTTGCAATCATTAGGAGGATATTCTGCTTTTGGGAAATCCTTCTTCCATTTTTCTAATGAAGGAGACCATTTATTTTTTGGTGGTGTTGCAATTAAGGTGGTACTCCACAACAAACCCAGAACTATGATCGCTAAAAGTTTTTTCATCTTCAAAACCATCTAATCATTCCAATGATACCAGCACTAGCATAAAAGAATTGTAATAATAATATTCCTTTGTGTTTTCCTCGATAAGCCCAGATACCTATTAAAACTGCTGATAATAATAATAATGAAAAACCAACAAATTCTAGACCAATGTTAAATGCAACAAATAAAGAGTACAAAATTGCTGTCGCAACACCCATCCATTCAAAAAATTTATTGTTCATTTAATTATCTCCATAAACTACTATCAATTTTTTTTATTTTGCATTAACCCAGAACCACGATCCCTAAAAGTTTTCTCATATTTCTTTTAATTTCTCTTTGAATTTTAAGTTTATTCTTTCTTTAAATTCATTCAAGGATATAACTCTGTCTTTTTCTTTCTTCATCATTCTATGTATCATTCTATGACAGTTAGCGCACAACATCGCAAAGTCTTTGGCTGATCTAGACATTTTCTTGTTAGTTTCAGCACCCTCTTTAACCTTAAACTTTGGTTCAATATGGTGAGCCTCTATAAAATCTTTTTTCTTGCTATAATCTCCATATATTTTCTCATACTTTAAACCACAAGCTTCACAGGTATAATCACTATTTTTTTTTAATTCTAATATAAAATTTCGATCTGTCTTTATAATTTCAATTTCCTTATCAATATGTTTTATAATTTTAGTTTCTTCACCGATAGCGTCTTCATCTTGGTCAACATAGATTTTTTTAAATTCACCTTCAACAACTCCTCCCTTTGAAATTATAATTTGATACAATTTTAAAATTTCTTTTAAATCATCAACGAGCTCGTTTTCTTCTGGGATCTTATTAATTTTATAAACTTTTCCAAAAGCTGCTGATGAAATCCATCTTTCCTTAACTTTGTCTCCTTTTTTTAAATTTATTGATATGTTTGATTTAAATCTATTTGTGTGACTAGGGACCTTAGACCTCATAATTGCAGCCCTAGATATCAAAATATTTTCTGTATCTTTTTTAAAGGTTTTTCTAGCTTGATATTCTCCTTGTCCTAATTCCAAAACAATTGTTTTTTGATCTTCAGAGAAAAGATAAACAGGATAATATCCATCCTCTGCAGTAGTAGTAACCCGTTCATCCATTATATTAATCCATGGATTGTTAACCCAATTTCCTTTTCCAGGGCTAGCATCAATAATATAATTTTTTGCTTCTTTTCCTAAAGCTGATTTAAAATTTTCCTTAGCTTCATTTCTAATAAAGTTTGCAAGTGGGTGATCTTTAAATTTGTCTTTTTTTCTCGCAATTTCAAACTCGGTTAGAATCTTTATTAAAGTATCTCTTATCATTGGACCCATCATATCCGGACTAACTAGTCGTTACAATACGAACACAGTGCTATAATTGATCTAAATTTCCTAGGTAAGAAATCTAAGTAACGAGGGTCGAGGTGTTACGTTGAATTTTATCTGAGTGTGACCAGAGTGTGACCAAGTCTAAAAATCAAGTTGTATTTAAACTAACAAACGTTGATTTGTTTGGTAGCGAGGGGCGGATTCGAACCGCCGACCCCAGGCTTATGAGTCCTGTGCGGCAACCTCTGCCCTTCACTTCTCAACGTTATACAATACTTTTTTTGCAACCTGAAACCATATTTTGCTTCTGAGTGAGTCCAATTTGTGACCAAAATAATGTATGATTTATTATTAAAAAACTTTTAGGGATCGTGGTTCTGGGTTTAAATAAACTATTATGATTTGCATTAAAGCTGATATTCCAAAAGAATTAAATGATATTGATGATGAATTAAAGGCTATTTATCATAGCGAAGATACTGTTTGTTTTTATATTTTCAAAACTAGGGATTTAAGAAATGAGTTTGTAGAAAAAACTAAAGGTATGGAAAAAACTCAACGTGAAGAAATTTATAAACAATATTTAATATGAATAAACTTTTAGGGATCTTAGTTCTGGGTTTGTATGCAAGATTAAAACTGTGTGTGACCAATGTGTGACCAAAATTGCATCAACGTCATATTTTGGTAGCGAGGGGCGGATTCGAACCGCCGACCCCAGGCTTATGAGTCCTGTGCTCTAACCAACTGAGCTACCTCGCCATTTAATAATTTGATTTATAATAGTTTTGATTTTTATTCAATCACTTTAGTTGTTTTCTTGAATACAGATATAGGTAACAGCTTAAGTTTTGATTATTTTGGTGTTCTAAATCTTTGTCTAAAAATTTAACTATTGGTGGCGGCAAGTTAAAAGGTGATTTAGTTAAAAATGTTGGTCTGAAATCTCCATCATGAATATCAATATTTGGTATTATCTTATTTTTGTATTCATATGATGTAATAAGAAAATAATTTAAATTTGATTTTTTAACATTATTAAAAAAACTTTCTATATTTTTAAAAGATAAATGTATTAAACAATCTCTACAAATCAATAAATCTGCGTTGGGTAATTTATTATTAATTATATCTAGTTCTATAAATTTAACATTAGAAGTGGTATATTTTTGCGTATTTTCTCTAATAAGATTTGGAACAATATCACCACCTATATAATCTATATCTTTATTTATGATATGTTTTATCCAATTGAAATCTCCACAAGGTACATCTAAAATTTTTTTAAATTTGTACTCTTTAATGAGCTTAACTATTTCTTTTCGTATATTAGAAGTATTTTCTAATTCTGAGCCTGGGCCTGAAACACTCTCCTTTGATGGCCAAAAATTTGAAGAGTAGATATATGAAAATCTGTCTTTTAATGAATTGTAATGAAATATTTTTTTTTTTGAGTTAATGAAATCAATGTAGGCCCTTTTTTTATTTATTAGTCTTAAAGGCTTAGAAATTATTTTTATTAAAGTTTCTTTCAATCCATAGGTTTTGTAAAATTGTTTATATTTATAAAAAATATTCATTAAATAATTTTATCAATTAATTTTATCTCGATG
>JAOHKR010000022.1 GCA_028101445.1 Candidatus Pelagibacter sp. | reverse complement strand
TTTAAAAGAATTCGAAGCTCCAGTTTCAAATGGTATAGTCATCTTTTCTACCGATGAAATTAATGAAAAAGTAAAACAATTAAAAAGTAAAGAATTTGTCTTAAAAGCACAGATTCATGCGGGCGGAAGAGGAAAAGCTGGAGGTGTTAAGCTTGTAAAAAGTGTTGACCAATTAGTTGTTGAAGCGAAAAAAATGATGGGAAAAATTTTAGTGACACATCAAACTGGGCCGGAAGGAAAAGAAGTTAAAAGATTATATATTGAAGAAGCTTCAGAAATTTCTAAAGAATTATATTTGTCTTGTTTAGTTGATAGAGAGTCTTCAAAAATTGCTTTTATAAGTAGCACAGAGGGTGGAATGGATATCGAGAAAGTCGCCTCTGAATCACCAAATAAAATAATTACAAATAAAATCGATTTAAAAAATGAAGGACCTAGTGAAAAAGAAATTGATAACATAATTACAGCATTCCAGTTAAATGATGATCAAAAAAAAACAGCAGGTAAATTAATCAAATCTCTTTACAAAATAATAATTGATAAAGATGCAAGTCTTATTGAAATTAATCCACTAGTTATAACCAAATCTGATTCAATTATTTGTTTAGATGCTAAAATGAATTTTGATGATAATGCTATTTTTAGAAGACCTGAGATCTTGAATTTAAGAGATCTGAATGAGGAAGATCCAGCAGAGATTGAAGCGAGTAAACACGATCTTGCATATATTAAACTCAATGGATCAATAGGATGCATGGTTAATGGAGCGGGTTTAGCTATGGCCACAATGGATATAATTAAACTTTATGGAAAAGAGCCAGCAAATTTTTTAGATGTAGGAGGAGGAGCTTCCAAAGAAAAAGTAGCATCAGCATTTAGATTAATTTTATCTGATAAAAATGTAAAAGGAATTTTAATTAATATATTTGGAGGAATCATGAGATGTGATGTTCTTGCGCAGGGTGTAGTAGATGCAGCAAAAGAAATTAATCTAGAAGTGCCATTGGTAGTTAGATTAGCTGGTACCAATTTTAAAGAAGGAAAAGAAATATTAGATAAATCAAATTTAAAAATATTATCAGCATCAGATTTAAATGATGCAGCAAAAAAAATTGTTGAAGCAATTAAATAAATGTCAATTTTAGTAAATAAAACAACAAAAGTAATCTGCCAAGGATTTACTGGAATGCACGGAACGTTTCATTCTGAACAAGCTATTAAGTATGGAACTCAATTAGTTGGTGGAGTAACACCAAAAAAGGGAGGTCAAAAACATTTAGATTTACCGGTATTTAACACTGTTGAAGAAGCAAAAGACTCAACGTCTGCCAACGCAACAATGATCTATGTTCCTCCAAAATTTGCAGGTGCCGCAATCATTGAAGCCATAGAAGCTAAAATGGAATTAATTGTTTGTATAACTGAAGGAATACCAATCTTGGACATGCTTAAAGTTAAAAAATTTTTAAATAAAAGTAGCTCAAGATTAATTGGACCTAATTGCCCAGGTATCATAACTCCAGATGAGTGTAAGATTGGCATTATGCCAGCGAATATTCATAAGAAAGGAACAGTAGGAATTGTTTCAAGATCTGGAACATTAACTTATGAAGCTGTGGCACAAACATCCGCTAATGGAATAGGACAATCAACATGCATTGGAATTGGTGGAGATCCAATAAATGGAACTAATTTTATAGATTGTTTAGAGCTTTTTTTAACGGATGATGAAACAAAATCGATTGTAATGATTGGTGAGATAGGAGGATCTGCAGAAGAGGAAGCAGCTGAATTTCTTAAAAGAGAAAAAATTAAAAAGCCTATGGTGGGATTTATTGCAGGTTTAACAGCTCCCCCAGGAAGAAGAATGGGACATGCTGGGGCTATAATTTCTGGTGGAAAAGGTGGAGCAGAAGATAAGATTGAGGCAATGAAATCAGCAGGAATTACTATATCAAAATCACCCGCTGATATAGGAAAGACTTTATTTGAAAAACTTAATGGTTGATTTTTAATAATTTATGTTAAAATAATTTTTAATGTCTTCATCTGATAACAATATAACTTACAAAAAAACTTCTTTTTTAACTGGTATAAATTCTGAATTTATTAATGAATTTTATGCTGATTATATTTCTAATCCTAGTTCTTTGCCAGATAGTTGGAGAAAGTTTTTTGATGGCCTAAGTGATGATGAAAAATTAATTTATGAAGATATTAAAGGACCAAGCTGGTCACCAGAAAAAAAATTAAGAAAATTAAAAATTCTAGAAAAAATTAATAATGAAGAAGACTCTAAAACTACCCATATAAATTTAAATAGCATTAAACAAGCTTCAAAAGACTCTGTGAGAGCAATAATGTTAATAAGAGCTTATAGAATAAGAGGTCACTTGATAGCTAACTTAGATCCTCTTGCAATTCAAAAAAAAGAAGAACATCAAGAATTAAAACCAGAAACATATGGTTTTAAAAAAAAAGACTATGATAGAAAAATATTTTTAGATGGAGTCCTTGGTTTACAATATGCAGATTTAAATCAAATATTAGAAATACTTAAGAAAACTTATTCTGCAAATATCGGTTATGAATTTATGCATATGGGGGATCCAGAAGAAAAAAGTTGGATCAGAGATAGAATTGAAGGACCAGAAAAAAATATTTCATTCACAGAAAATGGAAAAAAAGCAATTTTAAACAAAATTATTCAAGCAGAAGGTTTTGAAAAATATCTACATATAAAATTTGTTGGAACTAAAAGATTCGGTTTAGATGGTGGAGAGTCATTGATACCTGCATTGGAACAAATAATTAAAAAAGGGGGAAATTTAGGGGCAAAAGAAATAAAAATAGGCATGCCTCACAGAGGTAGACTTAATGTTTTAGCAAATGTTATGGGTAAACCGTTTAAAGCAATTTTTAGTGAGTTTTTTGGAAAAACAGTGAGCACTAATAAAAGTTTTGAGGGAGATGTTAAATACCACTTAGGAGCTTCCTCAAATAGAGTGTTTGATGGTAATTCTGTTCATATAAGTCTTACAGATAATCCTTCACATTTAGAGGCAGTAAATCCAGTTGTACTTGGCCAAGTTCGAGCTAAACAATTTTTTCATAAAGATAAAAGTAGAAAAAAAGTTATTCCAGTTTTAATGCATGGAGATGCAGCTTTTGCCGGCCAAGGTATAGTTGCAGAATGTTTTGCCATGTCAGGTTTGCCCGGACATAATATTGGAGGGACAATACATATAATTGTTAATAATCAAATAGGATTCACAACTGCACCAAGATTTGCAAGATCATCTCCATACCCATCTGATGTAGCAAAAATTGCGCAAGCGCCAATATTTCACGTTAATGGTGATTATCCCGAGGCTGTGGTTCATTGTGCAAAAATTGCCACAGAATATAGGCAAAAATTTAATAGAGATGTAGTTATCGATATAGTTTGTTACAGAAGGTTCGGCCACAATGAAGGTGATGAACCATCATTTACACAACCAATAATGTATAAAAAAATCAAGTCTCACCCTTCAACACTTTCTCTTTATGGAAAAAAATTAAGCCAAGAAGGATTAACAACAGAAGCCAATTTACAAAAAGAAAAGATGAATTTTAAAAATTTTTTAGAAAAAGAATTTATATCTTCAAAAAATTATAAATCAGAATTAAAATGGTTTGATGGAGCTTGGTCCAGATTTAAACCAGGGTTAGGAAAAGATAAAAAAGGAGCCAGCGGAGTAGATAAAAAGCTTTTAACAGAAATAGGTAAAAGAATATCGAAAATTCCTAAAAATTTTACTATTCATAAAACACTAAAAAAAATATTTGATCTGAGACTTAAAGCTATAGAAGAAGGCAAAAATATTGACTGGACTACAGCTGAAAGCTTAGCATTTGGAAGTTTACTTACCGAGGGATTTTCTGTGAGGTTATCAGGCCAAGACTCTGGTCGAGGAACATTTAGCCAAAGACATGCTGTTTTGAGAAATCAGGACAATCATGACAGATATATTCCACTGAATAATATTTCAAAAGAACAAAGAAATTTTGAGATCATAGATAGTTTATTGTCTGAATTTGCAGTTTTAGGTTTTGAGTTTGGGTATTCTATTTCTGAGCCAGAAACATTGGTTTTATGGGAAGCACAGTTTGGAGATTTTGCAAATGGAGCACAAATTATTATTGACCAATTTATATCTTCTGGAGAGTCAAAGTGGGGAAGAGCTAGCGGCTTAGTCATGTTGCTTCCACATGGTTATGAAGGGCAAGGTCCGGAACACTCTTCAGCAAGACTAGAAAGATTCTTACAATTATGTGCGGGCGAAAATATTCAGGTTGTAAACTGCACTACACCATCAAATTATTTTCATGTTTTAAGGCGTCAAATGCGAAGAGAATTTAGAAAACCATTAATTATTATGACACCGAAATCTCTTCTAAGACATAAAAAATGTGTTTCTAATATATCTGAATTTTCACTCAAAAGCACTTTTCATAGAGTGTTGGAAGATGACTCTTTCGCAAAAGTTAAAAACTTACTTGAACTAAAAAAAAAAGATAACAAAATTAAAAAAGTAGTATTGTGCTCAGGTAAAATTTATTATGATCTTGTAGAAGCAAGAGAAAAATATAAAAATGATAAAGTTACATTTATAAGAATAGAACAACTCTATCCATTCCCAGTAAAAACTTTAGCAAATATATTAAAGAGATATAAAAAAGCTGAATTTATTTGGTGTCAAGAAGAGCCTAAAAACATGGGGGCGTGGAATACTGTGAGAAATTATATAGATAGAACATTAGAAATGATTAATTTTGGTGATATATTTGTTAAATATGTGGGTAGAAAAGCATCCTCCTCTACTGCGACTGGAAATCTTAACAAACATCTTGCACAACAAAAAGAAATATTGGAAAAGATACTAAAAGATTAAATGGCAGAAAAAATTACAGTACCTACATTAGGCGAATCGGTTACAGAAGCTACAGTATCAAAGTGGCTTAAATCCCAAGGAGAAGAAGTCACAGCTGATGAACCACTTGTGGAGCTAGAAACGGACAAAGTAAATATAGAAGTCCCCTCTCCTACTAGTGGTGTGCTTGGAACAATTACCGTGAAAGAAGGAGAGACAGTAAATGTTGGATCTTTGTTAGGTACTATAAATGGTTCAGCAATAACAAATAATAATATTAATGAGGTAAATAATTATACGCCTCCTGAAAAAGAAAATAAAATAGAAGAAATAAAAATTTTTGAAGAAGAAAAAATTTTAAAACCAAAAAAACTAAAAAAAATTAAAAGTAATGAAATAAAATTAGATAACGAAACACCTTTAATACTCGACCAAGTCCATGAAGAAAAAATAACCAAAAAAGAAATAAAACAAGTTTCACCAGCAGCAAGAAAAATGGCTGAAGAAACTAAAGTTGATTTAAGTCGAGTTCAAGGAACCGGAAAAAACGGATTAGTTTTAAAAGAAGATATTATGAGTTTGATGGGCTCCAAACCAGCTCCTGCTGAGAGAAAAATAAAACATGGTCCTGAAGAAAGAGTTAAGATGACTAGGCTCAGACTGACTATTGCAAAAAGATTAAAAGAAGCACAAGAAAATGCAGCAATGCTAACAACCTTTAATGAAGTTGATATGAGTGAGGTTATGTCAATGAGAAATAAATATAAAGAAGAGTTTCAAAATAGCTATGGAGTGAAACTTGGTTTTATGTCATTTTTTGTTAAAGCTTGTGTTATAGGTTTAAAAAATTACCCGGCAATCAACGCAGAAATCCAAGGAGAAGAAATTGTTTATAAAAATTATTACAATATAAGTATTGCTGTTGGAACTGATAGAGGTTTAGTTGTTCCTGTATTAAGAGAAACAGATGAAATGTCATTTGCTGATATAGAAAAAAATATAGGAAACCTTGGACAAAAAGCAAAAGATGGTAAAATTACAATTGAAGATCTGCAAGGAGGAACCTTTACAATTACCAATGGAGGAATTTATGGATCAATGTTATCTACACCAATATTAAATCCTCCTCAATCTGCAGTTTTAGGTATGCACAATATTGTACAAAGACCTATTGTTGTTGATGGAAAAGTTGAAATACGACCAATAATGTATTTAGCTCTGTCTTATGATCATCGCATAATTGATGGAAAAGAAGCAGTTTCTTTTTTAAAAATTGTAAAAGAATCATTAGAACAACCACAGAGACTTTTTCTTAATATTTAATCATGGAAGACAATTTTGATTTAGTTGTAATTGGCGGCGGACCAGGTGGATATGTATGCGCAATCAGAGCAGCTCAATTAGGCCTAAAAACAGCTTGCGTTGAATCTAGAGGTGCTCTAGGAGGGACATGTCTTAATGTTGGCTGCATACCTTCAAAAAGCTTGTTGAATTTATCTGAAAATTATCGAAAAGCAAAAAAAGATTTTAATCAACAAGGAATAGAAATTGATGGAATTAAATTAAATATAGAAAAAATGATGTCAAATAAAAATAAATCAATTCAAGTGCTAACAAAAGGTGTTGAATTTTTATTTAAAAAAAACAAAGTCACATATATAAAAGGAAAAGGAGTTGTTTTTTCAAAAAATGATGTAGTTGTTTATGGCAGTAATAACAGCAGGACTAACATCAAGGCAAAGAATATTGTTATTGCGACCGGATCAGAAGTTGCTTCATTGCCTGGCATAGAAATAGATGAAAAAAATATTGTTTCTTCAACAGGAGCTTTATCTTTTGACAAAGTACCAAAAAAATTAGCTGTAATAGGTGGTGGATATATAGGGCTCGAGATGGGTTCAGTATGGTCAAGATTAGGTTCAGATGTGACAGTTATAGAATATTTAGATTTTATAACACCTGGAATGGATAGAGAAGTTTCAAATGAATTTCAAAAAATATTAACCAAACAAGGCATAAAATTTAAAATGGGATCAAAAGTTAATACTGTAAACAGTAAAGGAGACTTTGTAACTATTAGCTACACGGACATAAAAAATTCAAAAGAAGAAAAAATTGAAGTAGATAAAGTTTTAGTTGCAGTGGGCAGAAAACCTTACACGGAAGGATTAAATTTATCAAAAATTGGCGTTAAATTAGATAACAAAGGTAGAATTGAAATAAATAATAAACTTCAAACTTCTGTAGAAAATATTTATGCTATTGGGGATGTTATAAAAGGTCCAATGCTGGCTCACAAAGCAGAAGATGAAGGAATAGCTGTAGCAGAAATTTTAGCCGGTCAATCAGGACATGTAAATTATGATGTAATTCCTGGAGTTGTCTACACATCTCCAGAAGTAGCCACAGTCGGAAAAACTGAGGAACAATTAAAAAGTGAAAACCAATCCTATAAAGTAGGTAAATTTCCGTTTTTAGCAAACTCTAGAGCAAAGGTTAACAACGAGACAGATGGATTTGTAAAAATATTAGCAGACAGCAAAACAGATAAAGTTCTAGGAGTTCATATTATTGGACCACATTGCGGTGATATGATTGCAGAGATGGCATTAGCTATGGAATTTGGAGCAAGTGCAGAGGATATAGCCAGAACTTGTCATGCTCACCCCACACATACAGAGGCTATTAAAGAAGCTGCATTAGCTGTTGATAAGCGACCAATTCATTTTTAAATAAAAAAAATTCATCTAATATTAATTAATGAAAGCACAAGTTTTATTGCCAAAAATATTTAATTTTTCGTTCACGTATAATTCCAATAATCTTTTACTTAAAATAGGTGACCTAGTAGAAGTTCCTTTTGGAAAAGGGAAAGAAATAGGTGTTGTTTGGAAACATGAGAACACGGAGTTAAAAAATATAAAAATCAAAAATATAAATAAAAAAATTGAAAAATATTCAATAAATAAAAGTTTGGTTGATTTTATCGATTGGTTTTCAACTTATAACATGGTTTCACCAGGATTAACTTTAAAGATGGCCATCGGAAACAAAGACAATTATATAAAAAAAATTGATTCAAGTTTAAATAAATATGAAAAAAATATAAAAAAATACAGACTTAATAATGAGCAAAAAAAAGCTCTTGACTATCTGAATCAAGTAAATAATAAATTTGATGTATCTGTCCTTCAAGGAACAACAGGCTCAGGTAAAACACTTGTTTATTTTGAAAGAATAAAAAAAATTATTGATAAAAATAAGCAAGCCCTCGTTTTATTACCAGAAATTTTTTTAACAAATGAATTCAAATCTAGGTTTGAAGATTTTTTTGGTTTTGAGCCCGCAATATGGCATTCGAAAATAACACCAAAAAATAAGAGAATTATGTGGAAAGGAATAATTGAAAATAAAATAAGATTGATAGTAGGTGCTCGATCAGCATTACTTTTACCGTTTAAAAAGTTAGGTCTTATTGTTGTAGATGAGGAGCACGATGCCTCCTATAAGCAAGTTGAAGGAGTGATTTACAATGCTAGAGATATGGCTATTTCAAGAGCATCTTTTGAAAAAATCCCAATCCATTTAGTTACTTCCATCCCTTCAATAGAAACTTATAACAATATTCAAAATAAAAAATTTAGACACGTTAAGATAGCAAAAAGATTCAACGACTACCCATTGCCTAAAACAAAAATAATAAATTTAAACATCAACAAGGTTAAGGATAAATTTATTTCTGATGAAACTATTTTGCATGTAAATACTTTTTTAAAAAAAAGAGAACAAGTATTGTTTTTTATTAATAGAAGAGGATTTGCACCATATTTAATTTGCCAGAAATGTGGATTTAAACAGGTTTGTTCAAATTGTTCTATGTATTTAACTTTTCATAAAAAAAAAAATAAAGCTATTTGTCACCACTGCTCACTGGAAAAAAAAATAAAGAATAAATGTAAAGAAGAAGGTGACTGTAAATTTATAATGTATGGACCTGGTGTAGAAAAAATATTTGATGAGGTGCAAAATATTTTTCCTAAAAATAAAGTGGAAATATTTTCTAGTGATTATATGAAAAAAAAAAAACAAACAGATGAATTATTTAACAAAATTAATAACAATGAAGTGGACATTTTAATTGGCACTCAAATGATATCTAAAGGTTTTAATTTTCCAAAACTAAATTGTGTTGTAGTAATTGATGCAGATTTTTCAGGAAGGGGATATGATTTAAGAACTACTGAAAAAAATATTCAATTATATCATCAACTTAGTGGCAGAGCGGGTAGATTTAGTTCCGAGTCCTTAATAATCTATCAAACTTTGACACCTGAAGATTCAACGCTAAATGAGTTAATAAAAAATAAATCAGAGCAATTATTGAAAAAAGAATTACTCACTAGAAAAAAAAATAAGCTGCCACCGTTTGTAAGATTGATAGCAATAATAATTTCCTCCAAACAGCATGATTTAAGCATTAAAGGGGCAAAAGAAATTAAAATACAATTAAAAAAAATTAACAATATTGAGGTTCTTGGACCTGTGGACTCTCCTTTATTAAAAATTAAAAAAAAATTCAGAACTAGACTGCTTTTAAGGTTTAGAAGTGGGGTTATGATTCAAAAAAAAATAACAAATCTTCTAAATTCCCTTAAAATATCATCTAAAATTAAACTTACGGTTGATGTCGATCCAGTAAATTTTAGCTAATTAATCATTTGGTAACTTGATCAACATATTCTCATGTGATACGAAACGCTCATTATTTCACTAATATTCATACTAAATAAAAATGAGCTCAAATAAATCTTTCTCAACAGAAACTTCAGAAAGGTACGCACGTGCGCTTTATGAGGTCAGCAAAGAGTCCAGTGATTTAGAAAAAATTGAGGCAGACGTAAAAAACTTCCAATCTCTTTTTGAAAACAATCCTGAAATTAAAAATTTTATTCAAAATCCGACGTATGTTAT
>JAOHKR010000021.1 GCA_028101445.1 Candidatus Pelagibacter sp. | reverse complement strand
GTAACCATTAAAGAAAAAAATAAAGTAAGGCCAATTGCATATATAAACAAATTTCTTTTTAAATTTAGAACAAACAATAGAAAAGTTAAAAAACGAGGTGAGTCAATTAAATATATTATAGAAGATTTATGTTCAAATAATTTATCATCAAACATTCAAATGATAAATATTAAACCTGCGAGAAATTTTAATTTTGAAAATTTTTCACAAACCAAATATTGTCATTTTCACTTTAAAAAATTTCTTTATGAAAAGAAAAAATGGTCTTTTTCTAATTTAAGTGCATTTTTAAAGATTTTGGTCAAAAATAAATATAAAGTTTTTTTAACTAGTGATATTGAAAAGAATGAATTTAATCAAATTTTTAAGGAAAATTTTAAAACAATTGACTTTGAAAATAATAATACAAACAAATTATCATCTAATTTAGTTGATGATATTGTTTATTTAGAAAATATAGAAAGCTTAGATTTGTTTAATTTAATTAAAAATGCATCATTAGTTGTCTCTCCACATGGAACTATGACGGTAATAGCTTCATATTTAAAGGTACCTGTATTAGATATTTTTGATAATACCATAAATAAAATAGCTTTTTATGAATATAAGCCAGACAATGATAACTATAAATTTATGATACTAAAATCTTTTTCAGAAAGACAGTTAGTAAAAATTGAAAGGTTGCTTAATAATGATTAGAAAAATTTTAATACTATTATTTTCTCTTAAACCTTTTAGAAGAATAATACCTTCTTTAATAAGAAAACTATCTTTTGCTTCAGCTGGAAATATTATCTTTTTAAATGATTTTAAGATTAATCTTTTTCTAACATCTTCAATTGATCGAGAAATATATCTTAAAAATGAGTATGAAAAAGATCAATTGGATTTTGTTAAAAAGGAATTGCTAAGCCAAAAATATGATTATTTCTTCGATATTGGTGCTTATATAGGCTATTATTCTTTATCATTATGTAAATTAGTCAATAATACAGCTGCTTTTGAGCCAAATCAGCAAAACTTTCAAAGATTAAGTAAAAATGTCGAGATAAATAACTTTAATATCAGTTGTCATAACCTAGGCTGCTCAGACAGAAAAAATAAGCTCAAACTTTGGTATACAGATAAAAACAAAAGGGGAGGCTCGTCCATTCTTCAAGACACAGATAAAGAAATAAATAAATACGATAAAACTAAATTGCTTTTTGAAGAAATAGACACTGATAAATTAGATAACTTGTATCCTTTAAAAAAAAAGAAAATTTATTTTAAAATTGATGTGGAAAGACACGAACTAAACGTTCTTAAGGGTGCATCAGACATTCTTTCAAATAATCACTGCTATTTACAAATAGAAATATTTCCACATCTTCAGAATGAAATCTTATCTTTTTTAAATGACAATCAATTTAAATTATTGCATAGAATAAATAACGATTTTTATCTTAAAAATTTTTAGATATTTTAAATTAATGCTAAATTTTATTTTTTGATAACATTTTATAAAATTTATATACTTTACCAATCTGTTCTATTGATGCATCTGTTTTTATTCTATTAGCTAGCATACTAACAACTATAGTATTTTCTTTCGTATAACCTTTTTTGGGATCAATTCTATCTAGAGAACGAGCGTAGTCACGATTATTTTTATCTGCGTCTTTGACATATTTAAATCCAAAAACTGGACAAGCATCTCCACTATTTTCAAAAAATTTCTATCAAGTTTTCTTTTGAGAGTTCAAATGGAACTTTTGCAAAAGATGCTCTTTTCTTAAAGTTATGCAATAATTGATTGTACGGATTTTTACGGTATCTCTTCATAAAACCAATATTCTCGCAAGACTTACAAATTGAAAATCTTGTCTTTCCATTAATATCTGTCCAACCAATCTTTTTTCCTTTATTTGCTCCTTTACTTAGAGGATTTACTTTCCTAAATTTTCTATAATTAATATTTTGCTTACATTTATTGCAATTTTTAATTTCTGTGTATTTTGTTGGTCTACTCATTGGATATTTTTTTTAGAGCATTATTTTTAAATAAATCAGCTTCTTTGATGTATCGTCTAACCATATCAACTGATTTGTGACCGGTCATAGCCATTATGTTTCTCTCACTGGCTCCATATTCAGCTGTAGTAGTTGCAAAGCCCGATCTAAGACTGTGACCAGCATATTTTTTTTCATCTAAACCTGCGCTTAGAGCATGTTTCTTAATTATTAAAGCTACATTCTTATCTGATATAGGAAAAACTAAATCATTTTTATTTTCAATCATCCAATGTTTAAGATGATCTACTGGGCAATATTCTACATATTTAAAAGAGGGGATTGCTTTAGTCATTCCCTCTCCAGATTGATCAGATTTTGATTTTTTAACAAAGATTTTTACTCCTTCTTTGACAAATTCAACATCATCTCTAGTAATCGCAACTAGTTCTGATCTTCTGAACCCTCCTGAGAAACCTACTAAAATTAAAGATTTGTCTCTTAATTTTTTGAATTCGCTTGTTTTGGAGTCATTTATTACTTTAATAATTTGTTTTAAATTATTGAATAATAACGGTTTTTTTGCTTTTTGATGCACGCCTATTTGTCTTTTTATACCTAATAAGTTTTCAACAATTATTGGATGTTTAGTATCTAAATAGTGGCCTTTATATTTATGCATGACATTTATAGACGCTAAACGTCTTTTTAAAGTGCTATATTTAGATTGTTTTGATAAGTGCGTCATATAAAGAGAAACTATCTTTGGATCTGTAGGCATACTTTTCATCCCATGTTTTGAGCAAAATAATACAAAATCATTAAAATCGGATTTATATGCTCGAATAGTATTTTTTGCTTTCGAGAGCTTAAGATTGTCTAAAGTCTCAATTTCTAGTTTTTTTATTTCAGTCGTTAAATCATTCATAAATTTCCGATAACCATTAGTTATCGGAAATAATATATTAAGTGATTTTAGATGTCAATACCTATAATTTGAAAGCCAATGATTAAATTTGTTTTTCCCATAATAGTATTTATATCTGCAGTTTACGGAATTTCGTACTTATGGACTAACTCAAGTTCAAAAGGCAAAAAAATGATAGCTTTAAGCTTAATAATGGCCCTTGTAGGAAGTATTTCTCTTACAATTTACCTAATTATTGACTAATGATGCTAAATGGTACTAAATTCCAGCTAAAAGTATGGGCTTATTTAAAGAAAATACCCCGTGGTAGGGTTAAAACCTACTCTCAGGTGGCTAAAGGCATAGGAAAACCCTTTGCAGTGCGTGCTGTGGCTAATGCTATAGGCAAAAACCCATATGCACCCAAAATACCTTGCCATAGAGTGATTAGATCTGACGGATCTCTTGGAGGCTATTCAGGCAAAGGAGGTGTTAAAACTAAGAGATTATTGCTAAAAAAAGAGGGTATATCGCTCTAGAGTTGTTATTTGACGGGCGATTTAGTCTATTAGCCCCTATTTAGCTCTATTTTTTACCCACACACTAGTAAGTTGTACTTCAAAATAGCTAATTCAAAAAAAAACACCCTCTATGGCCTTTTAAACACTATATTCTAATACTGCAGGGCTCCTAGAAATATTGTTATTTGCGGGTTTTGGAAGCGTCTAAAAACCCCTATTTTAAACAATTTTTAGTCTAGCAAGATCTATAAATTGCAAATTTACTAATTTTTTAAATTAAAATTCATTCAAATAGCCATTTTATTTATCATATTTATTAATGTTTATTTAGGTTATTTTATTATTATATCAATATTATTTACCTATAACTTAATATATTACTTTAAGTAATACATGTAAGTTACTGTATTTATTGGAAATACTTTAAACTATAATAAACTACAATTGGTATAGTTATGAACGACATGATAGTAGAAGTAACTATAACACTAGCAACACTATCAACTACTTTTTTTTCAGAATACATAGATCCCACCAAGTAAGTTAAAACAGCACTAGGCATACATGACTGTATTAGAAGAACACCAGCAGCAAATCCATCTAAATTAAGGTACTTAATAAGAGCGAAGCATATTAAAGGCCCTAAGATGACCCTCACAGCTCCTAGAATTGATGCATGCGTCCAAGAAACAACCTTTAATCTAGACAAAGCTATACCTAATGACATTAAAACTAAAAATATAGTTGCGTAAGTAAGTAAGAAAGTCGTATTTTCTAAATACCCTGGTACATCCCACTCAAAATATAAGAATATAACTGAAACTATTATTGCATATATTGGCATATTCTTAATTAATATTTCTAAAGAAAAGCTTTTCTTTGCTAATAAAACACCAAGTGTAAAGTGAAGAAGAATAATCACAGAAGCAATAGCAGACGCCACCCCTAACCCTGCTGTTCCGTATGCAAATAAGCAAATTGGGATACCCATGTTTCCGGTATTAGGTAAAATTAATGGCGGTAGTTCGCTGATAAAATCTTTTTTTAATAATAATAAAAATAAAATACCAACGATAGAAAAGCCTCCAATTATAACTAATGCGTAAATAAAGTATTCAGTGAAAACACTTAGGGTTACACCAGTCGTAGTGATTGTATAGAAAATCATTGCAGGTGTACCAACATTGCCAGCGAAAGTAGTTATAAAGTCTGTGTTAATTTCAGGATTTTTTTTACCGAGGTAATAGCCTATTCCTATAACAAAAAATACAGGTACAATTACGTCTATGAGTTTGAGGTAGAGCTCCATTAAGCTCTTACATCAGATTTTCTAGGTTTCCTCAAGTTTTTTTTGAAATTGATAGCTGTTTCAAATTCCATAAGACGTTTATAGATAGATCTTAATTCAGTAATCCTAGTCCAATTCTGTAAGAATAAAGAAAAGCTACCTTGTACTTCCCTAAAGGCACTTGAAGTTTGTATTAGTACCCCTAAAGTCATTGCGCCAGTAAAAAGGCCTGGACCCATAAGTAGATAAGGTACAATAATCATAGTTTGATTGTACATAATTAGCCAAAGATCAAAATATCCATAGTGTAAGAAAAGCCTGTGATAATTAAATTTTATTCCTGTAAATAATTGTAAAATTGTTGGTGCTTGCACATAATTTTTTCTATCATCTTCTCCATATACAAGTTCTTTTCTAAACGCAGCTTCAACTTTTTGATTATTATATTCTAGACCTGGAAGTTTTATTCCAACAATCCAACTTATTAAGAGACCTCCTAAGCTTGCTACTAAAGATACGTAAACTAAAGAACCAGAGATATCTTTAAAAAAAGGTATGACTACATTTGAAGAGAGACCATATAATATAGGTAAAAAAGCTATCAATAACATTATTGCTCTAACCACTTGCAGACCCATACTTTCAACAATTTTAGCAAAATTCATAGCATCTTCTTGAACACGCTGTGAAGCTCCCTCGACTTTTGCATCTACTGCTCTCCAATAAGGCATATATGAAAAAGTCATAGCCTCACGCCATCTAAAAGCCCATAAACGAGTAAAATAATTAGTTATTGTGTATATAATGACATATGGAATAGCTAACTTCATAAAAAGTTTTATGCCATCATAAAATTCAGATAATTCTCTTTTTGGTGCGTCTTGTAATAAATCGTAAAAACCTTTGTACCACTCATTAATTTTTACATCTATATAGGTTTGAGCTAGAAGTGATAAAATTATAAAAACAACGCCACCCCAAGACCAAAGTAACCATTTTTTTTCTGTAAAATAACTACGCCACATAACTAGTTTTTAAGAAAGTTATCAGCATAAGATTTTAAAACAAATTCTTTTTTTTTAGGTTCTACTACTGTGTATGAAATATTGTTATTTTCTGCATATTCCACCGCTTGTTCTTTAGTAGAAAATTTCAAAATAACCTCTTCTAGGGTGTCTGTGGATGTTTCCCAGCCCATTAAAGGGTTTATGGATGGGTCTTTTGTTTCAAATTGAAGAACCCATTTTTTGAGCTTCCCCCTACCCGATTGCATGGCAGTTTTTGAGGGTATGTAAATTTTAGCTTTTTTCATATTTAAAGTGGTCGGGGCGGCAGGATTTGAACCTGCGACCCTCTGGTCCCAAACCAGATGCGCTACCAGGCTGCGCTACGCCCCGATCGTCTGTTTTATAGGTTAATTATACCTTTTTGGCAATTGAAAGATAAGGCCTATAGAAGTAAATAATACTTATGATCCAACATATTACAAAACCTTTTAAAGAGTTTTTTAAGCTTGAAGCATCTTCAGGAATTGTTCTTTTAATAGCTGCAATACTAGCTTTGATTATTAGTAATGGGTCATACAGTGAAGACTATTTCTCAATTTTAAAAAAATATATAATCTTGGGTACTGAAAATTTTGGGCTAAAACTAAGTGTATTGCATTGGATTAATGATGTTTTAATGGCTGTCTTTTTCTTTTTTGTTTCTTTAGAAATAAAACGAGAATTTTTACAAGGAGAACTTTCAAATCCAAAACAAGCATTATTACCAATTATAGGTGCAGTTGGTGGAATGGTGGTGCCTGCTTTATTTTATATATTTATAAATTTTTCTGACAGCACAACATTGAATGGTTGGGCAATACCATCAGCAACAGACATTGCTTTCTCACTAGGTGTACTATCTCTTTTAGGAAAAAGAGTTCCAATTTCATTAAAAGTTTTCTTAACTGCTTTAGCTATTATTGATGATTTAGGAGCCATTGTTATTATAGCATTTTTTTATTCAGGAAATATTCAGTCTATTTACTTAATATTAATGTTGGTTGCCTTAATTATATTAATTGTTCTAAATAAATATAAAGTTACAAATTTTTTACCTTATTTAATTGTTGGAATATTTTTGTGGGACTTTACTCATCAATCAGGTATTCATGCAACTATTGCCGGCGTTTTGTTAGCGCTGACTATACCTCACAATACCAAGGTCAATAAAGATTCATTGCTTTTAAAATTAGAGCACGGTTTATCTCCTTATGTTGCTTTTGGTATAATGCCTTTATTTGCATTTGCGAATGCTGGTGTATCTTTAGAGGGATTAACTTTTGCAACTCTACTAAATCCAGTTCCTTTAGGGATTGTTTTGGGATTATTTTTTGGAAAACAAATTGGTGTTTTTGTACTCTCTTACCTTGCCGTAAAATTAAAAATTGCAGACAAACCAAATAATTCAACTTGGCCGACCTTCTACGCTGTATCAATTTTAACAGGCATTGGTTTTACAATGAGTCTTTTTGTTGGGAATTTAGCTTTTGCAAATGATATGCAATACATAGACGGTGTTAAAATTGGTGTTTTGGCTGGTTCATTACTTTCAACTATTTTTGGATACGTTTTATTATTACTATTTTCAAAAAAATGATTACTAAAGAAATAATTAAAATTGCTTCAGATACCAAAAATATTGGTCTGACTAATAAATATAATTTTAGATCAAGTTTAAAAAATTCAATGTGTGGAGATAAAATTAAATTAGAGCTCATTGTTAAAAATTTTAAAATAAATGACATGAAATATGAAATCGAGTCATGTGTTTACTGTGAAGCTTCAGCTAGTTTACTTGCAAAAAAAGTTAAAAATTTAAATGTAAATTCAGCTATAAATGACATAAATAAAATTAAAGAAACTATTTACAATAATAAAATCAATTTGCCATTTAATTTTAAAGACTTTAAGGTATTGATAAATAAAAATAATATTAACAGAATAGATTGTATAAATTTACCATTTAATGCTGTATTGAAAGCTTTAAGATAATGAAAAAAACATTTATTATAATAATAATTATGTTTAATTTTTTTAATAAAGCTTCTGCAAATTACACTAAACTAGCTCATAACTTTGAATTTAAGGGTATAGATGGACAATCTATCAAAATAAGTGATTATAAAGAAAAAGTGATTGTTGTTGTTAACGTTGCCTCAAGATGTGGTTTCACAAAACAATACGATGATCTTCAAAATTTATGGACAAATTATAAAGATAATAATTTAGTTGTAATTGGCGTTCCTACAAATGATTTCAAACAAGAACCCTCTTCAAATAAAGATATAAAAGATTTTTGTGAAACTAATTTTAATATAGATTTTTTGTTAACTGAAAAGACAAATGTATTAGGAAAAAATGCTCATCCTTTTTACAAGTGGGCTAAAGAAAACCACGGAAATGGAGCCATTCCAAAATGGAACTTTCACAAGATTATTATTGGTAAAGACGGTAAAGTTGCAGATACGTTTGCATCAATAACAAATCCTTCATCAAAAAAATTTATTAATTTTATAGAAGAACAAATTAAAAATTAAAATTTAACCCATCATAAGCTGGTATAATGTTTTTTGGTAATTTTTTTTTTAGTTTAAAATAATCTAAATCAACATGTAAATTTGTTAATATAGATTTTTTAGGTTTAATTAAATTTATTAATTTTAAAGCGTCATCATAATTAAAATGAGAAGGATGCTTATCTTTTCTTAGACAATCAATAATTAAAAAGTTTAAATTTTCAAGTTTTTTTAAAGTCTTATTTGAAATTTTATTACAATCGCTTATATAAGCTATTTTATCAAAAACAAAACCAGTTGCTTTAATCATGCCATGAGTAACATCAAATGAATCAAGATTTAAATTAGTATTACCTTTTTTAATAGTAAATTTATTCTTTATACTATTAGCTTTCATTATTGGCTTGTAACCATGTCTTTGCGAAAAGCAAAAAGTGTATTTATCTTTTAATTCACTTATTGTTCTAGGGCTACCGTAAACTGGTATCTTTTTCTTATTTTTCCAAAAAAAAGGTCTCATTTCAAAAATACCAGATGTTTGATCTGCATGTTCATGAGTGTAGACAATTGCATCTAATGTTTTGATTTTATTTCTCAAAAATTGATATTTAATATCAGGTGATGTATCAATTAATATCGAAAGATTATCTTTTTGTATATGCGCGCAACATCTTGTTCTAATATTTTTTTTATTTTTTTTTAATTTACCATTAAAATTTGTAATCCATGGAGCTCCTAAAGAGCTACCACATCCCAAAATTGTAAAAGTATTTTTCAATTTAATGTACCAAATAAATCAAAAAAATTATTTGATGTAATTTTTGAAAAATCTTCAAACGGAATTTTTTTTAATTGAGATAAAAATTTGACAGTGTGAATAATGTAACTAGGTTCATTTGTTTTTCCTCTTAATGGAACAGGCGCTAAATAAGGAGCATCTGTTTCAACCAAAATTCTATTATTCGGTATGTCTGTGAATGTTGCGGCTAGTTCTGATGATTTTTTAAATGTTATTACTCCGCTCGCAGATATATATGCGTTTAAATCTAGTAGTTTAAAAGCAAATTCTCGTGAACCTGTAAAACAATGTATTAAAATTTTAAAATCTTTTTCGATTTTTCTTTTTTTTAAAATATCTAAAGTTTCTTTTTCAGCAGATCGTGTATGGACAATTAAGGGAATATTTAAAGTTTGAGCTGATTGTATATGTTCTTCTAAACATCTTATCTGATCTTTTTTTTCAGAATGATTGTAGTAAAAATCAAGACCAGTTTCACCTATTCCAATAATTTTTTTATTTAAATTAATTTTTTCTATTATGTCTTTTGATTTGATATTTTTGTGATTTTTAGCTTCGTGTGGATGAATTCCATAAGTACCATAGACGCAATTAAAATCTTTGATAATTTTTAATATTTTTTCAAGACTTTTATCTGTTGTAGAAATTGTAAGTAAATATTTTACACCATCTTTGTTGGCTCTAGCTATCGTTTCCTTAAGTGTTAAGGACATAGGCTCGTATTCTAAATGACAATGGGAATCAATTATCATTTTCAATTTTAGTAAACAAAATTTCTAAATCTTTTAATTCAATTTTATAATTAAGTATATTTTGATTTGAAATATTTGATATTTTTATATCTGACTCACTTATATTGATTGTATTAAAGACTTTTTTGACTGAATTAGGAATTATTGGGTAAAGTAAAATACTAATATTTTTAATTTGATGAGTAACTGTATTTAATATTGAGTTCATTCTTGCTTGATCACTTTTCTTTAACGCCCAAGGCTCAGAGTCATTAAAATATTTATTAGCTTCAAAAGAGAAACCAACAACCATTTTTATATATTCATTTAAATTTTGTTTATTCATTAAATTTATTAAATTTGGTATATTTTTATTCAAATTATCTAATAATTTTTCATCTGTTTCATTATTATTTTTATTTTCAGGTATTCTATTATTACAATTTTTTTTAATAAAAGAAAAAACTCGCTGACATAAATTTCCAAAATTATTAGCAAGATCGTTATTAATACAATTTTTCAAGTTATCCATAGAAATACTTCCGTCATTTCCGAGAGATACCTCTTTAACCAAATAATAACGTAATTGATCTACTCCATATTTCTCAATTATTTCTATGGGATCTAAAATATTCCCAAGAGATTTGGACATTTTTTTTTCATCTGAAAGTATCCAGCCGTGTCCAAATATTTTCTTTGGTAGTGGTAACTTTGCAGCTAATAAAAAAGCAGGCCAAAAAACTGCATGGAATCTTAATATATCCTTACCAATTATATGTACATCAGCTGGCCAAAAATTTTTATATTTTTCATTTTCAGTATCTGGGAAATTTAAGGCACTTATATAATTTGTTAAGGCATCTAGCCAGACGTATATTACATGTTTGTTATTTTTAGGTACAGGTATGCCCCAAGAAAAAGAAGTTCTACTAATTGATAAATCTTTTAGACCTTTTTCAACAAAACTTATTACTTCATTTTTTCTAGAAGTTGGTAAAATAAATTCACTATTTTTTTTATAATGTTCTAACAATTTTTTTTGCCATGAAGATAGCTTGAAAAAATAAGACTCTTCTTCAACCCATTCAACACTTGATCCTGATGTTTTTGATATTTTTTTTCCATCACGCAATTCAATTTCATCTTCATCATAAAAGGCTTCGTCTGAAACTGAGTACCACCCGCTATATTTATCTAAATAAATATCTCCAGAATCTACAAGCTTGTTCCAAATTTCTATAACCGAATTGCGATGCCTAGCTTCAGTAGTTCTAATAAAGTCATCATTAGATAAATTTAAAATCTTAGTTAAAGTTTTAAATTTATTTGAAAGTTCGTCACAAAAAATTTTGGTATCTTTATTGTTCTTTTTTGCTTCTTTTTCAATTTTTTGCCCATGTTCATCTGTTCCTGTTACAAATAAAACGTTATAACCTTCGACCCTTTTAAATCGAGCAAATATATCAGCGACAATACTTGAATATGCATGTCCCATATGAGGTTTACCAGATGGGTAGTAAATTGGTGTTG
>JAOHKR010000020.1 GCA_028101445.1 Candidatus Pelagibacter sp. | reverse complement strand
CAAAACTACCTTCTAAAATAAAATCTTACCCAATATTAATTGATAGTTCTTTGATATATTTGGATACAAAAAATAAAATCTCAATAGTAAATTAACTATTCGATTTAGCACTTAATAAAGAAAGCTGTTTAATTTTAAGCCCATTTAAGTTGTCATGAGGTTTTATAGGATACTCACCCGTAAAATAATGATCACTAAATTGAGGATAATTTAAATTCCTTTTTTCTTTTATAAGAGCATTATATAACCCACCCAAACTTAAAAATTTCAAACTTTTAGCTTTAATGTATTCACACATTTCTTCGTTACTTTTTTCATGAGCTAATAACTCTTCCTTAGTAGGCATATCAACTCCATAAAAATCAGGGTATTTTATTTCTGGGCAAGCTATTCTAACATGAACTTCTTTTGCTCCACTTTCGTAGAGCATTTTTACAATTTTGTGACAAGTGGTTCCTCTTACTAATGAGTCGTCAATTAATATTACTTTTTTATTTTTTACAATAGTTCTAGTTGAACTTAATTTGAGTTTAACTCCTAAACTCCTAATACTTTGTGTTGGCTCAATAAAAGTTCTACCAACATAATGGTTTCTAATTAATCCTAATTCAAATTTTTTGTTTGATTGTTCAGCATAACCTAGAGCTGCTGGTACACCGGAGTCTGGAACAGGCACTATCAAATCTGCATCTATATCTGTTTCTTCAGCCAGTTTTGCACCTAAACATTTTCTATATTCATAAGCACATTTATTATTAATTAAACTATCTGGTCTAGCAAAATAGATATACTCAAAAACACATGGTCTTGGTTTTTGTTTTGGAAAAGGTTTTATTGATGTGATTATTTCATTTTCTATTATAATAACTTCACCATTCTCAACTTCTCTTATAAATTTTGCCCCTACAATATCAAGAGCACACGTTTCAGAGGCAAAAATGTAAGAATTTTTTAATTTACCAATTACTAAAGGTCTTATGCCTAATGGATCTCTCACACCAACTAATTTTTTATTTGTCATTAAAACTAAAGAATAACCACCTTGAATTTGAAAAAGAGTGTCTATTAATTTATCAATAAATTTGTCTCTTTGAGATTTAGCTATAAGCTGGACTATTGTCTCGGTGTCACTAGTTGTTCGGAAAATTGCTCCAGATTTTACCAAAGACTCTCTTAGCACTAGTGCATTTGTTAAGTTACCATTATGAGCAATACTTAGACCTCCCATGTGTAAATCTGCAAAAAAAGGTTGTATATTTCTTAATGATGTTTCACCTGTGGTGGAATATCGGTTATGACCAATTGCAGAGTCACCTGGTAGTTTTTTTAGAGTTTCTGGGTCTGTAAAATGATCTCCAACTAACCCCTGTCTTTTTTCTGAATGATAATTCTTTCCATCAAAGGATACGATCCCACAACCTTCTTGACCTCTATGCTGTAACGCATGCAAACCTAAAGCAACCAATGCAGATGCATCAGCATGATTAGATATACCAAATATACCACATTCTTCTCTTAGTTTATCTGAATTAAATTTTTTCAATTTTTTCTTTAGTATCAATAAAATCTTTATTAGAAGGAAACTCCTCTATTAATATTTCACTACCTTTTTTAATTAAATCAAATGATAAAGCCTTTTCAGCTGATATACCCCAATTTTGATAAGGATAAAACCAATTAAAAACTGAAAATAAACAAATAGAAACAATATATCCTTTAAAAAAACCAAATAAAAAACCAAAAGCTTTATCAATTGGCCCAACACCAGTCCAAGTTACTGCTCTACCTAAAGATTTTCCAATTAGTATTGTTATAAAAAGTGTTAATACAAATATTGCCACCCCCAACCCAACATTGTTAATAAATGGAGAATCAATATATTCGCTAATTATTGGTTGAAACTTTGGAACCAATATAATTGTAACTACTGTGGATATAATCCATTTCATAAATGAAATTATGCTTAGAGAGAATCCTTTTAAAAAACACTGGATGATGCTGTAAAGTAAGACTAAAGCAAAAAAAATATCAAAGAAATTTAAGTTTCCAAATATACTTTCTATTAATTCATTCATTAATTTAAATTATCGTTCTCAACACCAAAAGGTTTTAAAGTCAATATTAGCTTAGGCAATAAAGTTAAAACAGAGATCATAGCAAGTAACATAGCTATACCAGTAAATACTCCAAAATAGATAGTGGGAATAAAATTTGAAAGTATTAAAATTGAAAAACCAAACACAATGGTTATAGAAGTATTTAAAATTGCTATACCAACAGTGCTATGACATCTATCCAAAGTTTTATTGTAATTTTTTATTTTTTCAAATTCTTCTCTAAACCTATAAATATAGTGAATACTATTATCAACTGCTATACCTATGGTAATTGCTGCAATAGTTATAGTCATCATATCAAGGGGAATACCAAGTAAACCAATGATACCAAGAATAAAAAATGCAGCTAGAAAATTTGGCACGACACCTATGAAAGAAAGTAAAACATTCCTAAATAAAACAAAAAACATTGCAAAAATTCCGAGCATCACTATTCCCAATGTTAGTATTTGTGATTTAAATAAACTTTGTAGTAAATTATTAAACAAGATAAGAACACCTGCTAATTTATATTCTTCTTTTTCTAAACCTAATTTTGTGTTTAATTCATAATTAATTTTATTAATTAAATCATTTCTTCTTAAATTTTCTAAAGAATCTTTTATTCTAACGCTTATTCTTGCCTCATCTTTTTCAACAGAAATATAGGGTAAAACTATTTCATTTTTTATTGTCTCCGGTATCTTGCTATATAAAACAGCTATTTCTAAACTCTGTAATTCTTTATTATTTAAATCTTCTGCTACTCTTAAAATAGATCCAAATGAAAGCACTTTTCCAATTTGAGGCAGAGAGTCCAAGTAATCATGGACCTTAATAATTTTATCCATTTTATCTCTTGTAAACCAATATTTTGCTTTATCCTCATTAGTATTATTTTCTTCTTCCCATTCATTGAATTCATCTTCTTCAACATTAATTTTTTTTTGTTTGATTGGAAATTTTAAAATAATATTTAGAGGAGTGGTTCCACCTAAGTCTTCATCAATCTTTTTCATTCCCTTATAAATTTCTGTTTCTTTATCAAAATAATTTATAAAACTATTTTCAACTTCAAGTTTTAATATACCAATTATACTAAACATTATAATTATTATGGTAGATCCAAATATTAAAATTTTATTATTCTTAGTAAAAGCGCCTAATGTAGATGTAATTATAGATTTTTCCGTATCCTTAATATTTGTTTCATTATCTAATGAAAAAATATTTAATAAAGAAGGAAGTAATAAAAATGTTACTAATATTGAAATTATTAATCCCAATGTCATCATCCAACCGAAATCTATAATTGGTTTTATTCCACTAAACACTAAAGATAAAAAAGCACATATAGTTGTTAAGACTGTGTAAAGAATAGGAAGCATCATTTTAATACTAGCTGCTAAAACAGCTTCATTTTTTTTTAGTTGAGGAAATTCTTTTTTTAATTGTAAAAATCTAACAGTTACATGAATGTTCATTGCCATATTCAGAATTAGCATTAAAGCAATAAAATTTGATGAGATTACTGTAACTTTCCATCCAATCAATCCCAATAAACCAATCATTATAATTACTGATGTGGCACAGCCCAATAAAGGTATTGCGACCCATTTAAAGTTTCTAAAAATTAACCAAAGAGTAAAAATAATAAAAATAAACACACCTATTCCAAAAACAATTATATCGCTTTTAATATAACTCATCATATCATCCGCAATCATTGGAATTCCTCCTAGATGAATTTTTGCATTTTCTCCATATTTGTTTATTACGTCTCTAATTTCATTAATGTTTTGATGATTTCTAACATTATATAAATTTTTATATTCCTCATACTCTTTAAGAAATTTTTTATAATTTTCTTTATCTTTTTTTGACAAACCTGTTTCAACAGATTGATTAAAATATTTATCTTTAATTTTTACATACTCAGCTAATCTTTCGTCTTTTTTTAAATAAACAACAATTCCTGAAGTTTTCCCATCTTCACTAATAACGTAATTTTTATAAATAGGACTATTGATAATTTCATCAAATCCTCTTTTTCTATCAATTTCTGGATAAGCTAGAGTTTTGTAATTTATTAATCTCTCCATTAAACTTTCATCTGTGCTTTTTAAAAGAGGGACATCAATAATTGTTACAACATTATTTACCCATGTTAACTTTTCAATTTTTGATTTAAGTAATTGAAGGTTAAGAATTGTTTCTTTTTCAGTAAAATTTGTGATTGGTGAATAAGTTAAAACTAAAAAATCTTTTGAGCCATAGGTCTGGTTTACTTCTCTTAAGTATTGAAGATCTGGATCACCTTCTAACAAAAGAGCATCAGATGAAGCATCAAGATTAAAGTTTTTAGCCTGATAAAGAGACACGCCAACTATAATTGTTAAAAAAACCAAAGTTATCTTGGAAAAATCAATAACAATTTTTTTATAAATTAAAGAAAACATCAGGATATTTCAGATATATCTTAATTTTTTTATAACTAAAGCTAAAATTAATACTAATTTTTGCTTAAATCTTTGAATTTAGTATAAATCCCCTCAAACTCTACCTTAACGGTACCTGTAGGCCCATGTCGTTGTTTGCCTAGTATTATATCAGCTAAACCATTCACATCATTCATTTTAGATTGCCATTCAGCATGCTCTATTGAGCCCAGTTTTGGTTGTTTATTTTCCAGGTAATAAGCTTCTCTATAAACAAACATTACTACGTCTGCATCTTGTTCAATAGATCCAGATTCTCTTAGATCTGATAATTGAGGTTTCTTATCATCTCTAGATTCTACTGCTCTTGACAATTGAGATAAAGCCAATACAGGAACTTTAAGTTCTTTTGCTAAAGCTTTAAGTCCTTGTGTTATTTCTGAGACCTCCTGAACTCTATTGTCTCCTCTATTATTTGAATTTGGCGCTCTCATTAATTGAATGTAATCAACTACAATCAAGTTTAAACCAAATAATCTTTTAATTCTTCTAGCTCTATTTGACAGTGTAGATATTGTGATAGCAGGTGTTTCGTCGATATATAAAGGAAGATTATAAATATTTCTTGAAGTTTCTATATATCTATTTATTTCACTTTCTGTAACTTTTCCTCTTCTGATATCATCTGATTTAATTCGTGCTTGTTCTGATAAAATTCTAGTTGATAACTGCTCAGATGACATTTCTAAAGAAAAAAAGGCTATAGAGGATTTTTCCTGTCTACTTAAAAGATTTTGAGCTGCATGGTAGGCAATATTTGTTGCAAGGGCAGTTTTACCCATACCAGGTCTACCAGCTAAAATTACTAAATCAGATTTGTGTAAACCGCCGAGTTTTTCATCTAAATCTGTTAAGCCCGTTGGTACACCAACAATTCCTTGATCACTTTTCATTGCTAGTGTAGCCATTTCAATAGTTTGATCTAAAGCTTCATTAAATTTAAGGAACGATTGAGAAAAACTACCTCTTTCAGCTAAATCAAAAAGAGATTTTTCTGTAATTTCAATTATATTTTCTGCATTTTGTTCTTGGGAGTTAGCATTCAAAGTATCTGATGACAATTTATCTGAAATTAATACCAATTCTCGTCTTAAATACATTTCATGAATAACTTTTGCATAATCAACTGCTTGTTTCGCTGATCCAGAAAATCTAGTTAGTTTAACTAAATACTCAGTTCCCCCAACCTCAATAAGCATATTATCTTTTTCGAAAAAATTTTTTAAGGTAATTGGATTAGCAATCATTCCTTTATTGTTAAGACTTTCAATAACTTCATAAATTTTTACATGCGCAGGATCATAAAATATATTTGGACTTATTATTGTTGAAACTTCATCAATAATGTCATTATTAACCAAAATTGAGCCTAATAAAGCTTGTTCAGCTTCTAAATTTGAAGGCTGTTTATTTTTAGTTGGGTTTTGAAGAGGCTTTATTTCTTTCACATATTTATAATAAGTGAAAGTTCTTTTTGATAAAGAAAAAAGTTACACACCGTATTTTATGCTCTGTGGAAAAGTTACTTAGATTGTATTTTATCTATTTTAATTGAAATGCTAGCTGTAACTTCAGAATGGAAATTTATATTAGCTTTAAATATACCAATTTTATTCAAATCTTCTTTTAATATTATTTGTGAGGGACTAACTTCTGCTTTAGCAATTTCTTTAATAAGATTAGTAATTTCTTTTGGTTTTATTGAACCGTATAATTCACCATTTTCTTTACTTTCCTTATTAAATGTAAAAGTTTTGTTATTTATTAACTTTGCTATCTCTTTAAATTTATTTTTAGTTTCAGTGTTTTTTTTATTTAATTCATCTTTTTTTTTTGAAACAAGTTCCTCATTTTCTTTATTAAATCTTAAAGCTTTTCCTTCCTTCAGAAGAAAATTTCTTCCATAGCCATTCTTAACACTTACTTTATCACCAATGTTTCCTAGGTTGAGTATATTTTCTAATAAAATTATTTCCATTTATATTAATCCTAAAATTTTAGCTTTTTTAATTTCTCTAGTTAATTTTTTTTGTTTACTAAAAGATACAGATGTTATTTTTGAGGACATAATTTTTCCATTATCAGATATATATTTTTTTAATAAAGAAACATTTTTATAATCTACTATTGGAGCATTTTTAATTGAAAGAGGACATTTTTTTGAAAATTTACCATCATTTTTTTGAAATAAACTCAATTTGTTAAGTGAGTTTGAATTTTTTTTTTGGAATTTTTTATTTTTTCTTTTCATTCTTCTTATTCTTTTTTAAAAAACTCATTCTCAGTATCTAATTTTTTGTATTTAACTGTTAAATGTCTAATTATTGTTCCGTCTATCTTAATTTTTTTTACTACTTCTTGTATTGTATTTTTATTTCCCTCAAACTTATAATGGATATAAAAGCCTTTATTGTAATGTTTAATTTTATTAGCTAAATTAAGTAAACCCCATTCTTCAATTTTGATTACTTTACCGGAAGATGTATTGATTACATCGTTGTATTTATTCTTTATATCTTTTAATTCTTTTTCAGCTAAATCTTGTCTAGCAACTATAGTGTTTTCGTAAAAAGCCATAATTAGTTGTATTAATTAAGTTTAATTAATTATTTATAAAAGTTGGTTTATACTATAATGAAGAATTATAGCAATACATATAATTATTGAATAAAATTGAATAAATGAACGCTTTATTATTTCCTGGTCAAGGGTCACAAATAGTCGGCATGGGATCCGAATTTTATGAAAACTTTGATGTTGTAAAAACAATATTTAAAGAAGCTGATGAAAAGTTAAATTATAGCATTTCTAAAATAATCCTTGAAGGGCCAGAAAATGAATTACAATTAACCCAGAACACCCAACCAGCAATATTAACAGTTAGTTATTCAATTTTTAAAGTTTTAAAAGATGAGTTCGGTTTCGAATTTAAGAATTTTAATTATTTTGCAGGTCACTCATTAGGTGAATATAGTGCATTGGTTTGTGCTGAATCATTAAGTTTTAATGATGCAGTATATTTATTGAATGAGAGAGGAAAAGCAATGCAAGAAGCAGTTCCAGTGGGCAAAGGTAGTATGCTGGCTGTACTTGGACTAAAAACTGAAGAATTAAATAATATGATGCAAAATATTAATTTTAAGGAAGGAATTTGTGAATTAGCAAATGATAATGCAAACGGACAAATTATAATAAGCGGTGATAAAGATAGCGTACAATTATTTCAAAATTTATTGAAAGAAAAAAAAATTAAATCTATTCCACTTAAAGTGAGCGCGCCATTCCATTGTTCATTAATGAAACCTGCAGCAGAAATAATGAAAAAAAAAATAGATAAAGTAAAATTTTATGACCCAATATTTGAAATTATTAATAATGTTACTGCGAAGGTAGAAAAAAATTCCGATATTATAAAAGATTTATTAATTAATCAGATCTATTCTACAGTTAGATGGCGTGAAAGTTTGATAAATATGGAAGTAGCTGGTGTTAAAAATTTTATAGAAGTCGGCCCAGGAAAAGCGTTAATAGGAATGGTTAAGCGAACTATAAAAAATTCAAATTGCTTTTCAATTAACTCAATAGCTGATATCAAAAATATAGAAAATGAATTTAAAAAATAAAAAAGTTTTAATCACTGGAGCTACAGGCGGTATTGGTAATTCTCTTGTAGAGAAGTTTGTTAAATTAGAAGCTATAGTTGTTGCTAGCGGAACTAATGAGGAAAAGTTAAATGATTTAAAAAAAAAATTTCCTAACATCCATATTGAAAAGTTTAAATTAGACAACCATAACAAAATAGATGAATTTGTAGATAAAATAGATAAGAACCTAAAAGGTTTGGACATACTAATAAATAACGCAGGAATCACATTAGACAATTTAGCCATTAGATTAACAGAGGAAAATTGGAAAAAAGTATTAGATATAAATTTGACCGCAAGTTTTTTGATGTGCAAATATGCAATTAAAAAAATGCTAAAAAATAAATATGGAAAAATAATTAACATTACTTCAGTTGTTGGACATACAGGAAATTTGGGACAAGCTAATTACGCTGCATCTAAAGCAGGCATTATTGCTTTTTCAAAAAGTTTGGCAATAGAATATGCTAAAAAAAATATAAATATTAATTGTGTTTCACCTGGATTTATAAAAACTGAAATGACCGATCAAATAAATGATGAATTTAGAAAAATTCTAATAAGTAAAATTCCATCAGGAGATTTAGGTAAAGCTGAAGATATTTCTAATTGCGTAGTCTTTTTAGCCTCTGATATGTCTAACTATATAAATGGTGAAACAATACATGTTAATGGCGGAATGTATATGGCTTGACAATTCTGATTAATAATCTATTAAGAAAATAAACAACTTTTAGAAAGGTATTCATGTCAGACGATGTTAAAGGAAAAATAAAGAAAATAGTAGCAGACCATCTTGGTGTTGAAGAAGAAAAAGTGACGGAAGAAGCAAGTTTCATTGATGATTTAGGGGCAGACAGTTTAGATACAGTCGAACTAGTAATGGCGTTTGAAGAAGAATTCGGATCAGAAATTTCTGATAGTGAAGCTGAAAAAATCTTAACTGTTGGCGATGCAATTAAATTTATTGAGAGTAAAGCTAGCTAATATAATTATTTTTTTTTAAAAGATGTGTAAAGCTGGAGAAAATATCATGGTTATATTATCCTCTCCATCTGGCGTAGGTAAAACTACAATAACAAAAAAAATACAGCAAAAATATCATTCATTTAAAATATCAGTATCACACACAACAAGGCCACCTAGATCGAATGAAGTGAACGGCGTTGATTACCATTTTGTTACAAACAAACAATTTGAAAAGCTGATTGAAGAAGATCAGTTTTATGAACATGCTAAGATTTTCAATAATCGATACGGCACTTTAAAAAAAAATGTTGATAATGGAATACATAATAATGATATTATTTTTGATATAGACTGGCAGGGAACTAAACAACTTACAAAATTCAAAAATTTAAAACTAATCAAAATTTACCTTATAGCAGAAAATAAAGATGAGCTAAAAAAAAGGTTAATTAAGAGAAATCAAAATACTAGTAATGAAGTCGAAAAAAGATTTAAATCATTCGATGATGATGTAAAACATTGGAAGGATTATGATTATGTTATTATTAATAAAAATTTAGATGTATGCTTCAAACAAATAGAAAAAATTATTGCAATTAATAAAAAAAATTTTTTATCTTTTCTCGTATAGTTTAGCTATCTTATAAAAAATCTCTGGCGCTATTTCGGTAGGTCTTGAGTTGAGTTTTAGATTATTAATCAATAATATATCCTTTTCAGAAAGTACTTTTTTAATATTTTTATTTATCATTTTTCTTTTATTAGAAAAGATTATATTTGTGATTTTTTCAAGATTGTTAATATCTTTTAAAATTATTGTGCTTATTTTAGGTTTAAAATGAATAACTAAGGAAGTCACTTTTGGTTTTGGAAAAAAACAATTGGGTGAAACTAAAAATTTTTTTAATGTATTTAGTCTATAATCTGTTAATATAGATAGTCTTCCATAATTACCTGAGGGAAATTTACCTAATATTTTTTCACCTAATTCTTTTTGAAACATTAAAATTATATCAGTGAATTTTGGTGGCCACTTTTTAAATTTTAAAATTTTAACAAGTATTTGTGATGAAATATTATATGGAAGATTTCCAAATATAACTGAATTTTTTTTACAAAGTTTTTCTATATTTAGTTTTAAAACGTCAGTATTATAGATCTTAACTATTTTATTTTTTTTATACTTTAAATTTAACTCTTTTGATAAATAAAAATCTTTTTCAATAATAGAGAGCGATTTAGGATTTTTTTTTATAATTTCATTGGTTAAAGCACCTTTACCAGAGCCTATTTCGATTATATTTTTGTTTCCAATATCAATAATATTGATGATTTTTTTTATAATATTTTTATCGATTAAAAAATTTTGTCCTAATGATTTTTTTGCAAACTGCATAGTTAAAGTGAATTAATAAATCTTAAACAATTAATTAAACTAGTTGTATCAGCTTTATTTTTTCCAATAATATCTTTAGCTACACCGTGATCTGGAGAAATTCTTATGTATGGTAAACCTAAGGTAATATTAATAGCATTAAATTTATATAAAGTTTTAAAAGGAGTTAAAACTTGATCGTGATACATACCAATAATAACATCAAATTTTTTGAAGTCTTTTATAAAAAATGTATCTGCAACATAGGGTCCACTAATGTTAATTGTCATTTTCTTGAGATCTGCAATAGCAGGAATAATTATTTTTTTTTCCTCTGAATTTTTTCTTAACTCTGCATTATGAGGGTTTAAACCTAAAATACCAATCTTTGGTTTTAAATTGTAATTTTTTTTATACCATTTATTAATTACATTTACTTTATTGATAATTTTCTTTTTAGTAATTTTTTTTGAAATATTTCTTAAATCATCGTGCATAGTAATTGGGCTTACAGCAAGTTCTTTATTATAAATCAACATAGTTTCAGATCTATCTTTGATACCACACTTCAATGAAAGGTACTCTGTAACACCAATGTTTTTTTTATTTAATAGCTTTTTATCTATAGAGCAATTTATAATTCCGCATCCTTTTTTGGTGGTAGCTAATTCATGGGCTAAATCTAAAGATTCTTTAATAAATTTTGATGCTAATTTTTTTGGTATATCAAATATTTTTTTTGAATTTAAATCTATATTTAATATTTTAA
>JAOHKR010000002.1 GCA_028101445.1 Candidatus Pelagibacter sp. | reverse complement strand
CCACAATGGCAAGTATTTTAACCTCTTTTAATATTGCTAAAGAAAAATCTAATGATTTAGTATATTTTGTTGAAGATGATTATATTCATAAAAAGGAGACTATAATTGAAATGGTTAGTACATATGAAAAAATTGCCACTGAACTAGACCGTGAACTATTCCTTTGTCCTGTAGATTATCCTTATCTTTATAAAAAATTAGATAATTCAAATATTTTAATTGGTAATAATTATCATTGGAGAACTGTAAACGAGTCTCTACTAACCTTTTTAACCAGCAAGGATTTAATTAATAAATATTGGAATGAATTGTTGTTAATGGCTGGAAATGAACATTCTCCATTTGAAACACCATTACATAAAATTTACGAGAAAGAATTATGTTTATCACCTATTCCTTCTCTTGCCATGCACTGTACAAATGTAAACTCTATTTTTGGTTTATCTCCTAATATGAATTGGAAAAAGCTTTGGGATGAAAATGAAACATAAATAAAAAAGGCCCGATTACTCGGGCCTTTTTTTTATTAAACTTATTGAGGGAAAATAAGTTTTAATCTCTAATTGAATAAGCAGTAACACCTATTTCAGACTTATCCGTACCTTGTTTTTCTGCTGCTTTACTTATTCTCAAACCTACTGTTGCTTTTAAGGCTTTGAAAACTAAGTATGAAAGCACAAAACTAAATACACATACTGATAAGGTTCCTACTAGCTGAATTCCAAAAGATGTATCACTATTAGTTAGTGGCACTACTAATGTTCCAAATATTCCAGCAAACATGTGTACTGGAATTGCTCCAACTACATCATCTATACCAAAATTTTCTAACATTTTAGTTCCAAAATACATAATCAATGCACCTATTGAACCAATTACTATTGCTATTCCAGGTGTTGGAGTCAGTGGTTCTGCTGTAATTGCTACAAGACCTGCTAAGGCTCCGTTCAACATCATAATGATATCCGTTTTACCTCCGATAAGTCTTGTTACTGCTGCTCCTGTAACTGTACCAGCAGCACCAGCTAAGTGTGTGTTAACTGCAATTTTTGATATTGCATTTACATCATCAAATGTACCCATAGCAAGTTGACTAAAACCATTAAAGCCAAACCAGCCAAACCAAAGTAAAAATGTACCTAGGGTTACTAATGGAATACTGGATGCAGCAAATGGTACCATTATTCTTTTTCCACCACTTGAAGTAAATCGTCCTTCTCTTGCTCCTAGTACGATTACTCCAGCTAAAGCCGCTGCACCTCCGCATGCGTGTACTAAGGTTGAACCTGCAAAATCAGAAAAGCCAGCTGCGCTTAACCAGCCGCCTCCCCATTGCCAACCCATAGAAATTGGATAGATTACTCCTGACATTATCACTGCAAAAGCAAAGAAAGGCCAAATTTTAATTCTCTCAGCTACCGCTCCAGAAACGATCGAAACAGTTGCGCAAACAAACATTGTTTGAAAGAACCAATCAGAACTGTCTGAATATCCAGTACCTATTTCAGAACCAGCGCTCCATGTTGTAAATGATCCTATGTATCCACCTTCTGGAATACCGTATGCAACATTGTAACCAAATAAAAAGAAAATTATCGAACAGATCGCAAATTTCCCAATATTCTTAGCTCCAATTGATGATACACTTTTAGTAGTTACTAAACCACTTTCTAACATACAGAAACCAGCTGCCATAAAGGCTACTAAAACTCCTCCGATGTAGAAAGCTAAAGAATTGAAAATGTACTGACCTTCTGCAGACATAGTGGTTTCGGCAATTGCGATTCCCGAAAAACTAAAGAAAGCAGTAATACTTAATATTATTTTTAATAAATGTTTATTCATAAAACTCCTTTGTTGAGTTTCTTTTATTTAAGGTTTTTTTAAATGGGTAACGATATGACTTGTTATTAGCTATGATGAAAACGCAATGTTTTGAGAGTATGAAAGGTATGCAGATATTTAATAGCTCTCAAAATTATGAGAGCTATTAAATGAAAATGTCTATTTATTAAACATTTCTTTTAAGCTTTTAGCTGGTAAAAACTTAACTTTTTGAGATGCTGATATTTGAATTGACTCACCAGTTCTTGGATTTCTGCCTACTCTAGCTTTTCTTTTTGCTACTTTATAAGTACCAAATCCAGCTATTTTAACAGTATCGTCATTTTTCAATGCATCTAAAATAATAGTCGTTATTGAATCGAAAGTTCTTTCAGCATCAGCTTTACTTTGACCCAAAGTTGTTGATATTTTAGCTACTAGTTGTTTTTTGTTCATTTATGCCCCTTTTTTGGTTATTTTCTAATCTCTACAAAAATCCAGCAAAATCAACAATAATTTGGTGTTTCACGTAAATATCAACACTAGATATTGTGTGCCAAATAAGCCCCTATTTTATTGACTTTTTTGATCAATAAAAGTGGCTTAAAACAAGCCTAAATCTCTAAGGTCTTGAAAAGTAGTAAAAAACATTAGTGAAATCAGTAAAAATAGCCCGATTCGAAAAAAACCTTCCTGCGTTTTTTGAGTAAGAGGTTTTCCTAATATTTTTTCAAAAGTGTAAAACATTAAGTGTCCTCCATCAAGCATTGGGATTGGAAATAGATTTATAAACCCTAAACTTATTGAGATGTAGGCCATGATGCTTAAAAATGCAACCACACCATGCTTAGAAACTTGACCGGTAATTTTAGCAATCTTAATCGGTCCTCCAAGTTGCTTGGTGTCTCCTTTTCCTTTGAATAATGCAACCACAAAATCAAGTGAGGTTTTTGTTACAAAATAAGTTTCTTTAACGGCGTAAAATAGTGCTGAAGCGGGGCCCAATCTCTCTCTATTAATTTCATCATTAAGGGGTGAAATTTTTATACCAATAATCTTCTTATTGATTGTATTACCAAGCGTATCTTTGCCTTCAAATGATTTTGGCATCACTGAGAAAGTTAATGTCTCCTCATTTCTTAAGACTTCTATATTAATTTGATCATTTGTAGATGCGTTTATAAAAGTGGACACTTCCATAATGCTGTTAACTTTATTGTTATCAATAGATGCGATTATATCTCCATTTTTAATTCCAGCCACAAATGCGGGGCTATCCTTTTGCACTTCTTGAATTTGTGCTGGCGTAAAATCCTTACCAGCAAACATGTAGATAAAAGTAAATATAAGTATTGCTAAAACAAAGTTAGCGAAAGGTCCTGCAGCTACAATTAAAGATCTTTGATAAATAGGTTTAACTACAAAAAGCTTTTTTTGATCCTCCTCACTATACTCTTTAAGTAATTCATCTTGCTCAGCTTGACTAAACACATTTCTATCACCAAAAAATTTGACATATCCACCAAGTGGGATAGCGCAGAATTTCCATCTTGTTCCTGCTTTGTCGTTAAAACCAAATAATTCTTTTCCAAATCCGATAGAAAAATCAGTTACGCCAACACCATATTTTTTAGCAAAATAATAGTGCCCATACTCATGAATAAAAACAACTACAGTTAATAGTAATACAAAGGGTAAAATAAATGATACTAAAATTTCCATTCATTAACCTTACTAAAAATAAAATTTCTAAAAGCTATTAATCTAGCATTTGTTTTTAAAGATGCGGGATAAACAAAATGTGTTTCGGTTGGTTTTCCAGTTTCGTTAGGCAAAACTTTAGTTATATTATTAACATTATGAGCTATATAATCAGGAATTGCTGCTAGCCCAACACCGCTCTGAACAGCCAAAAGTAAACCGTATACACTGTTAACTTTCATGATTGATTTTCTTTTTTTACCTTCTTTAGCACCAAGTTTTAAAACCCAGTCAGGATTATAAACTGGTGATGGCGCTCCTTTACCGTAAGTAATAAATTTATGTTTATCTAAATCTTTTAAAGTTTTTGGATAACTATTTTTTTCTAAATATTCGTTTGAACCATAAATATGATAGTTAAAATTAACAAACTTTTTTTGAATTAAATTTAACTGAGTAGGTCTTCTCATTCTGATGGCTACATCGGCTTGGCGTGTACTTAAATCAAGTTCTTTATCATCAAATATTAATTCGATCTCAATTTCAGGATGAAGATCCATAAATTCTTTAATCCTTGGTGTTAACCAAGTAGTTCCGAAACTTACAACGGTGGTTACGGTGAGCTTTCCATTCAGTTTATCTTTATGACCGCTTAGATTAGCTTCTACATCTTTAAGTTTTGATATAACTTCATGTGCGGACTTATAGAGATATTCTCCATTTTCAGTAAGAACTAGTCCTCTTGCATGTCTTTCAAAAAGCTGAACTTTTAAATCACTCTCAAGAGCTTGTATTTGGCGGCTTATTGCAGATTGGCTTAGATTTAATATCGTAGAAGCTTTTGTAAAACTCGAGGCTTCTGCAACTGTATGAAAAATTTTTAATTTATCCCAATCCATAGATTGTTTTGATTATAAATTATTTATTTGGATTTACTACTGCTCTTCCAAAAAACTCACCTTTTAAAAGTTTAGGATAAGTTTCTAAAAGCTCTGCAAATGATAGCTCTTTAGTAAATGATTTTACTTTTGAAAAATCAATTAATTTTGATGACTCATTCCAAATAAATTCTCTTCTTTTAATTGAAGAACCAGACGAATCAATTCCCCACAATTTTACACCTCGTATAATAAAAGGCATTACAGTTGTATTTATTTTAATTCCACCTGCGTTACCACAAGCTGCAACTATTCCACCTGGTTTTGTTTGAGCAAATATTTTTGTTAAAGCTCCTCCTCCTACAGTATCAACTACACCATCCCAAATTCCTTTTTCAAGCAATTTACTTTCTCCTTCAAATTCTTTTCTATCAATTATATTTTTTGCACCTAGATCCTTTAAATAGTCATTTTTATCTTTCTTACCTGTAACCGCATGTACATCGTAACCCATTTTTGATAATATCATTACTGCAATACTCCCTACACCACCAGTTGCTCCAGTTACTAATACGTCTTTTACTTTCTCACCCATTAATAATTCTTCTTTCGCTTTTACTGCAAATGAGCAAAGTAAAGCTGTAAAACCTGCAGTTCCCAACATCATTGCTTTATGGCTATCTAAATCTTTTGGTATTTTAATTAAAAAATTTGAATCTACTTTTGCATACTGCGCAAAGCCGCCAAAATAAGCTTCGCCAACTCTAAAGCCTGTAAGTATTACTTTATCATTTTTTTTAAATTTATCATCTTCGCTCTCTACAACAGTTCCAGCAAAATCTATACCAGGCACAAATGGAAATTTTCTTACAATTTTTCCACCATCTTTTAAAATTAGCGCATCTTTAAAATTTAAACTTGAATAATCGACTTTTACAAGAACGTTCCCATCTTTTAAATGAGATGTATCTATTTCTTTAACTTCTCTTGTGAATTTTTCGTTTTGATTATCTATAATTATAGCTTTAAATTTTTCAGACATTTATTTTCCTAGATAACTTAGGTATCTATTCTGAATACTTAAGTCCTCTTTAAAAGATCCTAAAAAATAATTAGTAACAGTTGTGGCTTTTTCTTTTTTAATACCACGCATAGTCATACATTGATGTGCGGCATCTATGGTTACAGCAACACCTTTCGCATCAAGTGAGCCCATTAGTGTAGTAGCTATTTGCATGGTTAATCTTTCTTGAGTTTGAAGTCTTTTTGAAAATACTTCCACTGTTCTCGCTAATTTACTTAAACCTACAACTTTTTTATTTGGAATATATGCTACATGAGCAACTCCAATAATAGGTGCCATATGGTGCTCACAATGACTTTCTAATGTAATATTTTTTTCTACTACCATGTCGTCATAACCTTCTACGTCACCAAATGTTTTTGATAATTCTGTCTTCGCGTCTTGATGATATCCTTTGAAGTACTCTTTAAATGCTTTAACCACTCTTCTTGGTGTTTCGATCAACCCTTCTCTTTTAGGGTCTTCCCCTATCCAGGTTAGTATAGTCTTAAAGGCTTCTTCTGCTTCTTTATCCGAAACTTTGAGCCTTTTAGAAGCATCTTTTTCAATATCTTTAACTAATTTCATTTCAGCAACTTTTTATAGGACATAAATAATTATTGCAAATTGCTATTTTGTCTTTTTTTCACTATTTTACGCTAATGTTTAAAAAGAGAGAAAGCATTTTTGAAGTTGAAGAAGGAAAACTTTTAGCTCCTAAGTTTGATTCAAATGGTCTAATTCCTGTGACTACTACTGATAGCAGTTCAGGGGACCTTTTAATGCATGGTTATATGAATGAAGAAGCATTAAAAAAAACTATAGAGACAAAAGAAGCTCATTACTGGAGCAGATCAAGAAAAGCTTTATGGCATAAGGGTAAAACAAGCGGTTTTGTACAGAAAGTAATTGAACTCAGAATTGATGATGACCAAGATGCATTATGGATGTCAGTGGATATTGGTAATGGAGCAAGCTGTCATGTTGGATATAAATCATGTTTTTATAGATCAATTCCATTAGGTCCTATTAAAAATAGTGAAGAAGTAGAATTAGAATTTAAAGAAAAAGAAAAAAAGTTTGATCCTGAAAAAGTTTATGAAGGACAACCGAATCCTACGAAATTATAAAAAATGAAAGTTATAAGCCCTTTCGGCCCAAAAATAGCAAAATTTAAATTTTCTTCTAAATTGATAAAAATAATCAATTTAGAAGTTGATAAAATTGTATCTAAAAAAAAATTAATAAAAAAATTTGACTACTCAGACAAGTTAGTAGGTCAAGTAAAGCAAGAATTACAATTACCAAGAGCTTTTATAAAAAAAAATTTAGAAAAGATTATTTATAATGATGTTAAGAAATATATAAATAAATCTTTAGGTAAAAAGATAAACAATATTAAGATTAAAAATTTTTGGGTAGTAAGACAATTTAATAACGAATACAATCCAATTCACTATCATGATGGGCACGTGTCAGGTGTTGGATACTTGAAAGTTCCAAAATTTATTACAAAAAATAAAAAAAAAACTAATACAGATGGAACGATAGACTTTATTAATGGAAGTAAAATGTTCTTAAATGATAGTATTTATAATCACAAACCTAAGGTTGGTGATGTTCTGCTTTTTCCAAATTATTTAATGCACACAGCTTACCCGTTTTCTTCCGAGGGTGAGAGAAGATCTTTTTCATTTAATTTGGAAATAGATAAAAATGTTGCAAATGTATTTTCAAAATGAATAAACAAATTCAAAAAAATGTATTTGGTGAACCTTTGGAGCCTTGTTCAAATGATCCAATAACAGGATGGTTTAGAGATGGTTGTTGTAACACAGATAAGAATGATCATGGTGTCCATACAGTTTGTGCTAAAGTTACTGATAAATTCCTATTATGGTCTAAAAAAGTTGGAAATGATTTAATTACTCCTCACCCTGAATTTGGATTTCCTGGACTAAAAGATGGCGACAGCTGGTGTATTTGCGCAACTTGGTACGCTAGAGCAATAGAGGAGGATGCTGCATGTTCAATTTTTTTAAAAAAAACTAATGTTAAAACTTTAGATTTAATACCAATTGAAAAGTTAAAAAAGTTTGCAGTAGATTTGTCTTAATAAATTTTTGTTCCTCGAGTTTTAATAATTAACTCAAGCTCACTATACTCATCACAGTTACAGTTTTTTAAAACTGCTAATCTCTCATTTGCTTTATCAATTCTATTAGTTTGAACATATAGTTCTCCCAAATACTCATTGATACCATTGTGTTTTGGATCTAGATCCAAACCTTTTAGATAATAGTTTTCGGCTTCTTTAAAATTACCAGCTTTCCTAGATGTGTAACCCATGTAATTCAAAATATTTGGATTTTTCTTGTCAGATGAATAAGCTTTTTCTAGTTTATTAAAAGCTTGAGAATAAATTTTTTTTGCTTTTTCTAATTTGTCTTTTTTTTCTAATTTCCCTGCTTTTTTAACTAATTTTACTGCTTGGTCATATAAACCTGCCTCTGAGCTATCGCTACTACTATCACTCCCTGCTCCAAAAACTTGGCTGTTAAAACTTAAAATTAAAAGTAAGATAAAAATTTTTTTCATAAATAACATATAAAGTTTTTAAAAAAAAATGTTATGCGACAGATGATCGTCCGCCATCAACACCTAATATTTGACCAGTTATCCAAGAACTTTCATTGCTTAATAAGAACTTGGCAACAGAAGAAGAGTCGTTCCCTTCTCCCACTCTTTTTAATGGATGCATTTTAGCAATGCTCTCTGCCATTTTTTCATTTTTAAGTATAAACTCTGAAATTTTAGATTTTGTCAAACTAGGTGCAATACAATTTACTCTTATGTTTGGCGCAAATTCTGCTGCTAGTGCAAGTGTTAAACCTTCAACGGCTCCTTTTGCAGAGGACACAATGGCGTGATTAGGAAAACCTTGTTTAACTGCTACTGTAGAGAATAATACTATTGAACCTTTATTCTGTTTTAAATTATCAGCTAAAGCCTTAATTGTTTCTGCTGCTGACACTAAATTTAAATTAAACGACTGCATGAAATCACTTTTTTTAATTAATTTAAGAGGTTTTAAATCTATAGAACCAACACAATAAGCTAATCCATTGATTGGTGTTTCGCCTAAATCACTTAAAATTTTATCCGTGAAATTTTCTTCTAGCATGTCACAAGTAGTAAATGATGAATTCAATTCATTGGCTAAACTTGAAAGGCTTGCTTCATCTCGCCCTACCAAATGAACTTCTTCTCCGCTTTTGACAAGACTTTTAGCTAATGAAGTCCCTATTGAACCTGTTGCTCCTAAAATAACTTTTTTCATAATCGAAAATAACATTATTAACCATTATTTAAATGCAAATAATGACGCGTGTAATACCTCTTTAAAATGTGTAATTTATAACATTATGAAGCTTTTTTTATTACTTGGTAACCAATTATTTGCTCCAAAATATCTTAATGATTTTAAAGATCATATTTTTCATATAGCAGAAGACTATGACCTTTGTACTTTTGAAAAACACCATAAACATAAAATATTGTTATTTTTATCTTCAATGAGGTCTTATGGTGAAGAACTTAAATCTAAAAATTTTAACTTGATTTATAAAGATATAAATAAAGATTTTAAGCTGTCTTACGAAAAAAAAATCGAAAAAACAATTAAAGATAAAAAAATTAAAGAAATCAGTTTTTTTGAAATAGAAGACAAGTTTTTTGAAAAAAGAATTTTAAACTTTTGCAGGAAAAAATCTTTAAAAGTTAATCAAATTAAAACACCAATGTTTCTAATAGATAGAGATGAATTCAAAGATTACCTTAAAAAAAATAAAAGGCCATTTATGGCTAATTTTTATAAAATAGTGAGAGCTAAGACAAATTTATTAATGAATAAAAATGGGAAACCTAAAGGAGATAAATGGAGTTTCGATGAAGATAATAGAAAGAAACTACCGAAAGATATAAAAATACCTCAAATTTCAAAATTTAAAGAGACTAAAAATACATCTGTACTTAAAAAATTTATTGAAACTAATTTTAAAGATCATCCTGGTAATACTAAAAATTTTTGGTTTCCAACTACCAGAAAAGATGCAAATAAATGGTTAGATGAATTTTTAAAAGAAAGAATAAAATTATTTGGTGATTACGAAGATGCTGTTACTGATAAATCTAATACTGTATTTCATAGTGCGTTGAGTCCTTTAATTAACTTAGGTCTTCTTACGCCAGAAGAAATAATTGAAAAACTTAGAAAAATTGAAGGCAAAATTCCTATGAATTCTCTAGAAGGCTACATTAGACAAATTATTGGATGGAGAGAATTTATGAGAGGAATTTATCAAAATTATGATGAACATTTAGAAAAAAATAATTTTTTTAATCACAAGAGAAAAATGAAAACCAATTGGTATAAAGGAAACACAGGACTGCCTCCACTCGATCACGCTATATCTAATGCTGTGGATTATGGTTGGTCTCATCATATCGAACGTCTTATGATTTTAGCTAATATTATGAACTTGTGTGAAATTAATCCTAAGCAAGTTTACAAATGGTTCATGGAAATGTTTGTAGATTCTTCTGACTGGGTTATGGCTCCGAATGTTTATGGCATGGGGCTATTTAGTGATGGAGGAATATTTGCTACAAAGCCTTACATATGTGGCTCAAGTTATTTTTTAAAAATGATGCATTTTAAAAAAGGACCTTGGTGTGATGTAATGGACGGACTTTACTGGAGATTTATAGATAAGAATAAAAAATTTTTCTCAAAAAATCCGAGGCTTGCTATGATGGTAAGAGTTTCTGAAAAGATGAACCAAGAAAGAAAAACTAGAATATTAAAAGCTGCAGATAAATTTATAAAAGAGAATACAAATTAAATGAAAAATAAAGTTTTTTTTAATAATTCATGTAACATTTGTAGAGCAGAAATTAATCATTATAAAAAACATTCTAACAAAGATATTGAATGGGTTGATGTTACAAATAATAATGAAGCTCAAAAAATAACCTCAAAATCATACGAACAACTTCTAAGAAGAATGCACGTTATTCAAGAAGGGAATTTAATTGAAGGAGCAGAAGTATTTTTAATTATTTGGAAAAATATTCCTAAATATAATTTTTTATACAAAATATTTAATAACAAACCTATGTTTTTTTTATTAAAAATCTTTTATGAGATAGCAGCATATTTTTTATTTTTAAAAAATAAGCACCTTCTTAAGAAATGAAGAAAAAAGATTTACCTGTTAAAATTTGCTCTACTTGTAAACGCTCTTTTACTTGGAGAAAAAAATGGAAACTTAATTGGTCAAGTGTAAAGTATTGCTCAAAAAGATGTTCGGGTAATAAAATTAATTAAGTTTAAATTGACTTAAAATTTTAGGAATATTTGATTTAAAATTAAAATAGCCTTTATTTGAAAACTGCCAACAATAACTGTCTTCTTCTCTAGTCAAATAGTTTATATTTAAATTATTTTTCTTTATTACTCTTTTCAAAAAAGACATATTTTCTCCAATTGACGGATAAACAATATCAAAATCTTTATCTTTGTTTGATAATTCAATAAACTTATTCCCTTCAATAAATTCAATTTTATAGCCTGAGTTATGTATTTGATTTATGATTAGATTTTTTTTGTAATCTAATACTTTACTGCCTAATTTAATCTGTCGTTCTTCATTTGCTAATAAAATGCAGTAAATCTTTTTATAATTATTTGTATTAAAAAATTGAAAATCTAATTCATTTTCAAAAAAAACTAATCTGCTTGATGCTGTTTCATTATTACAAACACTTAAGGGTGAAATTTTATAATCTCTTTGATCGGTGACAGGTTGTGGATTTTCATTTAATTTTAGATCCTTGTACTTATTGTTAGTAAATTTATTTATATTCCAATTTTGAGCTATATAATTTTTTCCTTTAGTTTGGATGCCGGCTACCCATCTCCAACTCAAAGTATTTGAAGCAGCATCACCATCATACAGTTCTCTTAAAAAAAATTCTGCTCCTTTTTGCCAGGGTAGTTTTAAAGTAAATATCCAAATACTCGCAAACCACATTCTCGTATGATTATGTAAATAATTATTTTCTTTTAGTTCTTTAACCCAGTCATTAAAACAATCTATGTTTGTTTCACTATTTATTGCTTTTTCATATTCATTTGTATTTTCAATATTTTTTGTATCTTCTACAAAATCAGTCCAAACTTTAGGGCGTAATTCTAGCCATCCTTTCCAATACACTCTCCAAAATATTTCCTGAATAAATTTTTCTACTTTCTGGTACGGATATTTGCTTAAAGTTTTCTTTGCTACTTCATACTCTGATATTAATCTATGAGTTATATAAGGCGACAAACAGGAAATATTTTTTCTATTCTGTGGTCCAAAATCAAAATTTCGTTTAGCTGTATAATCTGAAATATTATTTTCAATATATCTTTCCATGGCATCCAATGCCTCTTTTCTTGTAGTTACAAAATTCATTCTTCATCCTCATCTCTCCAGCCATCCATAAAAAGCTTCCAACAAGCAAAGGTTACACATGGAATACCAACGCAAAAACCCAAGAGAATTCCATTCTTTGATCCAAGGTATATCGATCCTATGTGCGTAGCTCCAATTGGTACTACAGTTAATATAAGTAAAATTATTATCAGTCGGTAGGTGTAAGGAGGCCTTTTCATTAAATGGTGTTTCCTTGATCAATGGGAATTGAAACAGAGGAAGTAAACCAGCAATCTACACAATTTTTCTCTGAGGCTTTTTGCACATGCCATTCGTAGAATAATAATTGTTTATCTTTTGTTAAAATTTTGATTTTATACATATGAGTATTTGGCGTGTTCATTATCAAATTAATCTTATGGGAGTCGTGATTTAATAATTGGCGATACTGCTGACCGTAAATCATAATTCTAAATCTTTCGTATGGACCTGTAACTTTTTTATTATCTGGATGAGCGAATAGCCATGTAACTTTTATTCCATCATCATTTTTATTATTATTTTTTAAAGCCTCTAATTGTATTTTTACTACATCATACGGTAATAATTTTTCATTTGGGACTATAGAGTCTGCATTCAGTGTATTTGAAAATAAAATAAATGTAATAACTATTAATATTTTTTTTAATTCCATATTTTTTTTAAAGTTTCCTCTCTTTGACAACCTTTTTTATACATCAAATATCTTATAAAATTATTTTCATAATAATTCTGGTGAAAGCTTTCTGCTTTGTAAAATTTTTCAAATTTCCATACCAATGTTACAATTTCTTTATTAAACATTTTTTCGACTTTTTTAAATGAAGCATTAATCAAATCTTTTTGTGTTTTGTTACTAAAAAATATTACTGATCTATAACTTTTTCCTTTATCACAAAATTGACCAGCGGCATCAAAAGGGTCAATATTTTTCCAAAAGATATCTAATAATTTTTCATATGATAAAACTTTTGGATCGTAAGTAATTTCTACAGCTTCAACATGACCGGAGTCTGTATAAACTACATCTGCATAAGTCGGATTTTTTAAATGCCCGCCAGAATATCCTGATACTACTGAAATAACACCTTCAACTTTATCAAATGACTCTTCCATGCACCAAAAGCAACCGCCAGCGAAATAAGCTTTTTTATTTTCTTCTGCATATAAATTAATATGAAAAAAAAATAGTAGAATAAGTAAAACTTTTTTCATTAGTTTATGATATCCTAAATATTATGAAAAACGATGACCATATTGTCTTAGGAAATAATGAGGAAAAACCTGACAATATTTGTGAAGAATGTAAAAAAGAAGATGAGAGTGTTAAACAAAATTTAATTATGCATAGCTACAAAATCTGCAACAGTTGCAATTTAGCAAAAACAATATTTCCATTATAATTTAATAAGCTAACTTTATTAATATAAAAACTAATAAACCGATTATGAAAAATTGTGCAATATAAGATGCTATTACAACTCCTACAGCTGTTGAAATTTTATCAAGTTTATATATTTGTTTTACCCCAACAACTTGCGATGCAATGACGAGCATTAATATGCTCCAAGAAATAATCACGATAAAATTAGGGAAAAAAATTATCAAAATTTTAAATATTTCAGCTGTATTAGAAAAACCAACCAAACTAAAAACAATTCTCTTATTTTTTAAGTTCTGGGTACCGCCAATTGCTTTAACTATTATTAAAATTACATTTGAAAAAACATACCAATTGAAAAATATCCATATTAAAAAAATTGGAATTAAAGGAACATCATTAGGTAATGTTGGTAGAATAAATGCTTTAAACAAATAAACATTAACTAGGCCTGCTAAAAGAATTACAACACCAGAACCAAAAACTGAGGACCTATCTTTACTTATTTCCTCATAAGTATTTTTTTCTAGTTTTAGAATATTTAATGCTCTGTTTAGTGTTTGTAAAAGCATATTATTTTTTTACGAATGGTTTAAGCAATTTTAGAATTTTATTATGTAACGTCTTATTAGAGGTTGCTAAAATATTTCCTCCATTTTCTGCTGGTTCATTTCTCCAATTAGTAACAATAGCTCCGGAATTTTTAATTATTGGTATTAAAGGAAGTATATCATAGGGTTTTAGATTCGCTTCAATTACAGCGTCCACTTTTCCTTCTGCCAGCAAACAATAATTTAATGCATCAAAACCCGCTAATCTAAATGACCACCCAAATTTTTTAATTACTTTACGTTGCTTTTCATAACTTAATGTTCCATGAAAATTACCAATGATTTTAATTGTTTTTAAATTATTGTTATTAGATGATCTTAAAATACTTTTTTTCCTATCTTTAAACAAATAAGATTTTTTTTTGTCGTTAATATAATACTTATTTAATTCAGGAAAATTCGCTAAGCCAACCAATGATCTATCTCTAAAAGATAAGCTAATTAAATTTGACCAAGTCGGTGCACCAATTACAAAAGCTCTAGTACCATCGATAGGATCTATAGACCATGTATAATCATTAAAAGAAGATTTATCTGCAAATTCTTCACCTATAATAGAGTCTTTTGGAAATTTTTTATTAATAAGAGATCTTATATATTTTTCAAAAGCTTTATCAAAATTAGTTACTGGATCAAAATCTTTTTTTGATTTTGATTTATTGCTTACAACTAAACCTGATTTTGATTTTTTTTTATAAAATAAGTTCAGCTTAGGTGGTAATCTTTTAAGAAAGTTGAATGGTTTGTTATAATCCATTATGTGTATATAGCTTAATTTAAAAAAAAATATATATGAAAATATCAAAAAAGTTAGAACCATTGTTCGCAGGACTGTTTGCTTCAATAATTATTGGACTTCTCTCATTTCTCAGCTTTGAAACATCCACAGGTTTTTGGCTGATGTTTTCTTTTGGATCAACGACACTAATTGTTTTAGTGTTTTTTGAGAGTGAATTTGCTCAACCTGCTAATGTTTTTTTTGGACATTTGTTAGCGATAGTCATTGGAATACTTTTTAATGAGTTTATTGGAATGTCTTACTTATCTCTTGGGTTGGCTGTAGGAACTACTGTAACTTTAATGATGTACTTTAAAATTATTCACCCACCAGCGGCGGCGAACCCTTTAATTGCATTATTTGCGGATGTTTCTTTGGGTTATATAATATTTCCTGTAATGGTTGGTTCAATTATAATTATTATTTTATCTGTAATTATAAATAAATATATTTTGAAAAGAAATTACCCAACAAGATGGTTTTAATTTAATAAGAAAATTGAGCTGTTTAAAATCAAGGCATAACTAGACCATGCTAAATAAGGGATCATCAAGTAAAAACTTATTTTATCTCTCATCAAATATTCCTTCATTAAAAATATAATAAATAATAGAATAATAATTAGATTTACTAGCGCTAGGCCAATTAGATGAAAACCAAAAAAAACTATACTCCAAGTGCTATTAAAAAATAAATGAATAAAATAAATTTTTAATATTTTTATATCAAAAGAATTGTTCCAAATTTTCCATATAGCAATACTCATCAGTAAATATAAGGTTGACCATACAGGAGCAAACACCCAGCTTGGAGGATTAAAACTTGGTAAAATAATTTCTGAATACCAAGGTTCTTTAAAGGTAGCTGTAGCATAACTTCCAATCATTGGCGCTATAAATGTTACTAAGAGTATAATAACTAAAGATAGGTATTTATTTTTCATTAATATATAAGATATAACTAATTTATGTCAGAAAATCAGAAAAAAATTTGGATAACGGGTGCTAGTAGTGGGATTGGAAAAGCACTGGCTGAAAAATTTGCATCAGAAGGATGGAAAGTTGCGGCCTCTGCTCGAAGAAAAGAAATTTTAGATAAAATGTCTAGCCATGAAAATATTTTTTCATACCCTTTGGATGTAACTAATCAAGATCAAATAAAGATTTCTTTTGAAAAAATTATTGAAGATTTTAAAGGATTAGATTTATGTGTATTTTCAAGTGGCACATATGATCCAAAACTCGAGCAAGAAATAAATGTCAAACAAAATAAATTTGTAATGGAAACAAATTTCTTCGGAGTTCTTTATTGTATAAATGCGGTAGAAAATTATTTTAAAAACAAAAAGAATGGGCATATATCAATTGTCTCATCGGTTGCTGCATACAGGGGGCTACCTAATTCAAGTGGCTATGGGCCGTCTAAAGCTGCTTTAACTAATCTTGCAGAAAGTTTATATTTTGATTTTAAAAAACATAATGTGAGAATTTCTTTAGTTTCTCCAGGATTTATTAAGACTCCTTTAACAGATAAGAATGAGTTTCCAATGCCTTTCATTAAATCTCCAGAATTTGCTGCAGAAAAAATGTTTAATGGTCTTACTAAAAGTAAAGCATTTGAAATTCACTTTCCAAAAGCACTAACAATATTATTAAAAATTTTTAGAGTTTTACCTTACAAAATATATTTATTTTTAATTGATAAAGGCGTTAAAAGGTAAAATTAAATATTAATCTTTTACAAACATAACGGTAAGTTCAGCAACTTTAATGCCGAACTTGGTCATAGTTGCTCTATTAATTGCAACACGTTCATCCTGCATAAATATCCAATCATCGAATTTAATCTTCATGTTTTTACCCTTTACAGGAACTAATAAAACATATTCTAGCTTAAAAGCTGGCCCATATGAAAAGCCTTTTGCTGTGCCCACAACATCTGAAGCTGTTGCTTCGTAATGATGTGCATCAATTTTCTTCATAGTCCACTGGCGTGTTTGTTTTTCACCGTCAGTCCAGTTAAAAACTTCATCAAGAATTAATTGTGAACCGTCCCATTTTCCATTTAAATCAGCTTTAAATTGTCTTGTAACTTTCCCTGATCTATTTTGTAAAACACCCCAGGCTTTTACATTACCTGATAAATAATTTTCAATAATTAAACGAGGTTTTTGGTCTTTAAAATCTGTTGGTTTCATTGTATTTGCACATCCTGTTAAAATAAAAAATAAAATTAATCCTAATATCTTCTTCATAAGTATTACTTATTAGACATAGAACATTGTATCAAGTTAATATTTCTAGCTTTAAATCCAGCTTCACAATAAGACAAGTAAAATTCCCACATTCGTTTAAATGTTTCGTCAAAACCTAAAGGAGATATATTGTCCCACGTCTTAAAAAAATTTTTCTTCCAAACATTTAAAGTCTTTGCATAATCGTCAGGGTAGGAATTAATTTTTAAAAGGTTAAGTTTATTTTTGTTTATTAAATGTTTCATAAAATCTATTGACGGTAAAAACCCTCCAGGAAAAATATATTTTTGAATAAAGTCCTCACTACTTCTATATCTATCAAATAAATCATCTCTTATTGTTATTCCTTGTATAGCTGCAGTGCCATTGGTATTTAAAGATTTTTTAATTGTATTAAAATATTTATCTAAGTATTTTTCTCCAACTGCTTCTATCATTTCGATTGAAGCAACTTTGTCATATTTTTCTTTTAAATCCCTATAATCTAAAAACATAACATTTACTTTATTATTTAGACCTGCTTGAAAGACTCTTCTTTTAGTAAATTCCAATTGTTTTTTTGAAATAGTTATACAGTCAATAGACACGTTATATTTTTTAGCAAGATATTCAGAAAAACCACCCCAGCCACATCCTATCTCTAGAACTTTATTGTTATCTTTGATGTTCAGAAGATCTATTAATTTTTGGTATTTATTTTTTTGTGCTGTTACTAAGTTATCATTTTGATTTTCATAAACTGCACTAGAATATGTAAGTGTTTCATCTAACCATTGTGAAAAAAAATCATTTCCTAGGTCATAATGTTTTGATATGTGCTTTAAGCTTTTTGATTTAGTATTTGAAGCAAATATTCTTTTCAGGAAATTTTTAATTTTTTGAATTTTTAAACTCCCTGAAAATGAATAAATTAAATTAATGTTCTTAGCTGATATCTCTATCAAGTCTGTAAGGTTAGAAGTGTAAAAATCTTTGTTCATATGAGCCTCACCTAGTGCCGAACTACCTCCTGAAATTATATTAAAATAAAAAGCTGGGTTAATAATCTTGATATCAGCAGAAAGTTTACTTTCTAAATTTCCAAAATGAAATACTTTGCCATCGTAATTTACTAATTTTAAATTTCCATCTTTAATGTTCTTTAATTTATTAAGGATAATTTTTTCTGAAAATTTAGTAAAACTCATCAATATTCCTCATAGCTTAAATTATTTAATATTTTTTTTTCTCTTTTTCTATAAACTGCACCTTTTTTCCATAAAAAGAATGCTTCATAATGTATCGAACTTATAATTTTTATTGTCATTAGAGGATATTTAAAAAAATTAAATAATAACTGTTTAAATGAAAATTCTTTTTTATCTCCTGTTTGAGTTGCGGTTAATATTGTTTCTTCACGATTTGTTTGTTTTATAAATATAGATAATTTTTCTTTTGGGCTAAGTAATTTAAAATTGTAATAAGTTTCCATGTCCATAAATGGAGAAACGTAAAATTTTTTTTTACATTTTTGCTCAATCTTCTCATCATTTTTAATCTTAAAAATATACGTGTGTTGTTCATTGAAAGTATTTTTCACTTCATAAAAAATTGCCTTTAGCCTGTTATTTTCGTAACAATAAAAAATACTTAATGGATTAAAAACATAGCCAAATATTCTTGGATAACAAAGTAACTTTATTTTTGTAATATTATTGCTGATATTAAATTTCTTTATATTTTTTTTAACCCATTCTTTGACAGAACTTCCATCTCTTGCACCATGATCAATATTGTAGAAACTAAATATATTAAATTTATTAAATGAAAAGATGCTTATATTTTTTGTTAAATTTTCAATTTCATCTAAATCTATTAACAGTGAGAAGGTTTTATAATTTAAAGAGTGTTTTATAGGTTTAAATCTCTGATGTTTTACAGTGCCATTATAAATACAAGAATTCATTAAGTGTTAAATTTTTTTACTAAATCTATAGATGATTTTAAACCATCTTCGTGAAAACCGTAACCAAAATAACTTCCACAAAACCAAGTTCTTTTTTTTCCCTGAAGTAAATGTAAGTCTTTTTGTAAGTTTACATTTTCATTGTTGAAATAAGGGTGCGTAAATTTTTCTTGTTTGATAACTTTACTCTCTTCCAATTCTTCAACAGGATTTAATGTTAAAAAATAATTTTTGTTAGTTTTTAAATTTTGTAATTTGTTTAACCAATATGTAATACAAGTTCTGTTATCTTTTGTTATCGAATTCCAACTAGACCATGCTTTTTTTCTTGATGGCATAAGATTTTCATCTGTATGTAAAAAAGCTCTGTTAGAAACATAGGTAAATTTATTTAAAATTTCTTTTTCCTTTGAGGATGGATCTTTTAAAATATTTAAACTTTGATCAGCATGGCACGCTAAGACAACTTGGTCGTAATCCAGGTGTTCATTTCCAATCGATATTCTAACATTATCATCACTTCTAGAAATATTATTAATTTTATAATTCTTAAAGATCTCACCACTTATCTTTTCAAGAATTTTTTTAACATAATTCCTGCTTCGATTGGTAACTGTGAACCATTGCGGTCTATTTTTTAATCTAAATAAACCATGATTAATAAAAAAATTTAAAAAGAGTTTTAATGGCATTTCTTTTGCTTTTGAAAAAGGCATTGACCATATTGCTGCTACCATTGGTATAATGTGATATTCAATAAAATATTCAGATAGCTTTGCCCTTCTTAAATAATCACCTAGAGTTTTATCTTCAATATTATTTTGAAGCAGAGAAGGTGCATGATTATAAAAAGATATTATCTCTCTAATCATTTTTAAAAATTTTAGATTTAATAAATTTAGTTTATTAGCAAAGATAGCATTGAAACCACTACCACCATATTCAACATTAGTATTTTTTACAGATACAGAAAATGACATGTTGCTTTTTTCAAAAGGAACATTCAACTCATTAAAAAAATTTATTAAATTTGGATATGTTAATTCATTAAAAACGATAAAACCAAGATCCACTGGGACAATTTTATCTTTTTCTTTTATATCGTAAGTATAAGAGTGGCCTCCAAAATGATCATTCTGTTCGTACAAATCTACTTTGTGGTGCTTGGATAAATAATAGGCAGCTGATAATCCTGATATGCCTGAACCAATAACTGCTATTTTCATTAAATAAAATTATGCAGCTTCATCTTTATATTCGTCCATTGAAGGACACGAACATACAAGATTACGGTCACCATAAACGTTATCTACTCTTGCTACTGGTGCCCAATATTTATTATGTCTTACGTACTCGTTAGGAAATGCTGCTTCCTCTCTTGTATACTTATGGCTCCATTCATTGGCAGCTAGTTCTAAATAAGTATGAGGAGCATTTTTAAGTGGGTTATCTTCTTTGTCAAATTTTCCTGTCTCAACTAAATCTATTTCTTTTTTAATTTTTATTAATGCGTTACAAAATTTATCAATTTCCTCCAAGTTTTCACTTTCCGTAGGCTCGATCATAATTGTTCCTGCGACAGGCCAAGACATTGTAGGCGCGTGATAGCCAAAATCTATCAATCTTTTTGCCAAATCTTCTTCTGATATCCCTGAACTAGCTTTGATAGGTCTTATATCTATAATACATTCGTGCGCTACGTTGCCATTTTTTCCAGTGTATAAAACTTTAAAGTCTTTTGATAATTTTTTTGAAATATAATTGGCGTTTAAAATTGAAATTTGTGAAGCCTTTTTTAATCCTTCTGCTCCCATCATTTTAATGTACATCCATGAAATAGGTAAAATACTTGAACTTCCCCATGGTGCAGCTGAGACGGCACCCATTCCATTTTTTGGACCTGACTCTCTTATTACGTCGTGCGTAGGTAAAAATTCTGCTAAGTGTTTACCACAAGCGATAGGCCCCATACCTGGTCCTCCACCACCGTGTGGAATACAAAAAGTTTTATGTAAGTTAATATGACAAACATCTGGACCAAACTTACCTGGCTTAGCTACACCAACTAATGCATTTAAATTAGCACCATCCATATAAACTTGACCACCTGCTTTATGAATAATTTCACAAATCTTTATAATTTTTTCTTCAAATACTCCGTGTGTTGAAGGATATGTTACCATTAATGCAGCAAGATCTTTTGCATATTTGTCTGTTTTATTTTTTAAGTCTTTTATATCAACATTTCCATCTTCATCACAATTAACAACGACTACTTTCATTCCGCTCATTTGTGCGCTTGCTGGGTTTGTTCCATGAGCTGAATTTGGGATTAAACATATATTTCTATTAGCTTGATTATTGCTTTTATGAAATTTTCTTATAGTCATCAAACCAGCATATTCACCTTGAGCTCCAGAATTAGGTTGCAATGAAACTGCATCAAATCCAGTAATTTCTTTTAAATCGTTAATTAGATCATCAAATAAAATTTTATAACCTTTCATTTGTTCAGTTGGAACAAATGGGTGAGGTAATGAAAATTCTTTCCATGTAATTGGAATTAATTCTGCTGCAGCATTTAATTTCATAGTGCATGATCCTAAAGCAATCATAGATCTATTTAATGCTATATCGCAATCTTCAAGTTTTTTGAGATATCTTAACATTTCTGTTTCAGAGTGATATTTGTTGAATACTGGGTGCGTTAAGTATTTTGAGGTTCTTAAAAGATTTTTTGGTAAATTTTCTAAACTTATTTTTTCGTCTTGTTTAAAAGTTTGAGATGATCCAAAAATTTTTAATAAAATATTTACATCATTTAGTTTTTTAGCTTCATCGAAGGCAACTGATAAATTATCCTCGTCTACTTTTCTTAAATTAATGCCTTCGCTTTGAGCTTTTTGATAAATTTCTTTAGTTTTATTTTTCGTAACTATAGTAACCGTGTCAAAAAAATGATCACTCAATATTTTAAAACCTGTTTTTTTAATTCCATCAGCAAACAACTTAGCTAAAGATGAAGTTCTGTTCGCAATTTTAAGTAGTCCTTTAGGCCCATGATACATTGCAAAAGCTGCACTAATTATAGCTAGCAAGGCTTGAGCTGTACAAATGTTGCTAGTAGCTTTGTCTCTTCTAATATGTTGTTCTCTGGTTTGTAAAGAAAGTCTGTAAGCTTTTTTACCATGCCTATCTACAGATACCCCAATAATTCTTCCGGGCATAGATCTTTTGAATTCTTCCTTAGTTGCAAAAAAAGCAGCATGAGGTCCACCGTAACCCATTGGAATACCAAATCTTTGAGCGCTTCCAACAGCAATGTCTGCTCCTAGTTCAGCTGGAGTTTTTAACCTTGTAAGTGCCAAGAGATCACATACTAAAATAGCTTTACCATTTTTTTTATGAATTTGGCTTATACTCTCACTTGGATCTTGAATATCACCTAGTGTTCCAGGATAAGATAAGACGCCGCAAACAATATTTTCAGTTATATTTTGTAAGTCACTTTTTTCATTTCCAATAATTAATTCTAATCCAAATGGCTCTGTTCTTGTTTTTATAAGATCTATAGTCTGTGGATTGCATGAGCTAGAAATAAATATTTTTTTTGAATTATTTTTATCTAATCTTTGACTTAAACCAACTGCTTCGGCAGCCGCAGTTGCTTCATCTAATAATGAGGCATTTGCAATATCCATTCCAGTTAAATCTATAATTAATTGTTGAAAATTTAACAACATTTCCAAACGGCCTTGAGCAACTTCAGGCTGATAAGGAGTATAAGATGTATACCAACCAGGGTTTTCAAGAATATTTCTTAAAATTACGTTAGGAGTAAATGAATTATAGTAACCCATACCAATAAAATTTCTAAATATTTTATTTTGTTTTGAAATAGTTTTTAATTTTTTTAAAGCATCATTTTCTGAAAGCGGTTCATCTATTTTAAGTTCATCCTTCAATAAAATTTTTTCAGGAACTGTATTTTTCATTAAATCTTCCAATGAATTATACCCTACTTCTTTAAGCATGATTTCTTGTTCGGCTTCAGTAGGTCCGATGTGGCGGTATATAAACTCTTTGGAATTATTATCAATCATTTAACTGGGATTCTCCGCTACAAATTTTTCATAATCAGATTGGGACATTAAGGAATCTAATTCTGATTTATCTTTAACTTTTAATTTAAAAAACCAACTAGCCCCTTCAGGGTCTGTGTTGACGCTTACAGGATCATCTACAATTGATTTATTTCCCTCTATTATCTCTCCAGAAATAGGAGAGTAAACATCACTTGCTGCTTTAGTAGATTCCACTACTGCTGTTTGACCATCTTTCTCAACTGCTTTTCCAGCCTCTGGTACTTCAACAAACACTATGTCGCCCAACAATTCTGTGGCATGTTTAGTTATACCTACAGTTGCTATATCTCCTTCTACCGATACCCATTCATGTTTTTTTGAAAATTTTTTTTCACTCATATTTACCTCCTTTATTATTTAACATAACTTTTTTTAAAAAATGGAAGTTCAGAAACTTTACCCCCATGTTTTTTACCTCTAACTTCTAATTGAATTTTTGTTCCTATTTCTGAGAATTCTGAATTTATATATCCCATAGCAACTGAAGCATTCACGCTTGGTCCAAAAGTTCCACTTGTAATTAATCCAATTTCCTCTCCATGATCAGAAAAAATTTTTGTATTTTCTCTAGCTATAATTCTTCCTTCAGGCAAAATTCCAACTCTTTTTTTATTGCTACCATTAGCTATCAGTTCTTTTATTTTTTCCCAACCGTTGAACCCACCCTCTTCTCTTCTTCTTTTAGCTATAGCCCACTTTAAGTTAGCTTCGATAGGATTTATTTTTTCATTTAAATCATGTCCATATAAACAAAGGCCAGCTTCAAGTCTTAACGTATCTCTTGCCCCCAAACCAATAGGATTTACTTTATTTTCAACTAAAAATTTAATTAATTTTTCAACTTTATTATTAGGAATAGAAACTTCAAAACCATCTTCACCAGTATATCCTGACCGTGTTATGTATAAATTTGAACCATCAAATTTAAAATTGCCACCCGTCATAAATTTTAAATTTGAAACACCTGGCGTAAGCTTTTCTAATATTTCTACTGCCTTTGGGCCTTGTAATGCAATTAGAGATAAATCTGAATTTATAAAATGTTTATGGTTTTTTTTTAGAAATTTGGAGATTTCTTTTACATCATTTTCCTTGCAGGCTGCATTTAAAATTATGCAAAACCCTTCTTGAGTTTTTGTAATAATCAAATCATCAATAATTCCACCGCTACTATTAAGCAAAAAAGAATATTTTGAATGATTAAGTTTTAATGATTTTAAATCTGCAGGAATAATTTTTTCTAAAGCTTCAGTTAAAGTGTCATCTCCTTCTAAAAAAAACTGACCCATATGTGAAACATCAAAGAAACCTGCATAAGAGCGGGTTGAGATATGTTCCTTAACAATCCCATCTTTATATTGGATTGGCATTTCGTAACCTGCGAAAGGTACAAATTTAGCACCTAAACTTTTATGTAAATTGTATAAAGCTGTTTTTTGCACTTCCATAATAACTCTTAACTAGCCCCATCTGTCTAGGTACCTGAGAGATTTAATCCTTCGGTGAGGCTTAAGCCTGCTTTCCAGAGTTATTACGATAACGGTCCTTTTGCCTGAGAGTTTCCGGGGTGGTTGCTCCTTCGGCGCTATATTTAAATAGTCTCTCCCGTTACAAATCTACATTCTTCTAAATAGACTAAAATGTCAAATATAATTAAGTAGCAGCTGATTTTTTGTCAAAACTTTTAATAATAATAGCAAATATAATAATGGCGCCTCCAAAGAACACACTCAATGGTGGAATTTCATTAAAAAATAACCACACCCATATAGGGGCACATAATGTTTCTGAAAGCATAAGAAGTCCAATTGTAGCTGAGGGCGTTGATCTAGACCCTATCGTTATACAAATAAATCCAAAAGCCAATTGTGGTACACCAAGAAAAAAACCCATCAATACATCATGACTAGTGAAGACAAATGACTCTGATAAAATAAGCCCGTATATCACACTAAAAATTCCTGAATAAAAAATAGCTGGAACCATATCTAAATTTTTATTTTTTCTAATAATCATTACTAATATAGAAAAATTAATAGGAATTGCTAAAGCAACTAAATTACCAAAAAAAGATCCTGAAAAAAGTGAGTCTCCTACCATGATTGTGATACCACTCATTGCTAAAAGAATTGAAATAAAACTAATCAATGAAACTTTTTCTTTAAGATAAAAGTAACCAAAGATAGCTAAAAACATTGTTTGCGTGCTAATAATGAAAACAACATTTGCAACTGTGGTATTAGTCATTGCTACAACAAAGGCAATAAAACTTAATGACATTACAAGTCCGCCTATTACAGCTGGAAAGCCCGCATCTTTTAGTATTTTAATTGTATTTTTTTTGTAAGTAATAGCTAAAAAAATTATTAGAGCTATCATAAAAAAAAAGGATCTTAATAACAAAATCTGCCAAACACTTGCTTCTTCAAAAGATCGTATAACAAACCCTCCCCAGCTTAAACAAAATCCCCCAAACAAAAGAAGTATATATCCAGGAATTTTATAAAGAAATTGCATTTAAAACTTTCTTAAAATTTTTTTGAAATAAAATTGCAAGGTTAAGGCTCTCAATATCATAAACAACATAAGAGAAAACCATATACCATGATTTTCAAAATATCTTGTTAAATAGATTGAGATTGCAATAAAACTTAAAACAGATACAATCATTGCATTTCTAATTTCTTTAGTTTGAGACGCTCCAATAAAAATTCCATCAAGTTGATAGCAGAACGATGCTAAAGGAGGAATTATTATTATCCAAAAAATATGTTGATATGAAATAAATCTCAAAATTTCTATATCTGTAATTATATTAATAATTTGTTTGAAAAAAATAAGATATATAATTGATATAATTATAGCAGTAAAGAAACTAACCTGAATTGAATTTTTTACTACAGACAAGAAAGAAGTTTTATTTTTTCTTCCTACAGTGAAACCAATAATTCCTTCTGTTGAAAAAGCAAAAGCGTCTAAAAAAAATGCAGATAGAATTATAAATTGCATTAAAATAGTATTAACTGCCAAATAATCATCACCTAACTTTGATCCTAAATAAGTCACCCACAAAAATGAAAAAGTTAAAAATAAAGTTCTAATAAAAATATCTAAATTAATATTAAATAGTTTTAAAAGTTTAGATTTTATTATGAGTCAAATCTAGGAATAATTTTAAATTTTTTAATAATAAAATTATATGTAAAGAAAGTGAAAATTATTAAAGTTGTATAACTTGCTATTAGAGTTCCTAATACAACTCCGAAAATGTTTAAGTCAAATGACAATACTAATAGAGAGCTCAATATAATGTTTAAAATTGACAATAACACTATCATTAAGCTTGAAATTTTTGTTTTTTGTATCCCTAAATAGAAACCTACCAAAATATAAATTGATAGTTCAGCAGGAACAGAAAAAACTCTAACATTTAGATATGTATTAATTAATTCTTTTGTCTCCTGAGACGTATTAAAAAAATGATGAATGGAATGACTAATTAAAGGTTTTAAAATAATGATTAACAAAGCAATTAGCATAGCGATTACAAAATTTCTTAATAAAGTCTTAATAATTTCTCTATAATCTCCTCTTCCATAGGCTTGCGAAACAATTCCAACTGTTCCCATTCTTAAAAAACCAAAACTCCAAATAATCATTGTCATGACAGAAGTAGCTATACTTGTTGCGGCTAAATATTTAGTTTCCCCTAGATTCCCCATTAGTCCCGTATCCACCATTCCAACCAATGGAATGGCAAGATTTGAAAAAAAAACCGGTATGGACAAGAAGATGATTTGTTTTTTTGAAAATTTTGATGAATATTTTGTAAATTTCATTTTTTATCTTTAAAATAATTTAATAAACTTATATACAACGAATAGTCTAATGTTAGAGCAATTATTCATCACAGCGCAAATCTTAATTATTGATGTAGTTATGGCTGCAGATAATGCAATCATAATAGGTCTTATTGCTGCTAATTTTGCTCCAGATAATAGAAAAAAAATTATAGCCTGGGGTGTTGCTGCAGCTTTTATATTCAGAATATTTTTTGCTACAGGAGCGAATTATATATTTGAATTTGCATGGGTTAAAATTTTAGGAGGAGTATTATTAATCTGGGTTATTAATAATTTAAGACAAGACTTTTTTGGTCAAAATAAAATCAGATCACCTCAACTTAAATCAAAGGAAACTAAAAGTTTTGCAACAGGTGTCTACCAAGTATTAATTGCAGATTTGACACTGAGTTTTGATAATGTTCTTGCGGTAGTTGCTGCATCAAAAGGAAATTTTCATATAATGGTAATTGGTTTACTTTTATCTGTATTTTTAATAGCTACATTAGCAAGTTTCTTTGCTGACTTTATTAAAAAACATCGATGGCTTGGTTACTTAGGTTTGGTGACTATATTAATAATTGCTATTCAATTAATTATAGGCGGATTAGTTAATTTAGAAGTTCTTTCTATAAACGAAAAATTTAAATTTTTATTTTCAATATGATAGATTTTTGCATTTTAGGGTCAGGCATTGCTGGCTCTACAATTGCAAATCTGTTATCTAAAAAATATTCTGTTCATGTTTTTGATAAAGCTAGAGGAGCTGGAGGAAGATCTTCCAATAAAAAGTTAAAAGGTAATTTAAGTTTTGATCATGGTGTTCAATATATCTCACCAAAATCAAAAGTATTTACAAAAATTATTCAGAAACTATCTAAGAAAAAAATACTAAAAACTTGGGATGGCAATCATTTAGATTTTACTTTTGAGAAAAAAACATTAAATCCAAAATACATCGGAGTAAAAGCAAACAATGATTTAAGTAAATATTATTTAAAAAACATTAAAACATCCTTTTCTTCTCAAATTATAAAAATTGAACACAATAAATATTTTTGGGAAATTAAATTAGATGATAATTCTAAACATCAATTCAAAGCATTAATATTAACTTGTCCTTTTCCTCAACTAAAAAAATTAGCAGGAAGATATTTAGAGAAAAAAATTTCAAATTTAAAAATACAAATGCAGCCAAATATTACTGTTATGATTGCGTTAAAAAATAAAAAAGAACTTCCAATAAGTTCCATAAAATTTGATGACAACATGTTAGCGTGGGCAGCAAACGAAAATAGTAAAAAAAGATTTAAATCAAATTTAAATTTATGGACTCTTCAAGCCTCATTAAAATGGTCTAAGAAAACAATAAATAAATACAAAACTAATAAATCAATTATGAATAAATTAATCTCAAAATTTACACAATTAACTGGTCTTGAAAAAAATAAAATTATTTATAAAAAGATTCATGGATGGAAATATTCTTACAGTTATCAAAAAACATCTTTATTAAGTAATTGGAATAAAAAATATCAATTAGGAATTTGTGGTGATTGGTTTGGCGGCCCTAAAGTTGAAAACGCTTGGCTGAGCGCTAATGATTTGGCAAAAAAAATTAAATAATTAAAAAATACCTTTGCTAGGTTTAGATTTTCTTTTGACTTTAGGCATCACTTCAATATTCAAACCTTTTAAATCTTTTGCTTTAAGTTTTCTTAAATTTTGAACTAATTTTAAAAATCTTTCAGATTCTTTTTTCGTAATTATTCCATCAGTAAGTGCTCTAAATTTATTGATGTATTCTTTTCTTCCAAAAGGTCTTTTTCCTGCTGGATGTGCATCTGCAACATTTATTTCTTCTGAAATTGTTGAGCCATTTCTCATTTTAATAATTACTTTTCCACCAAAACACTTTTTTTTAGGATCTTTATCATGGTATTTTTTTGTCCATTTTTTATTTTCACGCGTCACTATTTTGTGCCAAAGTTTAATGGTGCTTTTTCTTCTAGCTCTTTGTGGTGTGTAAGATTTAACATGATGCCAATCACCATCTTCTAATGCTACTGCAAAAATATACATTATAGAGTGGTCTAAAGTTTCTCTGCTTGCATATGGATCCATTTTTTGAGGATCATTTGCGCCTGTACCAATAACATAATGGGTGTGATGGCTTGTCTCTATAGTAATTTTGTTTATGTCGGATATATTTTTAATTCGTTTATTTAAACTTCTAGCTAAATCAATTAATGCCTGCGATTGGTATTCTGCAGAGTGTTCTTTTGTATAAGTTTCTAAAATAGCTTTCTTAGACTCATTAACTTTTGGAAGAGGAACTGTGTACTTTTTTCCTGGGCCAGATAAAACATAAGCTATTACACTATCTTCCCCCTCATAAATCGGACTAGGTGCACCTTCTCCTCTCATGCATCTATCTACTGCTTCAATTGCTAACTTTCCTGCGTGTGATGGAGCAAAAGCTTTCCAACTAGAAATTTCTCCTTTTCTAGATTGTCTTGTAGAAACTGTAATATGAAGAGCTTGTTGCACTGATTGATAAATAGTTTCAGTATTAAGTTTCAACAAGCTTCCAAGTCCTGCTGCAACACTTGGACCTAAATGAGCTATGTGATCTATTTTATGTTCGTGTAAACAAATACCTTTAACTAAATTAACTTGAACCTCGTATCCAGTAAGAATTCCTTTTATTAAATCCATACCACTACATTCTTTTTGTTGAGCTACAGCTAAAATTCCAGGTATGTTATCTCCTGGGTGACTGTAATCAGCTGCTAAAAAAGTGTCATGATAATCTAATTCTCTTACCGCTGTTCCGTTGGCCCAAGCTGCCCACTCGCAGTCTACTTTTATTTTTGAGCTTAAACCAAAAATATTTGCTCCATTTTTTCTTGGGTGAGCTAAAGCCATTTGTCTTGCAGAAGTAACAGGCTTTCTATTAAAAGAAGCAATAGCAACAGAAGCGTTATCAATTATTCTATTAATAACCATTTCAACAGCGTCTTTATTTATTTTGGCTTTATCAGATGCAATTTCTGCAATTTTATAAGCAAGTTGATCTTTTTTTTTTAGATTAGCTTTTGACGGGTGAACTTTAACAATTATATTTCTCATTAATTTAACATATTTCGTAATACATACTGAAGTATCCCACCATTTTTATAATATTCCACTTCATTTTGAGTATCTATTCGACAAAGAACTTTAATAGTTTTACTTGTTCCATCTTTATACTTTATTTCACAAGACACTTCATCTCTTGGCTTAATACCTTTATCTATATCAACAATGGTGATTAATTCTTCACCTGTAATGTTTAACTTTTTTCTATTAAAGCCTTCTTTAAACTGTAAAGGTAAAACACCCATTCCTATTAAATTTGATCTATGAATTCTTTCAAAGCTTTCCGCTATGACAGCTTTTATTCCTAAAAGTTTAGTGCCTTTTGCGGCCCAGTCTCTTGAAGAACCGGTGCCGTATTCTTTTCCAGCCATAACAACTAAATCATTTCCTCTTTTTTTATACTCAACAGCTGCATCATAAACGCTCATAACTTTTCCATCAGGTTGTAACGTAGTAAATCCACCTTCAGTGCCTGGTGCCATTTCATTTCTAATTTTAATATTTCCAAATGTGCCTCTCATCATGACTTCATGGTTTCCTCTTCTTGCTCCATATGAATTGAAGTCTTTTTGTTGAACTTGATTTTTCATAAAATAATCTCCTGTAGGACTATCTTTTTTTATATTACCAGCTGGAGAGATATGATCTGTAGTAACTGAGTCAGCTAGTAAAAGTAATAATCGTGCATCATTAATTGGTTTAAATCCTTCTGGCTGGTCTGGTAAATCATCAAAGAAAGGAGGTCTTTTGACGTATGTAGAGTTATCTTCCCAGTTATAAATACTACTATCAACTGTTTTAATAGCGCTCCATTCTTTAGGTCCCTCTGAAACATTTGAATAACGATTAATGAACATTTCTGCGTTAATTGATTTTAACATTATGTCTTCAATCTCTTTATTACTTGGCCAAATATCTTTTAAAAAGACGTCTTTACCTTCTTTATCCATTCCAAGAGAACTTTTGTACATATCAAAATTCATATTACCAGCTAAAGCAAAAGCAACTACAAGCGGTGGTGAAGCAAGATAATTAGCTTTTACATCTGGACTTATTCTTCCTTCAAAATTTCTATTTCCTGATAAAACAGAAACTGCATATAAATTTTCTTTGTGTATCGCATCAGAAATATTTTTATTTAATGGACCTGAATTTCCAATACATGTCGTGCAGCCATACCCAACTAGATTAAATCCAAGTTCATCTAAATATTTATTTAAACCTGCTTTTTCTAAATAATCTGTAACTACTTTAGATCCTGGAGCCAAAGAAGTTTTTACCCACGGTTTAATTTTTAAACCTCTCTCTATAGCTTTCTTTGCAAGTAATCCTGCCCCAATCATTACACTTGGATTTGAGGTATTAGTGCAAGAGGTAATAGCTGCTATCACTATATCTCCATCAGTGATTTTAAAATCAGCTCCAGCAACTTCTGCTTGAATAGGTTTTTCTCTCTTAGTGTTTTCTTTATAAACTTTAGCAAAGCCAGTAGAAGACTCTGTTAGTAAAACTTTATCTTGAGGTCGTTTAGGACCAGATATACTTGGAACTACGGTGCTAATATCTAAAGATAAAGTATCAGTGAACTCCATGCCTTCACTTGCCCATAGGCCTTGTGCTTTTGAATATTTTTCCACAAGTTCAATCGTTTCTTTATCTCTTCCAGAAAGTTTTAGATATTTTAAAGTCTCTTCATCTACAGGAAAAAAACCACACGTTGCACCATACTCAGGTGCCATGTTTGCTATGGTGGCTCTATCAGCTAACGTAAGATTTTTTAAACCTTCTCCATAAAATTCCACAAATTTTCCAACCACACCTTTTTTTCTTAGCATCTCAACAATGGCTAACACTAAGTCTGTAGCTGTTAATCCTTCAAGAAGTTTTCCTTTAATCTCCACTCCAATAACTTCCGGAATTAACATTGAGATAGGCTGACCTAACATAGCTGCTTCTGCTTCTATTCCGCCAACACCCCATCCTAAAACTGATAGTCCATTTACCATTGTCGTATGACTGTCTGTTCCTACCAATGTATCTGGATAGGCATAAAGATCGTCACCACTTTTTGATGACCAAACTACTTTAGCTAAATATTCTAGATTTACTTGATGACAAATACCTGTTCCTGGAGGAACAACTCTAAAATTATCAAAAGCTTTTTGACCCCATTTAAGAAATGCGTATCTCTCTCCATTTCTAGAAAATTCTTTTTCAACGTTTTGATCAAATGATTTACCAGATGCGTATTCATCAACCATGACTGAGTGATCTATTACTAAATCTACTGTAGATAATGGATTAATTTGTTTTGGATCTTTGTTTTTTTCTTTAACAGCATCTCTCATTGCCGCTAGATCTGCGATTGCCGGAATCCCCGTATAATCTTGTAATAAAGTTCTTGCAGGTCTGTAAGCAATTTCTGTATTTGATTTTTTATTTTTAAGCCATTCTTTTAAAGCTAATATTTGTTTTTTATCTACTGTAACGTCATCCTCGTATCTAAGAAGATTTTCTAGTAATACTTTAAGTGATTTTGGTAGTTTAGAAACCCCTTCTAAACCATTTTTTTCTGCAGCTTTTAAATTAAAAATTTTATAATCTTTACCTGATGAGTTGATAGAATCTAATGAGTTAAAAGAATTTTTACTGTTAAATTTCATGCGCTATACATAGAACAAAATTACGCAAACTATAAGCAAAAAAGACATCGAGTAATTAAAATTCTTAATAAATTTATCACTTGTGGCGAATTTTCTCATGTATTTACCCATTAAACACCAACCTGTCTGACTACCTACTGCCATTAAAAACCATAGAGTAGTTAAGATAATTGAGTCTCTTAGATAATTATTTTCCATATCAACAAACAAAGATATTGAGGTAAGACCAACAATAATACTTTTAGGATTTACGAATTGAAAAAAAAATGTGTTTATAAAAGTAACAGGTTTTGGATCTAACTTTTTATCTTTGCTTTGACCTCCAAACGAAAGTTTGTAAGCCATATATAAAAGGTAAATTGATCCTAAAACTTTAATGATTGCTTGAATGAACTGATATTTTTGAAATATTGAGACAGATCCAAGTTGAAGTAAAATAATCAGAAGTGTCCATCCCAAAATAACCCCTAACATAGTAGGTATAGCTTTCCTGACACCAAAATTAAAAGCTGTATACGATGTCATAATATTATTTGGGCCGGGTGAAAAAGCTGTTGCGATCCCAAATAAAACCATGGGAGCTAATTGTGATAACATTTAATGTTCTGCTCTAAACCTATTATGACAAGCTGAACAATTGTTCCACATTAAATCTTTTTGAACAGCTCTTAGATCTTCTGCTGTATCAATTGCTTTTGCAAGCTTGATCATATCATCAGATGCTTTTTGCATTAAAGCATTAAACTCATCTTTATTTTCCCAAATACTTGGGAGGGCTTCTGTTTTAAATCCTTCTTTTGAGTTTTCAGGAAAGTAATCTAATAACTTCTTATAATTATCAGACATTTTTTTCATTAATGGTTTTGCTTCTTCAATTTTCTTTGATTTAAGTAAAATAGAAATTTTTTTTCCATTTTGATAATTTTCACTAAACATAGCTTTTCTTCCTTTAATAATTTCTTCTACACTTTGACTTGCGTAAGATGAATGAGAAAAGCTTATTAAGATAAATAAAATAAATATTTTTTTAAATTTCATGGTTTATCTGAATTATTAAATGGTCATGAAAACAGAAGATTTTCCGTCAACAAGTTGGTAAATAATAAAAGGTTCTTCTTTTTCTCCTGGCATTCCCGGTGTCCCAATAGGCATTCCAGGTAAGGCTATGCCATCAATGTCGGGCTGTTCTTTTAGCAATTTATTAATTGCTTCAAGTGGTACATGACCTTCAATAAAATATTTTCCTAAAATAGATGTGTGACACGACTGCATTTCTAATGGAATATTATATTTTTTCTTAACAGTGTGAAGACTTCTCATATCTGTTTGCTTAACTGCAAACTTTTCTTCCTCTAGAAATAAAACATATCCATAACAACATCCACAAGATGGAGTTTTAAAAACTTCTATTTTTTGTTTATCAGCTTTTGTTAAAGCCAAAGCATCTTGTTTATTAGTTGCAAAATTAAAAATTAAAAAAAATGATATGGATAGAACTGCTAATGCGGATAATTTAAAATATTTATTTTTAAAATTCATACTATGATATAATTAAGCATGATTTTTAACACTTCTGATACTTACGGTCTACTAGCAAAATTGTTCCATTGGGTCACATTTATTGCACTAATAATTCAAATTCCATTTGGTTTTTACCTTGTTGGACTTGAGTTTTCTGACCGAAGAATAGATCTTGAGAATACCCATATTCTAATAGGAATAAGTATATTTTACCTTGTTTTACTAAGACTGATTTGGAAATTATTTAACCCCAGCCCTAAATCTGGGCATAATTTTTTTAGAGGTCAAAATTTCATAGCAAAGACAAATCATTTTTTACTCTATGTCAGTATATTTGCCATAACTATATCGGGAGCACTTAAAAAACTTTATATGGGCGAAACACTTAATTTTTTACTTTTCAAATATGGATTTGAAAAAGATAATTTTCAGTTAGCTGATACTTATTACGAAGTCCATATCTACGCAAATTATCTACTCATAGCGCTAGTAACGCTTCATATACTTGCAGTAATTGCTCATCATATTTTGTTCAAAGATAAAATAATAAAAAAAATGCTTTAACAGCTTAATGACAAGCTTGATTAAATTTTTTAAGTCTCCAGTAATTATATGGCCAAGGTGTCACAAATCCTACTGCTAACATTATTGGCATGACCCACCAAGTAAGCATTGCCCCCCCAGTTAAAAGATAATCAGTTAAATTCATTGCAGCTTCCATACTAATCATCGAGATTAAGCTCATGCCTACAGCAGTTTTAAATGCATTTTTAAAACTAAAATTTTGCTTAAGAAGTATGATGGTTTCTAAAATAATACTCGTAATAATTCCGTTAATTATAGCTAAAGTCATAATAGCCAAAACAGGAAATGGAATTTGAGTTAATTGGAAAAACAAAATAGTTCCAAAATCACCAATTGAGCAACCTAATAAACACCACGAGGTATTTTTAGCGCTTCGCGACCAAGTGTGCTTACAACTCCAGTGAAAATTTTTATTACTCATTAAGCTATGTCTAAACCATTTTCAGTTTTTTGAGATGGGTGAACTAAGACAACTTTTCCGTCTTTTTCAATAGCACCAAGAACTAGAACTTCTGATGTAACACCTGCAATATTTTTTGTTGGAAAATTGCAAACTCCGATAACTTGTTTTCCTATTAAATTTTCTTCATTATAAAAATGCGTTATTTGAGCTGAAGATTGTTTAACACCAATCTCTTTACCAAAATCAACTTTAACTACCAGAGATGGTTTTCTTGCTTTTTCATTTTTCTTTACTTCTAAAACAGTTCCTACTTTAATTTGTACTTTTTTAAAATCATCATAAGTAATTTCCATATCTTTCCTTTCTATAAATAAAAAAGGGGGCCTAAGCCCCCTTTTGAATTAATTAAGCAATGTAATTACAGTTGTTTGTAATTTCCCTTGCTCCATTCGTAGAATACATAACCTGGTAAACTTACGTCACCTTTTTTATCAAAAGATAACTCACCAAGTACAGTTTTGAATTTGCCTTTTTTCATAACTTTCAAAACTTTTTTGTAGTCAGTTGAACCTGCTTGCGTAGCAGCTTGTTCGAATACTTGAAGTGCAGCATAAGAATAAAGCACGTAACCTTCTGGCTCAATACCAGCAGCTTTAAACTTTTTAACTAATGGTGCAGCTTCAGGATTGTTTCTTGGATCTGGAGAGAAAGTCATTAATGTACCTTCACCTGCGTTTCCAGTAATATCCCAATATTCAGCTGTTACTAATGCATCTCCACTTATTAATTTAGTGCTCATACCTTGATCTCTCATTTGTCTTACGATCAAACCAGCTTCTGTATGGTAACCTCCTAAGTAAACAGCTTCAATGTTATTAGATTTAAGTTTAGATACTAAAGCAGAGTAATCTTTTTCACCAGCGGTGATAGCTTCGTACATAGTTGCTTTAAGACCTGCTTTTTTCATGTTCTTTCTTGTAGCGTCTGCTAAACCTTTTCCGTAAGCAGTTTTGTCATGAATAATTGCAACTTTTTTTCCAGCATATTCTTTAGCAAGAAATGCTCCAGCAACTTCACCTTGTTGGTCATCTCTTCCACAAACTCTGAATACATTCGGTCCACCTTTATCAGTGAACGCTGGGTTTGTTGAAGCAGGCGAAACTTGGATAATACCTTCTTCAGTGTAAACTTTTGAAGCAGGAATTGAAGAACCTGAACAGAAGTGACCAGCTACATAAGCAACACCTTGACCAGCAAATTTATTTGCAACAGCTACGGCTTGTTTAGGATCGCAAGCATCATCTCCGATTTCTAATTTTACTTTTTCTCCGTTGATACCACCTTTTGCATTTACATCTTTAAGCCACATCTCAGCACCAGCTTTAAGCTGTTGTCCGAAAGAAGCATATTGACCACTCATTGGTCCAGCAGAAGCAACTGTTATGTCAGCTTTTACTGATAAAGATCCAAGCATTAAAAAAGCAGCAATCAATGAGATTGATTTTTTTAAATTTTTAAACATATGATTTTCCTTTATTGATTATTAATTAATTAATGTCTTATTAAACACTTCTAGTATTTAATTGTAAATGGGTTAATTCGCCAATATTGAGCTTGATTTTAAGCTCCACCCTCTAAGTATGCTGCTTGTATATCTTGATTTTTTAACAATTCTTGACCTGTTCCTTTGATAGTAACTTTACCATTAACTAACACGTAAGCACGATCTGCAAGTTCTAAAGCTTTTTTGGCATTTTGTTCAACTAAGAATATTGTTACTTTCTTTTCTTTATTAATATTTTTGATGGCTAAAAATATTTGGTTAACTAATTTTGGTGCTATTCCTAAAGAGGGTTCGTCTAATAAAAGGACTTTAGGCCTGTTCATTAAAGCTCTTCCTATAGCTAACATCTGCTGTTCTCCACCTGATAAAGTTCCTCCTCTTTGAGATTTTCTGTCATTTAAAACAGGAAATAAATCATAAACTTCTTTTACATCGGTATTGAAGTGTTTGCCTTTTTCATTAGCGTGAGCTCCTAGCCTTAAATTTTCTTCTACAGTCAATCTTGAAAATATTCTTCTTCCTTCTGGAACTTGAGCTATTCCTAAATCTACAATGTCATGAGCCTCATATTTTTCAATATTTTTACCTTCAAAAACTATTTCTCCAGTTCTTGCTTTATTAACTCCGCTTATGGTCATGAGTAGAGTTGATTTCCCAGCACCATTTGATCCTATTAATGAAACGATCTCACCTGAGTTAACGTCTATATCTACACCTCTTAATGCTTGTATTTTTCCATAAAAAGTTTCAACATTCGAAATTTTTAACATTATTCATCAACCCCTAAATAAGCTTCTATTACTTCTTTACTTTTTCTTGTTTCCACTGGCGTTCCTTGAAAAATCTTTTTTCCATAATTAAGCACAACAACACGGTCTGATATTCCCATAACAACACTCATATCGTGTTCAATTAATAATATTCCTGTTTTTTTATCTTTTTTAATAAACTCTAAAAGCTTATTTAATTCTGAAGATTCTTTTGGATTAAGTCCTGCAGCAGGTTCGTCTAAACATAAAAGTTTTGGATTAATACACATAGCTCTTACAATTTCCAATTTTCTCTGATCCCCGTAAGGTAAATCGCCTGCATTATCATCAGCTCTATTAGTTAACCCAATTATATCTAGCCAATATTTAGCTTTTTCTACAGCTTCTCTTTCTTTATCTTTGTATCTTTTTAAGTTTAGTATTCCAAAAACAGAATATCCTGAAGCAACCATGAGTTCATTGTGTTGAGCAACAAGTAAATTTTCTAACACGGACATAACTGGAAACAGTCTTATATTTTGAAAGGTTCTGGCTACTTTTGCTTTGTGGGCAATTTTATAATCAGAAAATTTATTTAAATTAACTGTTTTATCTTCTCTATTTAAAAACATTTGTCCTTCGGTAGGTTTATAAAAACCAGTTAAGCAATTAAATACTGTAGTTTTTCCAGCACCATTAGGACCAATGATTGATGTAATTTCATTATTGTTTGCAGAAAATGAAAGATCGTCAATAGCTGTTAAGCCACCAAATTTCATTGTTAAGTTCTCTACGTTTAATAATGTTTTGCTCATTTAGAATTATGTTCCCTTAAAGTAATTGTAGGTTTTCTATTTGCTAAAATTCCTTTCGGCTTAAACACCATAATTAAAACCATGGCTCCACCAAAGGCAATCATTCTATATTGTTCTAAGTCTCTAAACATTTCTGTTATCCCTATTAAGAAAATAGATGCTAAAACTACACCGGTTTGTGAACCCATTCCTCCAAGCACTACAATAGCAACTATTATTGCAGACTCTATAAAAGTAAAACTTTCAGGGCTTACGAAAGCTTGTCTTGTTGCAAAGAATGCTCCAGCAAAACCACCGAATGTTGCGCCAATTGCAAAAGCAGTAAGCTTTGTATTTGTGGGATTAACTCCTAAAGATTTACATGCAATTTCATCTTCTCTTAAAGCTTCCCAAGCTCTGCCTACTGGAAGTTTTCTAATTTTAAGTGTGAAATAATTAGTTATTAAAGCCAAGATGAGGATTAAATAATATAAAAATATTATCCGGTGCATTGTAGAGTATTCAAGATTAAAAAAAGTATGAAAAGAATTTTCACCATCTTCAACTATCTTTTTAAAAGGTAAACCAAAAAAAGTTGGTCTTGGTATACCTGTAATACCGTCTGGTCCATTAGTTACTTCATACCAATTAATTAAAATTATTCTTATAATTTCACCAAACCCTAATGTTACAATTGCTAAGTAGTCTCCTCTTAACCTTAAAACTGGAAAGCCTAAAAGAATTCCGAAGAAAGCAGCAAACACGCCAGCTAGTGGTAAACATACCCAAAAAGACCAGCCAAATGTAGTTGCGATCAAAGCATAAGAGTAAGCGCCAACTGCATAAAAAGCTACATAACCAAGATCAAGTAAACCAGCTAGACCTACTACAATGTTTAGACCCCAGCCAAGCATGATGTAGGTTAAAATCATTATTGATACATCTAAAATGTAACGATCAGTAAAAGGCAAAAAAGGAAATACAACAGCAAACAACACTCCTGTGACTGCAAAGTGTTTGCCTTTGTTGTCTAAGTAATAAGAAACTTTTGAAGTAATTTTTGAAACAAAACCGATTTCTTTTTTTCTAAGTGAGTTTAAGCCAATTAAAAAACGTCCAATAGTACAGGCTAATACTAAAAAGATTACAGGCGTCCAATGAGGTGTAACAAATAAACCGGCGCCCTTAGAAAAAGTTTTCAAACCAACGATCGGTCCAAACAAAGCCAATGAAATTAAGCCAGTAAATAAACTATCTTTAACAATTGCTCTAATATCTGAAGACATTAAACCTTCTCAATATCTGGTTTACCTAGGAAACCTGTTGGAAAGAATATTAATGTAATAATTAAAACACTAAATGCCGCTACATCTTTATATTCGATAGACACATAACCTGACCACATTGTTTCAATCAGTCCAATTAAAAGACCACCAAGCATTGCCCCAGGTAAAGATCCTATTCCACCCAATACAGCTGCAGTAAATGCTTTAACTCCTGCTAAAAAACCAATGTAAAAATCAATTACTCCGTAATAAAGAACAAACATCATCCCTGCTACTGAAGCTAAAGATGAACCAATTATAAAAGTTATTGAAATTGTTCTATCAACATTAATACCTAAAAGAGCAGTCATGGTTCTATCTTGCTCGCATGCTCTTTGTGCTCTACCTAGATCTGTTTTAGTAATTAAAAGAGTAAACATTATCATCAAAATAATAGTTAAAATTACAATAAAGATTTGAAGATAACTTAACGTTACAACAAAATCTGAATTTTTAAAAAATTCCAGTCCACCTGAAATTAAAGGTTGCATAGGTTTTACTCTTGCACCTTGAGCTACTTGAACATAGTTTTGTAGAACTATTGACATTCCTAAAGCTGAAATAAGTGGAGCCAATCTGAATGAACCTCTCAATGGTTTATAAGCTAACTTTTCTACGGTCCAACCATAACAAGCTGTAAATAACATCGCTATTAGTAAAACTAAAAATAAAATAATTGGTAAAGCTACACCCGTTAAACCAAATAAAATAAAAGCTATTAAAGCTATAAAAGCTCCAATCATAAAAATATCACCATGAGCAAAATTAATCATTCCAATAATTCCGTAAACCATTGTGTATCCAATTGCGATCAATCCATAAATTGATCCGAGCGTTATGCCATTTATTAATTGTTGAATGAAATATTCCATAAAGCTTAACTACTAACTCTTTTATTTATGTTGTCCATAGCTTTAGTAAATTTATTGTAGAATTTACCTCTTTTTAACTCATTTAGAACCTGCATATTTAAACCCTTAGGGGTTTGAGAATCTGCAACAAGTTTTTTAAATCCTTGTGATCTTTTATTTACTGCATCTTGGCTCAATGAAAGAAACAGCTCAGAGATATAATTATTTGCTATAATTTTATTAATACCTTTTTTAATTAGCCAATTTGAACTTACATTTAAAATTTCATAATAAGCAGCCATTATAGATGCTGTAGCCCAAAATTTATTACTTAATTTTTCATTTTTAATTTCAAAAACTTCACCCAAGTATTTAAATATATTTTTAGCATTTTTATTTGGAGGACAAATAACAATTGGTCCTTTTTTAATTTCAATTGGCGGTAATGGAGTTGCTTTTACAATATTTTTATTTTTTGTTAGTCTCTTTAACTTTTCCAAATTAATTGTAGAAATTAAGCTTATAATCTTTTTGTTTTTTGAAAACTTTAACTTAGGCAAGATCTTAGATCCAACATTTGGTGTAACACCTAAAATAATTGTAGAGGATTTATCTATTATTTCTTGATTATTATTAAGTATTGTAATTGTTCTATATTTCTTAGTTAGCTTTTTAGCTATGTTTTTATTTCTTGAAGATATATAAATCTTCTTAACTTTTAATTTGGATTTAAAAATGCCAAAAATAATAGAAGATGAAATTTTACCAGTTCCTATAAATCCTAAAATCATGAATGATGCAGAATAGCCAAGCTATCCCTTTTAATAAAGATAATTTTAAACAGATATTCTCAGTTCCTTTTGTGTTGGTGATTATAATATCGATCCCTAGTGCTATTATTGCTGATTTTTTTAACATACCACTAGCATGGTTTTTAGGACCGATGCTTGTAACCTCTTTAGCGTCATTAATGGGCCTAAAGATCAAAATGCCAAGATTAGTTCTATCTTCTATTTTAATTTTACTTGGTCTTTATATCGGAAATTATATTGATAAAAGTTTGTTTACTCAAATGCATCAATGGATTTGGACTTCTTTAATTATGTTAGTTTACATAGTTTTCAGCGTTTTAATTGTCTCGAAATATCTTGAAAAATTTTCAAAATATGAAAAAAAAACCTCTATATTCTCAGCTGCACCAGGAGCCTTAGGGCCATTAATGATTTTAGCCGAAGATGAAAAAACAGATTTAAGCCAGGTAGCAACTTCACATCTTATTAGATTAATTATTATTATCACCGTATTCCCGTTTATCGTAAATAGTTTTTATGATGTAAAAGGAATAGAAATTGCTCAAGAAGTAATTGAAAATCAAAATTTGCAGCACCTATTAATTTTAATTGTTTCTTCAATAATTTTAATTTATTTTTTTGATAAATTAAAAATTCCTGCTGCTTTATTGTCAGGTACTTTAGTTGCTAGCGGGTTTTTACAAATTACAGAAATTGCAACTTATCAAATATCACCTGACATTATTGATTATTGTTTACTTATTCTGGGAGCTTCTGTTGGTTGCAGGTTTGCCAATAAAACTTTTAATGAAATTGGACGAAACGCTCTTCACAGCTTTGTAGCTACTTTTTTATTAGTTGTTTTAGGTGTTATTGCAGCATTAGTTGCTGGCTTAATAATTGATAAAAATTTTTTTACCCTACTTTTATCATACTGCCCAGGTGGAATTTATGAAGTAGCTGTGATTGCAATTTTTTTTGATCTTGATCCCGAGTTTGTCTCTTTTCATCATATTATCAGACTTTTAATGATTTTATTTATTGTGCCAGTAATGTTGAAAATAATTTCAAAAAAAGCCTAATATAAACTTATCGCTTTTTGACTCGTGTTATTTAATTAAGTAAAATTACGTATGTCTAATCTAATTGATTTCATAGGAAGACTTCTCATCTCTGCATTATTTTTATTATCTGCTTTCAATAAAATTTTTAGTATCGATGGCACTATGAGTTGGATGGAAGGATATGGAATTACAGGATTTTTACTTTACCCAACAATCGCATTAGAAATAATTTTACCATTATTTATTATTATCGGATATAACGCAAAATTATCAGCCGGATTACTTGCTATCTTTTGTGTGACTACAGCATTTATTTTTCACTATGATTTTGCTGATCAAATGCAAACAATAGCCTTTCTCAAAAACATTGGATTAGCGGGAGGATTTTTATTTATTGTAGCTAATGGAACTGGTGATTGGTCAGTCGATAGAAAAAAGAAATACGTTAGATTATAAATAAAAAAAACCCGCCAAATAAATTTGACGGGTTAATTTTTTATATTTTACTAAAATTAAAACGCGTAAGAGTATTTAAACGCAAGTGTATCTAAATCAGCATCTATTTTGTTATTAGTTGTTACACCTGTTCTTGCTACTGTTGATGTTAATGAAACATCTTCGTAGTCAGTGTATACTATTTCAAATCTAGAATTGCCTGATTTGGCACCTACTCCAATTACAGCACCGTATATATCTTCGTTACCGTAATTAGAACCTGTTCCTAAAGATTCTTGAGTTTCTAACTGAACAAAAGCTAATCCAGCTTTAACATAAGTAGCATCACTTAACATGTAATTCGAATAAAGAGTTACATGGTTTGATAGCTCAGCTTGCGCTGATTGCGCTCTTGATGTTGAAGTTGTTGTAGTTGTGCCAGTTACAGAGGTTTCTGTATCTGTTCTGCTCTTAGCTTTATCACTCACATCCGCCGACAATGGGATGTAGTCTAAGCCGACTGATACTTTATCTGAGTAAGCATATTCAGCAAATAATGAAGGGATGACCACTTTGTGATCTGCGCTTCCATTATTTATTTCTCCGCCCTCAGTCTCTGAACCATCAGCGTTAATTTGAGTAAACGCTAGAGATACCCCGTAAGACATCTCAGCATATGATTTGCCAACAAAAGCTAGCATTGATATCATTATTACTAAAATCGTTTTTTTTCATTATTATCCTTAATATATATATTAACGTTAATGTTTTTTAGCAGATTACTTTTACACGTCAATTTAATAATTCTAAGATTAATAGAAAAAGGAGCTAATTTACTAGACTTTTGAGTGATATTTTAGCAACAAAATCAATTTTTATATGCTTTGTAGCTGTTAAAAATTTGCCAAAAAACAATGACAAGAATCGATATCATAATACATAATGTTAAAGGCCTGTCCCATAGAAAAGCCCAAGAACCATCACTAATTAAAAGTGATCTTCTTAAATTTTCTTCCATTAAACCACCTAATACAAAAGATAAAATTAAAGGTGGCATAGGAAAATCATAAAGTCTTAGAATGGTTGCAACCACAGCAATTCCAATCATTAAAAAAATATCAAAATTATTAAATGACATTAGATAAATCCCAGTGACAGAAAAAAATAAAATCATAGGTATTAAAAAAGTTCTAGGGACCGCAAGTATTCTTGCGATATATGGAATTAGAGGAAGATTAAGAATAAGAAGGACAACCATTCCAATATACATCGACATGATTACCGACCAAAATATTTCAGGATTGGTTTCGTATAATCTTGGACCTGGCTGAATACCAAAACCTAATAACGCTCCTAACATAACAGCTGTCGTTCCGCTTCCTGGAATTCCTAACGTTAACAAAGGTACAAATGCTCCGGAACAGGCAGCATTATTTGCTGTTTCAGGTGCACATAAACCTTGTACACTTCCTTTACCAAATTTTTCTTTTTCTTCATTGCTAACAAAATTTCTTTCCATTCCATAAGCTAAAAATGATGCAATCGTAGCTCCTGCTCCAGGTAAAACTCCAATAATAAATCCTAAAATAGACGAACGAGGAATAGTTTTAGCCATTTGTTTTGTTTCTTCTTTGCTTACTTTAATTGATCCTAGATCTGTTAATGAAATTTGTTTTGCAGCTTTTGTTGGGTCATTTTTTTTAAGAATAATAGTTAAAGCTTCGCTCATGGCAAATGTTGCCATAACAACTAACACGAAACTAATTCCATCTGATAAATTCATTGTATTAAAAGTAAACCTAGGAATATCAGATAAAGTGTCCTGTCCAACTGATGCTAACATTAAACCTAATACGCACATCATCATAGCTTTTAAGAAATTTCCTTTAGAAGAAAACGCAGCAACAGCGGTCAGACCTAATATCATTAAACCAAAATAATCTGGCGATCTAAAAGATAAGCTTACTTTTGATAAACTTGGTGCCGCAATTAATAAAAAGATAGCTGCAATAGTTCCTCCGGCAAAGGAACTATAAGCTGCAATTGCTAAAGCTTTACCTGCTTTACCTTGTTGAGCCATCGGATAACCATCAAAAGATGTGGCTACTGTTCCTGGAACACCAGGTGCATTAATTAAAATTGAAGATGTTGAGCCCCCAAATACAGCTCCATAATAAACTCCAGCCATCAAAATTAAACCTGTCGCTGGGTCAAAGCCATAAGTGATTGGGATCATTAAGGCAATAGCAGTCATTGGACCTAAACCAGGCAACATTCCAATAATTGTTCCTGCAAAACATCCAATCATTACCATCATTAGATTTTGAAAAGATAATGCAGTTTTTAATCCAATTAAAATTCCTTCGATCATCCCATTATTCCTATATATTTTAATAATGGATCTCTGAGATAAACGGCTAATAAACCGTGAAGTAGATACATAAAAATAGCGACGAACGGAAAAGAAAAAATTAAGATATATTTCCATCTTCTCTCACCAAGAAAATAATAAGCAGCTACTAAAAATAAAGAGGTTGATAAAAAGAAGCCTACTTTAAGTATAGTTGCTCCATAAAAAATCATAGTAATTACTAAAAGAATTGTCTTTTTAAAATCTAAATATGCAGGATCTACTTCAATGGGCTTAGGATCTGGTAAAGCTATTTTTAATCCAGCAAAAAACATTCCTGCATAACCTAAATAAATTGGAAAGGTTTTAGCATTAAAGGCTGCTCCCTCGTCGAAAGCGAAAACTTGTATTTGATATGCGGTGTATAAGTAAAAGGCCGATAAAACAAAGAAGAGCAGTGAGATAATTTTAACTGAATTTATTTTCACTGCTCTCCCTCTAAGTTAATTAACTAGATAACGCCTAGCTCTTGCATTAACTTTGTCATTTCTTTAGTTTGCTTTTTTAAGAAACTGTCAAATTTACTACCTGGATTGTAAATATTTACCCAAGCATTTCTTTTTCTAACTGTTTCCCATTCAGGAGTTTTTTGAACATCGCCTAACATTTTAGCGATCTTCTTAACATCTCCACCTGACATACTTTTAGGAGCAAAGAAACCTCTCCAGTTAACAAACTGAACATTGTATCCTTGTTCTTTTAAAGTAGGAACTTCAGGAGCATCACCAACTCTTTTAGGAGCTGTGATACCAATAATTCTTACTTGGTCTCTAGCACCCATTAACTCGCCTAAACCTGTAGAGATAATTTGAGTCTCTCCAGATAAAAGTCCAGCTAAAGCTTTACCACCAGCATCGTAAGGTACGTACACTACGTTGTTAGGGTTTGCTCCAGCTTTTTTAAATGCAAGTGCACCAATTAAATGGTCCATGCTTCCTCTTACAGAACCACCAGCCATTTTAATTGACTTAGGATCTGCATTGTAAGCATTCACTACATCTTTAAAGTTTTTATAAGGTGAGTTTTTAGCAACTGCGATTGCACCATAGTCACCAATTACACCAGCGATTGGTTTAACATCTTTATAAGATAATACACCTGAACCTTTAACGTAACCTTTGTGTCTAGTGATTGATCTTAATACTAAAGGTGTTGATTGAACCAATACAGTATTTTCAGGCTTCGAATTAATTATGTAAGATAGAGCTTTTCCTCCACCACCACCTGACATATTTTCAAATGAAGCACTTTTAAGCATACCAGCTTTAGTTAAAGCTTCTCCAGTTCCTCTAGCAGTTCCATCCCAACCACCACCAGCACCACCACCGATTACAAAGTGTAATTTGTCGATAGCAAAACTAGTTGATGAGATTGAAGTTAAAAGAACAGTTGCGAAAACTAAGCTAATTAATTTTTTCAAATTATTAAACATATTATTTTCCTCTGTTAATTAATTAATTAAAGTAGGCAGTTAAAATGAATGATTGATAAAAGTCAACAGCTCTAATTTGAAATAATTCTAAGTTAATAAAAAAAAGTTCCCCGTATTCTTAGCAGTTCTCTGCTCAAATTGGTGTTTTCTTTAAAAGGTTTTCTACCATGAAGCCAAAAGTAATTATTAGAAAATATTGTAGATCCCACAGGTAATGGTAACTCAATTTTATTTTTACTTTCTTCTAAACAGTCTGAAAGTCTTTGTAAAAACAATCCTTGTTCCATATTTTTAGGTTCTGGAAATTGATCAATGTAAGAAATAATTGGTTTTCCATTTTTATCTTTTTTAAAAACAGGATGTTCAACTTTATATTCTACATTTTTACTTTTTGGCGACCCCCAAATAAAATCTTGTTGACCTACGGGATTTTTACTTAACTCATCTAAATGTTCCCAGTCATCTAAATGTAGAATAACACTTTCACCACCTGATACACCCTGCTCTTCCATTTTAGTCATAATTAACCAATCTGTTTTTTCTTTTACATAAGTGCCGTCAGTGTGAAGATCTAAATTTGTGTAAGCTTTTCTTAGATAAGAGTCGCTAGCATCTTGGTGTTTTACATAAAATCTTGCGTAATATTTATCGGTCATAGAATCGAAGTTTGGATTACCTACTAAATAAGCAAATCCAGTAGACAATTTAACAAGAAAATCTTTATCAAATTTTTTATTACTAACTTCAGGTTCAATAATAATTGTTCCTGTTTCTCTATCATTTAGTATTTTTACTAAAGCTTTGCCTAGCTTATTTTCAAAAACCTCATCTAAACTTTTTGCTAGAGTAAATCTTGAGAAAGGTTTGTACTCTAGAGAGGTAATAGAATGTTTTTGAAATGGAAAAATTAATCTATCTAAATCTTCGCCCTTAATATTAATGACTTGAACTCTATTTGTTTTCTCATGACTATTAATAGTAAAGCTCATAAATTATGTGTATAATAGGTTATGGTTAAAAAATATCCAAGAGACATGATTGGTTATGGTGCAAATAATATGAAAGTTGTTTGGCCTAATAATGCAAAACTAGCCCTTCAAATAGTATTAAATTATGAAGAAGGTGCTGAAAATTCAGTATTACACGGCGATAAACACTCAGAAACTTTTTTATCAGAAATAATAGGAGCTCAACCAATTAAAGGACGACATATAAGCATGGAGTCTCTTTATGAATACGGTTCTAGAAGAGGTTTTTGGAGGATACATGAATTATTTCAAAAGAAGAAAATACCATTAACTATTTTTGGTGTTGCTATGGCTCTAGAAAGAAATCCTGAAGTTTGTAAGGCAATAAAAGACGCAGGTTACGAAATTGCTTGCCATGGTTGGAGATGGATTGATTATCAAAATATAAGTAAGTCCATTGAAAAAAAACATATGGATCTTGCGATTAAAACTATAAAAAAAATATTCGGGCAACGTCCTTTAGGTTGGTATACAGGCAGATGTAGTCCTAACACTAGAGAGCTAGTAATGAATGAAGGTGGCTTTCTTTATGATAGCGACTCTTACAGTGATGATCTTCCTTATTTTGAAAAAAGAAATAATAAAAAACAATTAATAATACCTTACACTTTAGACAATAATGATATGAGATTTGCAACTAATCAAGGATTTAACAGTGGTGATCAATTTTATAATTACTTAAAAGATAGTTTTGATGTTTTATATAAAGAAGGTGAAACAAATCCTAAAATGATGTCTGTGGGTTTACATTGTAGAATTGTTGGCAAACCAGGTAGATTAAAATCTTTAGAAAGATTTCTAGATTATGTATTGGAACATAAGGATGTTTGGATTTGTAAAAGAATAGATATTGCCAAACACTGGATAAAGAATTACTCAAATATTTAATGAAAAAAAATAAAAACATTATTTTAAATGGTTTAATAGATCTTGCTCAACCAAGGCTAGGTACAAAAGTAGTTTATAGAACTGATGATTTCTTTGCTGCAGCTAAAAGAATAATAGATCCATCGCCTCCGGTATTTAAAGAAGGTGTGTTTGATAAAAATGGCAAATGGATGGATGGATGGGAAACAAGAAGGAAAAGAAAAGCAGGTCACGATTATTTAATTTTAAAATTAGGTAAGCCTGGAAGAATTCATAAAGTTGATATAGATACATCTCATTTTAATGGAAACCAACCAAGTCAAGTTTCGTTAGATGTTTGTTCGTCTAAAAAGAATGTGCCCGACAAAAATCAAAAGTGGACTAATATTTTAGGAAAAAAATCTACTGGTCCAAGCAAACATCATTTTTTTAACGTAAAAAAAACCTCAATCATAACTCATGTAAGGTTAAATATTTTTCCTGATGGTGGAGTTGCAAGACTAAGATTGTTTGGAGAATTAGAGAATAAAAAATTCGGAAAGAAAGCTATTAACCTAACATCTGTATTAAATGGCTCTGTGCCAATTGCTTGTAACAATGAACACTTTGGGAGAGCAGAAAATGTGTTAGCGCCAGGCCAAGGTAAAAATATGGGTGATGGATGGGAAACAAGAAGAAGCCGAGGTAAAAATTTTGATTGGTTAATTATTAAATGCGCTGCTGCTGCTAAGATTGATAAAATACAAATTGATACGCATCACTTTAAAGGAAATTATCCTGACCAATGTTCTATTCAAGCTGCTTATGTTAATGGAAAAACATCAGCTAATGCAATTATAAATAAATCAAAAAGTTGGAAACTTTTATTAAACAAATCAAAGCTACATGCTCATAAAAAACATAACTTTTTAAATAAATTAATGAAGAAAAATAAAGTTAATTATCTTAGAATAAATATATTTCCTGATGGTGGTATCTCAAGAATTAGAGTATTTGGAAAAGCACAATAATGACAATCACTATTATTCCAAAAAAAATAACTAAAGAAAATTTTGCTAAGTTTGGTGAATTAATAACTACTGATGATATTAAGCCTATTTCTATCAATGATGGTTATGCAAAAAGATTTGATGGAATAGCTAATTTAGATACTTCAAAAGAGAATGGTGAAGCAACGATAAGTATTTTCTCTGCTCTAAAACGAACATTTCCAATGAATATTGATATGATGGAACAACATCCATTGGGAAGCCAAGCTTTTATTCCGATGAAAGAAACTACTTTTTTATCTTTTGTAGCACCAAATGCTGACAAACCTGATTTAGACAAAGTTGAAGCTTTTATAATCCCACCAGGACTTGGGGTTAATTACAAAACGGGTACATGGCATTTTCCTTTAATCGCTACTGAGGATATGAACTTTTTAGTCGTAGATAGAAAAGGTTCTGGAGATAATTTAAAAATTCAGAAATTGGAAGAAAATCAAGTAGTTCTAAAATACTAAAGCCCGCCGTATTTCTACGGCGAGCTCTTTAATATAATTTATTTTTTGCTAGCTGATGATATTGCTAGATGAACGATAGCTCCTAAAGCAGCACCGATTATCCAAGCGTAACCACCTCCTCCGCCTAAATTAGCGAAGAAGTTTCCAACACCACCAGGTAAAATACTTGGCCATACAGATCCAATAGCAACGTAGCCTGAAAGTGCCCAAGCTAACATTCCTTTGTAATTGAAACCGTCATTGTACCAATACTTACCTTTTCCATCTTTGAATAATGCTTTTACATCAAGTTTTTGTTTCTTCACGATGTAATAATCAGTAATCATTATCCCAAATACTGGAGCTAGTATCGCGCCTAATGTATTTACAAATGGAAACATTCCCATTTTTGTAATTACAGAAACCCATAAACCACCGATAACAAAACCAAAAGCAGCAGTTATTAAACCACCAGTTCTGAAATTAATTTTGCTCGGCATTAAGTTTGCTAAGTCATAAGCAGGCGGTATAAAGTTTGCAACCATGTTAATACCAACTGTTGCAGCAAAGAATGCGAATGCAGCAACGATTGTTAATAATGTGTTGTCAACTTTTGCAACCATGTCAGTTGGCTGAGCAATGTATTCTCCGAAAAGAGCAATTGATCCACCTGTAATCATAAGAGTTATGAAAGAGAAGAAAATTACATTTCCTACTAGGCCATATAAGTTTCCTTTTTTCATTTCATCTTCATTTTTTACAAATCTAGCAAAGTCACCGAAGTTAATTACTACAGCTGCGAAATATCCTACCATAATAGAAAATACTGCTAAGAAAGCTCCAAAAGATCCAAGACCTTCGAAACCACCTGAACGTTCTCCGCTAGAGAATATAGTTCCTACTTCTGAAAGAAGACCGCCACCAACTTTTGCCCAAATAGTTATCATTAATAAAATCATAACTACATAGACAGCTGGTCCTGCAAAGTTTAAGAATTTTCTTACAAGGTCAATACCCTGCCAGAATAAATAAACTTGAAAGGCTGAAACAAATATAAATGCTACCCACATTACACCAGTCATACCTAAAAACATTTCTGTTCCTGGGTTTCCAGTTAATGCAGTAATTAATAATGCTACAGCAGTTGAAGCAGCGTACGTTTGTGCACCGTACCAAAACATTGCAACAAGACCTCTAGCCATTGCTGGAAAGTTAGCACCAAACACACCCATACTTACTCGTGCAAATACTGGATATGGAATTCCATGTTTCACACTTGGTTTACCTGAAAGATTGACAAGCCACATAATGAAAAATCCAGCTAATATTAAAGCTAGAAATACAGCCCAACCATTTAATCCTGAGGCAATAAATAAAGATGCCGCCAAAGTATAACCGAATAAACTTTGTACATCATTTGCCCATACGTTAAAGATCTCAAACCAACCCCAATTTTTCTTGTTACTTGGAGTAGGTGCTAAGTCTTTATTATAAAGTTTTTTTGAACTCATAGTCCCTCCTTGTGTTGACAGAAACCTATGCTTTTTTAAATGATTAAGAAAGTAAATAAAAAAATTATATACTCGAAAACGCTTAAACCGTTGCAATTAGATAAAAATTTGAACTAAGATGATCGTATTTTCTTAGTCTTTTTTTGTTATAGATTTGTCAATAAACTTAAAAAAATCGCTGAAATATTTCCTGATCTTAAAGCTGATAAATTAGTTATATTAAGTTTCTTTGAATATCTAATTACATCGGCTTTAAGTTTGCTCACTGCTATAATAAATTTTCTTTAAAGAAGTTTATGAACTGAGGCATGTATTCATCACCGTGATTTCCACCAACATGAGCGCCTCTTTTTATACATTTTTCGCCTTTAAGAATTTTAAATACTTTTTTAAATGTTTTTTTTGGCTCAATAGCTGCAGCTTCTGCATATTCTTCCCAGCTCGAAAATAATTTGTATTTGTTTAAACCTAAATCAGCTAATTCACCAGTTACTAAGCCTTTGTCATCTACATAATTTGCTGGACAAGTAGGCATTACCATTGCTGGAACTTTTTTTGGTTTATATGGTGAATGCCAGTCATGCCCCCAACCTTGTTTAATATCAATTATTATTTGTCCTGGATTGGACTTAATTTTTTTAACATAATCAGCGCAGGGTTTTGCTAAGGTTAAATTATCAATTTCACCATGTACATAAAGCATCTTAGTGTTTGTTGTAAGTTCTGGATTAAGAAATAACCCCGCCATTCTGCATTCTGCTGCTTCAGGTAAAACTGCATCAAAACCTTTTTTACTTCCGTTTAAAAAAACCGAGGTAAATTTAGCTTCAGCTACTAGTAGAGAATTTGTTCCTCCTCTAGAGTGTCCAGTTGTTCCAAGTTTTCCATTTGATCTTGGGTGGGACTTAAGAAATTTATAAGCACTCATGGTGTCAATTGCTTGAGAAACCATAGTAGCTTTTGACTGATCTCTCCATGTATCTTTAGTTCCTCTGTTACAAAAACTATCTAAGAACATGACACCTATTCCATTCTCTAATAATTTATTTTTTGCTTCTTTTACATATGGGTTAACGTATCCACCAGCTCCACCGCTTCCATGTGTCCAAACAATTATCGGAACTTTATTTTGACCTTTAGGTAGTTTTAGTAAACCAGTTATTTGTACTGGGTTTTTTTCGTATGCTTTGTTTAAGACGTTAAACATTCCCATCGTAGTAAAAGAGTTTAAACGTACAATTTCTCCATTACCGCCAAGTTCTTTATTTACATCATGCAATACAGATTTTTTTTTTGTACAAGTCCAATTGCCATGGCTTGCGTAAACTGAGGTAGTAAAAAATATAGCTATAATGATTATTAAAGTTTTTTTCATTTAAATAGTCCTTTCAATTTGAGATTAAAATTTAATAGTTAAAAGTATTAGAAATTGTCGGTGCGCCTGGATAAAAATCGTTGCCATCACATGCTCCATCACCAGCACCACCATCATTAAATACTAATGCAGCTGAAATATCAAACGCAATAGACATTGAAGGTATTTTTCCTGCACTAACTGTAAAAGGTGAACTAAGTTCCCATCTAACTTGTAGAAATCCATCATCATCTGTAAAAGTTCCAGCTGTTCCTGTTCCACCTACAGCTGATACAGTATTTAATCCATCTCCATTACCAGTTCCATCTTGGGGTGCTACTACCTGTTCAGAAATAGCACCAGCACTTGTATCTCCGCCAGCATCTTCGCTGCCGTCAGTGCCGCCTGTATTACATGTTGCTGCACTTGTTGTTACAGTTCCTGTCATTTTAAATTCTCTGTCTATTGTAATTTGAGCAAATTTATAGGTTTTACCTGGTTCTAACAAGCCAGCGGTTCCAAAACTTACAGCGCTAGATGAATCTACTAAATCCATTTCAACACCTGCTGTACTTGAGCCAACAGTTGTAGCATCTACACATGATGCAAGCGTACTTGCTCCAGCACAGTATTCAAGTTTATACGCAGTTACTTTGTACGAAGTAGGTCTGCCAGTTGCACTTTCAGCAAACACATTAAAAGAAATTATAGTTAAAGCTAGAGCAATAATTAAAGTTTTAAAAAAGTTTTTCATATTTATTTGGCTGTAAAAGTAATTGCTCCTTGAATTTCTACTGCTAGATTATTATTTCTACGCACTTTATCTTTTAAAGAAGCTTGCATATCTTTTTTTACAAAAGCTTCATTCGATGTTAATCCATCAGCTAAAGTAGATTTATTTTCTCTAGGGGGATGTGTAAATGTAAGCATATATTCCCATTCATCTTCCTGACCATCAACACTTGATACATCTTTTAAAATATCAAATTGTAAAGAAGGATTTAATGCCATCTCTAGAGAATAAATATTTCCTTTAACATCCTGTGTTGTTTTTTCATTTTCCATTCTGTATCCTTGAAAATTGAATGTTGACCAAGGCATATAAGGAATTTGTGAAGTTATATTGTATTCTTGCCCGCTTAAAACTTGTTCATTAGTTCCTGATATCACTAATTGATTTGTAGCTTTTTGATAAAGATTATAATTAAAATCTAGCATTGCTGCTTTGGCTTCAAAACCTAAACCAACTCTTTTATGATTTTCTTCTAAATCTTGATCGTAAAATGTATTCGCTCCAAACATCATTGACTGATCTGAATTCAAAAATCTATAACCTAATCCTAGATTTCCAATAATTCTTTTGTCAGAGTTTATTTCTTGAGTATGTAAACTAAATTGAGTAAATAAATTTGAATTATCACTTGGTAAAATGTCTCTTACGCCAAGTATTTTAAATTCGTAATTTCCATTTCCGTTATTATCGTCTCGTAATTTAACATCTACTTCTGTTAAACCTTCTCCAGGAATTAAATTGGAAACTGTTGATGATACTTTTTCTGAAATTTTGTTAAGAGAAACACCTTTAATATCAGCGTGTGCATTTACACCTAGGAATATCGCAATAATTGTTATGATTAAAATTTTGTTCATTTTGAGTTTTTTTTATATAAAAAAAAATCCTAAAATTGTCAATATTGAAAATTAGCTTAAAATACTTAGCATAATTGCTGAAAAAATTGTTGGAATTACTAAATTTTTCTTAGATAAAATAAAAATTACAACACATATAAAAACTACAAATAATCTGATGATAAGATCTGATTCTGCTAAAACTCCTGCGGGAAATATTATCATTCTACCTAATAACGCTGCTAAAGTTGAATAAGCCACGCAGTTAAACCACTGAAATATTTTAGATTTAACACTAACTTTTTCTGAAGTTAGAGCTCCCATAAAACGGGAGATGAATGTTGCTAAAGAAGTTACAATAATTGCTAGAATTATTATTTGACTACTTTCCATTTTGACCTCCAAATAAAAAAGCTATAGTTCCTGCAATTAAACCTGCAAACAATAAAGCCCACTCTGTTGAAACTAAATAAATTAAAGGTCCTAGTATTGTCCCTAAAACAACAGCTACCGATATGCTTAAATTTTTCATAGCACCTATCATCATGCAAAAGAAGTAAACTGGGTTAACAATTGCTAAACCGATTAGCATATCTTTGTTTAAGTAATCTGCTGAAAGATATCCGACCATTGTCATTAAAATTGCAGTTGTCCAAGTACCTATGCCTATACCGATCCAAAAATCTATTCGGTGTTTTTTATCAATTTTTTTGTAACCATCTTTAGCAATTAGCCAAGATGTTACTGCTAAGAAATGACATGATAAATAATATTTCCATTTCGGTTGAGATTTATGCTCTAGTAAAGGAAACAAAGAAACAGTCATTGGGTAAAGTCTAAAATTAACTAACCACACAGCTATAAATATATTTACTAATGAAGCTCCAACTAGTAGAGACTCTGCCATTACTAGTTGGCCCGGCAAAGCATAGGTAAATAAACTTGAGGCAGCACTTTGCTGTAAATTAAAACCAGCATCTTTAAGTAATGCGCCTAATGCTACAAAGCATGCCGCTAAAGGAATGGCTGGACTTTTAGAACCTTGTAATGATTTTAAACCTTTTAGAAATACTTTCGAATTTATCATCCACCAAGGAATAATCTTCCTACGTCCGGATTATTTAACAACTCATCACCTTTACCTGCAATAGCAGTTTCACCTGAAACTAAAACGTATCCAATATCTGCAAACTCTAATCCTTTTTTTGCATTTTGTTCTACTAAAATAATTGTTTTCTTTTCTGTTTTTTGAAGATCTTCTAAAATTTCAAATACCATATTAATGTATTTAGGTTCTAAACCAATTGAAGGTTCATCTACTAATAGAACTGAAGGTTTCATAACTAGTGCTCTCGAAATCTCCAATAATCTTCTCTCACCACCCGATAAAACTTTGGCAGGTTGGTTTCTTCTATTTCTTAATCTTTCATATTTTTGAAATATTCTTTCAGCTTCCTCATAAGCTTCGTCCTGTTTATCTTTTATATAACCACCCATTAAAAGATTTTCTTCAACTGTCATATCAGGAAATACTGAATTGTCTTGCAAGATGTAAGCAATACCAACTTTACTTAGTTTTTCTGCAGGAGTTAATTTTGTAATTTCATTTCCTTCTAATTCAATTTTACCATCAAAAATATTTGTAAAGCCATAAATAGAATGAAGTATTGTAGATTTCCCTGCTCCGTTCGGTCCTATTAAACATAATGACTGAGCTTTACTTACGGTCAAATCAAAGTTGTGAAGAATTTCCATTTTTCCATAGCCAGCGCTTAAACCCCTGATAGTTAGATGAACATCATTAGGTGATAGCTTATTAAGGTCTTCTAAACCAGGTGCTTTACCTAAAACATCATATTGATTTGCCATTATTGAGCTCCTAAATAAGCATCAACTACTCGCTTATCATTTTTAATTTGATCAGGTGATCCTTCTGCTAGCATTTTACCGTGCGCCAAACAGAATATTTTTTGCGCTAAACTCATAATCACTTTCATATTGTGTTCTATAACTAATAAAGTTATTCCATAATCTTTGTTAATTGTGATCAATCTATCTATTATCCCGTTAATTAAAGTCGGGTTAATTCCAGCCGTGGGCTCATCTAATAAAAGCATTTTAGGCTCATTCATCAGAGCCATTGCTAATTCTAGTAATTTTTGTTGTCCGAATGATAGATCTCCTGCTCTCAAATTTCTTTTTTGGTAAAGACCTACGAAGTTTAAAAGAGTTTCTGCTTTCTCTGTAAGTTCAGCAGGTACTCTTGCGAAAATAAATCCTGAGTCACTAGCTTTATGACTTATCAGCATATTCTCTACACAGTTAAGCTTTGAATAAATTCTTGTTTGTTGGAAAGTTCTTAGTAATCCAAGTTTAGCTACTGCTGGAACAGGCATTTCTGATACCTCTGTGTTATCAAAAACTATAGATCCTTTATCTATTGGATGAGTTCCTACAATAGAATTAAATAAAGTAGTTTTACCTGAACCATTAGGTCCAATTAGACCAACAATTGATCCTTGTTCTACCGCAACAGAAATATCTACGTTAGCCTGAACGCCACCAAAAGATTTACTTACACTTTTAACTTCTAAAATACTCATTTTATTTCCACCTGTGCTTTACGATCTTTTTCATCAATTACTTCACCAAATCTATCAGGGTATTTTTCTCTCAACCAACCCATTAGTCCTTCTGGGAAATAAACTACGATCACAACAATTAAAACTCCTAGCGCAACATATTGCCAACCCAATATAAAAGTCCAAAGACCTTCTTTGAAGAAGTGGAATAAAGTTGCTCCGATAACTGGTCCCCACAAAGTTCCTTTACCACCAAGTATTGCCATAAGAACCATGAATACTCCCATCTCTCTTCCATCAAAGGCAACATCAGTTGAGTCTATATATCCAATTAGTCCACCCATAATTCCACCAGCTAAACCACAGAAAAATGCAGAACACATCCAACCAACAATTTTATATTTCATTGTCTGAATACCCATTGCCTCTGCTTTATCTTCATTATCTCTAATGGCATTTAAAATTAATCTAAATCGAGAGTCGTAAATATATTTAATAAAAATAAATGCTAAAACTAATACAAAAAAACTTAAGAAATAGAAAAATTTTCCTCTTGCTTCAGGATCAACTATTTCTGCTGGAAAAGGTGGAGTGGTAAAGCCTTGACCTGCCCCAATGATTTCTATTCCTCCAGCAATTTCACCTGCCGCAATTCCTAAACCTAAAGTACAAATCGCAAAGTAATGACCTCTTAAACCTAAAATAGCATAGCCAATTGCTCCAGCAACAAGAGTAGGAACAATAGCTGCAACTAATAAACCAACACCTATTCCTTGAAAATACTGTGCTGTAGTGTGTACAAATGTTTTTTCTCCACCGCTCTCTGTCCACTCTGCTAACGGAAAAAACATACCCACTTGAACTGAAGCAGTAAGATACATTCCAAGACCATAGAAAAGAATATTTCCAAAAGAATTGTAACCCATTTCACCACCTTGTAAATTCCAAGTCATCGCTAGAATGATTAAGACGCAAAGATATGTAAGCTGAACTTTAAAAGCAGAGAATAAAAAAGGTGCTGCTAAACCTAAAATTATTAGGCCTGAATATAAGATGATATCTTTTTGTTTTACCGCATTCATTTATTTTAAATACTCCCTTTTCTTTGAAAGTTTAAATCTTCTGTAAACTAATATGAAAACTAGAAGCATAAATACTGCTCCAATTCTAAATTCTGTTCCTAAAATATAATCTGCAAATTCTTCAAAAAGCCCTAATCCCATTCCTGAAATTGCTACCGCTGGTAAATTACCAAGACCTGCAATAATAACTATCATGAACGATCTAACTGTATAAGGAAGCCCAACATAAGGGTGAAGTGTAAGGGTGATTGCAATTAAAGCCCCAGCAACTCCACATAAAGCAGCGTTAATGCCAAAAGTTGCCGCATAAACTTTTTCGGTATCTACACCCAAAATTTTAGCAGCTCTAGCATTTTGTGCTGTTGCTCTTATAGCTCGTCCTAGTTTAGATTTTTTCATATATATGACTAATGCAATCGCATAGATAACACTTATTACTGCTGCAAAAATTTTAGAATTTGGAAGAGTTACTGAATTATCAAATAACATTGTTGTTCCATACTCAGACTGTGCCACAACTACATCAGCTCCAAAAATAAAATTCATCAACTGTTGCATTACAATAGCGATACCAAATGTTGCTAAAATTGAAATAAAAAGATCTCGGTCTACGACTTTATTGATAACAAGTTTATATAGACCGTAGCCAACAAAATACATAATTATTGGAGATACTAATACTCCCCAGCCTGGATGAATTCCCGCAAGATACATAGTGTAAGCAATATATCCGCCAAGTATAACTAAATCACCTTGTGCAATATTAATGATATTCATTACACCCCATTGAAGAGCCATACCATATGCAATCAAGGCAAATAATATTCCAATTAAAATTCCGTCCAAAGAAGCTTGAACTATCAAGATTGGTGCTTGAAATATTAATAAATCCATAAAATTATAAAATTTATAAAAGAAAAGCCCCTAGGAAACTAGGGGCTATTCAAATTATTTTAAGTTATTAACTTCTTTCTGACCACTTAGGCGTTGGATAGAAGAACTTATCTGAAGCCCATTTAGTAGGAGCAACAACTTTGTTCTCACAATCATCACCTTTACATCTTACTTGAAACAAGATCATTGGCTTAGCAGTATTTTGACCGCCAGGACCAAATTTAATGTTTCCGTAGAAAGTTTGCATATCAGTATCTTTAAGTGCGTCTCTTACAGCATCTCTATCAAAAGAGTTTGCTCTTTCAAACGCATCTTTAAATACTAATAAAGCAGCTGATGACTCTGCAGCTTGATATGGTGGAGCATAACCAAATTCTTTTTTAAAGTCTTTGTCATACTTTTTACCACCACCAAAGAATTTATCTTTATAAGATAAATTTTTGTGCCACTGAGAAGCACATAGTGCATACTCAGATTTCTTTCCGTGTTGTTTAGAAAGTTTTGCAGCATCACAGTGTGTCATCGCTAACATAGGAACATCAACTTTCATTTCAGATATTTGTCTGATTGCAGTTAACGCACCTTTTGTGTGACCTGATACAACAAGTACATCTGGCTTAGTTGCTTTAACTTTAGCCAATGTAGCTGCCATATCATTTAATTCTTTAGGCAGTTTGTCATCGATAATGATTTCAGATCCAGTTCTTTTTGCTGCATCTAAGATACCTAACCTCACGTCTTGTGAGAATGCATCTTGTTCAAATGCTTGCGCAATTCTTACTGGTTTTCCACCATTTTTTTCTACTGCTAGATCGATAGCTACTTCAAGATATTGGTTTGCTGGCGATAATACCGCGAACAAATATTTATATCCTTTAGTAAATAAAGATCTTGATGCACCGTTTGCTTCAACCATAGGAATTTTATATTTCTCGGTTACTGGTGCAATGGCTTTCGTTAAACCTGAGCTGTATGGTCCAAGCATGTAATGAACGCCGTCTTGTTTAATTAGTCTTTCAGCTAACTGAGCAGCTCTTTTAGGATTTGACTCATCATCATAATAAATAATTTCAAATTTATATGATTTACCGCCAACATTTACTCCACCCATTTTGTTAATTCTCTCAACAGCCATATTGTAACCGTTTTGAGTATGAACTCCATTTGAAGAGTATTTACCTGTAAGAGATATCGCAGAACCTAACACGATGTAATCACCTTCTACTTTTGCAAAAGAAGAAGTGAAAGAAACAAGTGCTAAAGTTATAGCTGAAATAGATGTAATAAATAGTTTTACTAATTTATTCATTATTTCCCCTTTGTTAATTAATTAATTAATAAATTATTTAAGCAAGAAAAACCTAAAATGACAACAGTAAGAATTGATTAAAAGTTCTGTGTCGCAGCAATATAAACGGCTATTATTACTAATACACACGCCGAGATTGTATTAAGTGTTTTTGGTTTACTTTTTAACCACGAAGAAATTTTTTCAGCAGCAGTGCCATAAATCATTAAAGTAGCAAAATCTAAAACTACGTAAGTTGTCATTAAAATAATAAATTGAGAAATAATATTACTTTCGTAATCAATAAAAGATGAAAAAATTGTGCCAAAGAAAATAATTGCTTTTGGGCTTAAACTTGCAACCATAAAGCCGTCTTTATAAAATGAAAATATTGATTTAGTACTTTGTTCTTTAGAATTAATTGATCTTATTTTTGCAGTGTAAGTATCATATGCTAAATAAACTATATAAAAAATCCCTGCCCATTTTAGATAATATAATATTTGAGGGTTATCACTTAAAAATGAACCTATGATAAAGACTATAAGAATTCCTTGAATAGTGTTTGCTGAAACATCTCCAATAGCAGTCCATACAGATCTTTTTAAACCGTAGTTTAAAGTATGAGAAACTATTACTACTCTTGGAAGACCGGGAGTTATGAATAAAAAAAGAATAATTTGAAGAAAAATTAAATAGTCGCTTGGAAACATATTATTAAAGACTATATAGAATAATATGAAGAAAAAAAGTTCTTTCCCTCAAACTAAAGTTAAAAATCCTGAGCCCCAAAAAAAAGATGAAAACTGGGTTATTTGGGCTGCATGGGCAGATAGGATTACATTTGAAGAAATAAAAGAAAAATCTGGAAAAAATGAGTCTGAAGTAATTAAAATTATGAGAAAGAATTTAAAGCCTAGTTCTTTTAGGCTTTGGAGAAAAAGAGTTCATAATACAAGTATTAAACATAGAAAAAAATTTAAATTAGGAAGAAAAAAACTAAGAGAAAAAATAAAAAAAACTGATATATATTAATCATGAAAAAAATAACAATGTATTCTGGCGACCCTTGCCCTTACTGCGGTGCAGCTAAAGCTTTATTAAAAAGTAAAAATATTGAAATAGAAGAGTTTGATATTTGGAAAGATGCTGCCAAAGCAAAAGAAATGCTACAAAGAACTAACGGTAAAAGAACAATACCTCAGATGTTTATTGGCGACCACTACATTGGTGGAAATGATGATCTTCAAGCTTTGAATAGAAGTGGTGAGCTTGATAAATTATTAGCTTAATTAATCTCTTTAAGAAAAGGCATTGCGTCTCCTGCACCTAATTTAGTAGTTGATAGACCGGCAACTTTATTGGCAAATTCAAGACATTCTTTAATAGGTTTTTCCTTTAATAAACCAAAAGCTAAACCACCATTAAAAGCATCACCTGCTCCTGTGGTATCAATTGCTTTTACAGAACTGGCTTTTATATAAATTTCCTCTTTTCCATCAGAGTAAAATAATCCTTTTTCACCAAGTGTAATAACTACTTTCTTAATTCCAAAATTGATCAATTTTTCTGCAGCTTGTTTTGCTTCTTTTTCATTAGTAATTTTTATTCCTGTATAAAACTCTGCTTCAGTTTCATTTGGAGTAAAATAATCAATATTACTATAAAATTCTTTTGTAATTTCTGATGCAGGTGCAGGATTTAAAATAGTTAAACATCTATTTTCCTTAGCGGTTTTTAGACAGTGCAAAGTAACATCTTTAGGTACCTCAAGTTGAGTTAAGAAAATTTTTGAACTCTTGATAATGTTTATGTGTTTATTTATTTCATTAATTTTTAAAGTTGAGGGGGCGCCCACGATAACATTAATTGCGTTTTTCCCAGAGTTTTTATCGACTAAGATTCCAGCTACACCAGTTTGTAACTTTTCATCTTGAATAACGCTTTCTGTATTAATGCTATTTTTTTTTAAAGTTTCTAAAGATAATTCTCCATAGGAGTCTTTTCCGATTTTGCTTATAAAATTTACTTTGGCTCCTAACCTTGCGATAGCTACTGCTTGATTGCATCCTTTACCACCCGGGCCAACATTATATTTATTTCCTAATATAGTTTCACCAACTGCAGGAATTTTAGAGCCCGAAAAACTTATGTCAGCAACAAATATACCAAGTACGGAGATATCACTCATTAACCAAGAGTAGTTAGGAACGGAAAGATTGTCAAAATATAATAGCTAATAACCTGAATTTGATTAGTGGCAATCAATATACCAGTTATTAATAAAATTGCTCCACCAGTTTTTGTGACCCCTCCATAATATTTACTAAAACCTTTTCTAGTAGTTAAAAATTTACTCATATAATAACCAGATAAAATAAAAGGGATTGCTAAACCTAGAGAGTAAAATGAAAGCAATAATATTCCTTTACTAATTGAAGCTTCTGTAGCTGATAATGCTAATATAGATCCTAAGACTGGTCCAATACATGGAGTCCAACCAAAAGCAAAAGCTGCACCCACTATAAAAGGGAAAGCATAATTATCTTTATACCCTTTTGTTTCAATTCTTTTATCTTGGTTTAAAAAATTAAAGTTAAAGATGCCTAACATTTGTAATGAAAATAAAATGATTACAATTCCTGCAGCTATCCTTAATTCATTCGAAAGAAATAAAAGTATGTTTCCAACTGCTGAAGCTGTAGCTCCCAAAATAATGAAAACTAATGAAAAACCTAATGAGAATAAAATTGTTTTAATTAAAACAATTCTTTTATCTTGGTCAATTTCACTTAAATTTTTACCTGTAATGTAACAAATATATCCTGGAATTATAGGTAGTACACAAGGAGTTAAAAAACTAATAAATCCTGCACCAAATGCAAAGGCTAACTTAATTATCATTGCCTCTTTATATTTGCCTTTGTTGTTACACGCAATTACAATAATGGCTCATGATTATAAAATATATTGGTTTTTTATTTACTTTGCTGTGGTCTTACACTTTTATAAGAACTCAAGGTCTTTTTAAGAAAGGTTCAGGATTTTTAATAACCCTATTCGTTTCAAATATTTCCTGGTTAACTTTTATTGCTGCTTGTTATTATGGTTTTAAAAACTTTTCTTTTTACCAAGCTATTTTAGGAATAGTTTTAACTATTGTTTTAGTTCATTTAGCTTTCTCTAGATTGGCTATTTACTTAAATAGTAAATTTGAAAATAAAAATACATTATTAAAGATAAAAACTTTTTTAGAATACTTGATATTAATTGTAATTGGCTACTTTATATTGTTCTAGTCTGTTGCTATTGTACTGATAACTTTAAAATTTTTATCTGCAATTATAATTTCGCCTGAACTTGGTACAACATTTGTGATGGCAGTTATAATGCTGTAATGAGTTACGAGTACTAAATTTTTTCCATCTCCATCCCATTTTTTAACAAAATTATATAGTTCTTTTAGTTGTTTAGGCTCGTTTTTATTATATGGAGACTGAAAGGTAGAATTTAAAGCTGTGAACTCTTTGTAGCTTTTGAAAGCATATTTTGCAGTATCTTTACACCTGCACCACTGGCTACTTAACACTTGGTCAATAGGTACTTTATTTTTTTTAAATAATTTACCAATTTTTTTTGACTGATTGATTCCTGCTCTATTTAAATTTCTTTGTGTTTTACAATCATCAATTTTAAATCCTGTAGGATCTCCTCCTCCTGGTGCCAAAGAGTGTCTTATTAATATAACTTTATTTCCTTCTTGTGCAGGCTTCCAATTTTGTTCAGAAGAATAAGAATGAATAGAAAATAGAGAAAGGATTAATACTTGTAGTAATAGGGAAATAATTTTATTTTTCACGGTGGATGAAAGGACAGTCTTACAAATTTATGTAGCCTTGGTCTAGAGGACATGGCAAAATAAAATGTAAACTGTTGATAGGTTGTATTAAAACACTTAATTGGTTTGTTAATAACTATTCACTTTTAGGTTTAAAAACTAAGCACACGCCATTGTTGCAATAACGTTTTCCAGTAGGTTTTGGACCATCTTCAAATACATGCCCGTGATGTCCTCCACATTTTTTACAATGATACTCTGTTCTTGGATATCCTATATGCATATCCTTTTTTTCTACAAAAACTTCAGGAAGCGATTTATAAAATGAAGGCCAACCAGATCCACTCTCATATTTAGTTGATGAATCAAATAATTTTGTTCCACACCCAACGCAATGATAAGAACCTTCACGCTTTTCATTATTTAATGGACTGCTTCCAGGAGACTCGGTTCCTTCTTGTCTTAAAACATAATTTTGTTCTGGAGATAAATTAGGATCCCAATCTTTATTGCTCATCTTTTACTTTTTCATCAACACCATAAGGTCTAAACTTACCTTTGTTTTCTAACCTAACTGCTTTAGCTGGTATACCCACCATTGTTGCACTTTCGGGAACATCTTTAACAACAACTGCGTTCGCTGCGATCCTTGCGCATTTTCCAATTTTAACAGGACCAATAATCTGCGCACCAGAACCAATAACAACATCATCACCAATTGTTGGATGTCTTTTTTCATGACGTTGTCTCTCAGTATCAATGCTCGGGGAAATTCCTCCCAAAGTTACAGCATGATAAATGGTTACGTTATTTCCAATTTCGGAGGTTTCTCCAATCACTACTCCCATACCATGATCAATAAATAAATTTTTTCCAATCTTTGCGCCAGGGTGAATTTCAATTCCTGTAAAAAATCTTGATGTTTGAGATATAATTCTTGCAATTAAATCAAAGCCAGCGACTTGAAAGAAATTTGCTATTCTATGAAAAAAAACGGCTTTAACACCAGGATAAGTTAAAACTACACTTAAGATAGATTTTGCCGCTGGATCTCTTGCTCTTATTGAGTCTAAATATTCGTTCATTATACCTATATAGTGCTTACTTTCTAAATTTAAAGAGAAAATTATTTTTTTTGATTTTGAACAATAAATAACTTTCTTGGAAAATTGCCTTCATTAAATTTATCTATTTTTATATTACTAAAACCAACTAATAACTCTTTAATTTTTTCTTTTGAAAAAAAATTTATTATGAATCCATCATTTTGATATGATTCATCTTCGATATGTATGCCATTTTTATAATCACCATCTTCAAAATTTCTAACCGTATAAATGTTAATTCCTCCTTTTTCTAAAACTCTAAGAATTTCATTGTTTAAGTTTTGAACCTCTGAATTTTTTAGAGCCATACAATATAACATATGAGAAAATATTCCCTGGACTGTATTGTTTTTAAAAGGTAATTTTTTTCTAATATCAAAAACTTTTGCAGAGACAAATTCTGAAAGATTGAATTCTTTTATTTTTTTTTTAATGCTTGTAATAGCTGTTTTACTATAATCTAAAGCTTCAACTTTAATGTTATTTTTAGCAAAAAAAATTGTATCTCTTCCTAACCCCGCACCTAGTTCTACAATGCTAGATATATTTTTTTTTTTAAAAACCTTTAAAGCTTCTTCTGCGGCAAAGCTTGGTTCTAAGCCAAACATTTTGGGTTTATTTGCGTAATTAGTTTCCCAGTACTCTTCTTGGTTGTTTAAATTTATATTTTTCAATTCAATTCCTGTTGAAAAAATATAATCTTAATTTTATTGATTAACAAATAATTGTTAGATATGTTTTCATTATTATGATTTTTAATCAACTATTTGATGAAAAGTCTTCAACCTACACTTATATAATTTCTTCTGGAAAAGGTAGGGAAGCCCTAATTATTGATCCTGTTATTGAACATACTCAACATTATATAAAAATTTTAAAAGATTTAGATTTAAAATTAGTCAAAGTCATTGATACACATATACATGCTGATCATATCTCAGGATTAAATGAACTTAACGAAAGGACGAACTGTGCAAGGATTATGGGTGAAGGATCCGAGTCTGAAGTGATTGATATTAAAGTTAAAGATAATGAAAAAATAAAAATAGAGTCTATTGAACTTAAAACTATTTATACACCTGGCCACACCAAATGTTCTTATTCATATTTGATGAATGGCAAAGTATTTACAGGTGATACTTTACTAATCAACGGAACAGGTAGAACTGATTTTCAAGGTGGTAGTGCAAAAGAACAATATAATTCTATATTTGGAAAATTATTTAAATTGCCCGAGGAAACATTGGTTTACCCTGCTCATGATTATAATGGAAAAAAGTTTTCATCAATAGGAGATGAAAAGAAAAAAAATCCAAGGCTACAAGTTAGCTCTTCTGACGAATATGAGGAGATTATGAATAATCTTAATTTAGCTAATCCAAAAATGATGGACGTAGCTGTTCCTGCAAATAAAAAAGGGCTTACTTTAAAAGAGATCAATTAAATTTAACTTAGGCTATCAATTTAGACTGCTTAAAATACACCTTTAAAATGATTTACTTAAACTAAATACTGTAGTCTAATATTCTTAATAATAAAGGGGGCTTTGATGAAAAAAATAATAGTAACACTAATTTTTTTCTTTTTTGTTTCTTCAGCGAATGCTGCGGAGCCATTAGTAGAAAGTAATTGGTTAAAAAAAAACATTAACAATTCAAACGTATTTATCCTAGACATTAGAAATAAGTTAGATGGTGGTGGATACGATGCTTTTAAGGCGGGACATATACCTGGGTCAGTTCACTCTGATTATTTAGCAGCTGGATGGAGAACAACTATAAAAGGTGTAGTTGGTCAATTTCCAGGGACAAAAGCTTTAAGTAGTTTAATTGGAGGTCTTGGGATAGATAATAGTAAACATGTTGTTATCGTTTATGGAGGTGTAAGTTCTTTAGATTTTGGAAGTGCTGCTCGAGTATATTGGACATTTAAAACTATAGGTCACGAAAATGTTTCCATTTTAAATGGAGGTTTTAAAGGATGGGCAAATGGTGGGAATAAAGTAGCCACAGGTGAAAATTCTATCACTCCAGCAAGTTTTAAAACTAAATTAAATAAAAAATACTTTGCTTCTTTCAGTGAAGTGCAAAAAGCTCAAAAAGGTAAAGGGCAACAATGTTTAATTGATGCTAGACCTGCTGCATTTTTTACTGGAGATAAAAAACATGCTAAAGCAAGAATTCCTGGAAGACTTGCTAACGCGAGAAATCTTCAAGAAGGAAATTTAATTGATGATAGTTTCAAAATGAAATCTAATTCAGCAATTAAATCTCAGTTCGGAGGTCTCGATGGTGTTGAACAGTATAAAGGTTATATAACTTACTGTAATACTGGTCATTGGGCTGCAACAGTTTGGTTTGGTTTAAGTGAGATTGCACAAATACCAGATGTAAAAATGTATGACGGTGGAATGACACATTGGACTTCTAATCCAAAAAGAAAAGTTGATTTAGGTTAAATTAAAAATTATGGGTAGAATTTATTCTACCCATAATTACTTTTATATATGGCTGAATTAAATTTAAGAGACATACCAAGGATCGCAATAGATAAACCTGTATTAACTTACGGGATTATATTCTCAATTTTATTTTCTTATATTCTTTATACTGGCGTTGGTGACAGACATTTATATGTTTTTTTAATAGGACTTGGACTAGGAATTTCTTTATTCCAAGCTGCATTCGGTTTTACTGGTGGATGGCGAAATTTTATTGAAAAAAGAGACAGTAAGTCCCTAAGAGCACAAATCATAATGTTAGCTTTAGCTGTGTTAATTTTTTCTTTTTTTATTAATTCAAAAAGTTTTTTTTATGATGGAACTATGATTGGTGCGATTGCTCCTGTTGGAGTTTCCGTTTTAGTTGGATCTTTTATTTTTGGTTTTGCAATGCAACTGGGTGGAGGTTGTGGTTCTGGAACTTTATTTACTGCAGGAAGTGGAAATATAAAAATGGTTATAACATTAATCTTTTTTATTATTGGTTCTTTAATAGGATCTTATCATTTTGAATTTTGGGCAAATTTACCATCTTTTAAACCGGTATCATTACTTAATATCTTTTCAAAAATTAACACCATTTTAATTCAATTGTCTGCATTGGGATTAATATATTATTTAATTTCAAAGATGGAGTTGAATAGAAATAATAAAATCAACCATAATGATATTATTTCCAATCCATCTCATAGTTTAATAAGAGGTCCTTGGCCACTTTTGTGGGGATCCATTTCATTAGTTTTTTTCAGTTTTTTAATGTTGCAAGTTGCAGGGCATCCTTGGTCAGTAACGTTTGCTTTCGGTTTGTGGGGTGCAAAGATAGCAAGTTTTTTAGGTGTGGAAGTTTCTTCTTGGACTTATTGGCAATTAGAATACCCGAGCACCGCTCTTGAAAATAGTGTTCTAGCAGACCCAACAACAGTATCTAACATTGGAATAATTTTAGGAGCTTTAATTGGTTCAGCTCTATCAGGCAAAATTACTAAATTTACATCAGTGAATAAAAAATTAGTCCTTGCTGCTGTAATAGGAGGTTTGTTCATGGGTTATGGGGCTAGATTAGCTTTTGGTTGTAATATCGGAGCTTTATTTGGTGGAATTGCATCTGGAAGTTTGCACGGTTGGGTTTGGTTTTTATTTGCTTTTTTAGGTTCTATCGTAGGTGTAAAATTTAGGAAATATTTTTACTAATGAAAAAAATTTATTTTATTGTAGTTACGCTTTTTTTTGCAATACTAATTTTAGAACATGATAATATGGGAGTAGCATACAACCCATTATTTCACATTGAAGGTGGTGACTCTGATAACGCAATATCTATGCCATGTGGTTTAGGCGGCAGTCATAATCACAAACATTAAATTTTAAGTCTTTTCATATCAGGATCAAGTAATGGCTCATTAGTAACTTTGACCGGATATCTTTTACCAAAATAATCTATTTCTAATTTTGTACCTTCTTTTGAATGAGACGACGGTAAATACCCATATAGAATATGTTTATCTACAAAATAACCGTAATTTGTACTTGTAATGTAACCAACTGGTTTACTACTTTCATCGTAAATTGGTTCTTTACCAAGTGCCATTCCTTCGCTGTCTTCCATAACCATACAACATAATTTTTGTTTAAGAGGTTCTTGTTTTAATTTAGCTAAAGCTTCTTTACCTATGAAATCTTGTTCCTTTTTTAATTTAACAGTAAAACCTAATCCAGCTTCATAAGGATTAGAGTTGGTGTGAATGTCTGTTCCTAAAGATCTATACCCTTTTTCAAGTCTTAAAGATTCAAATGCCCCAGCTCCAGAACAGATCATATTAAATTCTTGAGACTTTTCTTTTATCTCATCCCAAAGTGTTAAACCATATTCAGTTGGTGTATAAATTTCCCAACCTAGTTCTCCGATATATGAAATTCTTACTGCAATGCATGGAAGGTGACTGATTGATAAATTTTTAATTGAAAAGAAAGGAAAACCTTCATTAGAAACATCATCATCATCACATAAACTTTCTAAAACTTTTCTTGAATTAGGTCCCCATAAACCAACACCTGCATAAGCTGAAGTCCAATCAATAATATTTACGCTACCATCTTTTGGTGCATTTTCTTTAAACCAAGATAAATCTATCATTCCATTACCAGCACCTGCCAATATCCAAAACTTATCTTCTTCTAATCTACTAACTGTTAAATCACTTTTAATTCCACCGTAGATATTTGAAATGACTGTGTAAACAACTTTACCTACTTTAACGTCTATATTGTTAGTACATACTTTTTGTAATAATGCTAAAGCACCTTTCCCGCTAACTTCTATTTTTACAAAACCGGTAATATCAAAAAGTGCTCCCGTTTGTCTTGTTGTCATGTGCTCTACTGCTTGAATTGGTGACCAATATTTTGCCGACCACCCTGTTCTATTTGGAAAATTTTTTCCTTGTAGTAAATCTTTATTAGCCTCGTACCACTGTGGTCTTTCCCAGCCCATAACTTCAAAAAATTTAGCTTTCTGGTCTCCAAGTCTAGAATAAAAAGGGCTTCTTCTTAAAGGTCTTGGTTGTTCTATTTGTTGAAGAGGGTGAATAATATCATATACCTCTTTATAATTTTGTTTACCTCTTGCTCTTAAATATTTTCTAACATGGTGATGTTTGTGAAAACGGTTTATATCTCCTTCTCGTACATCAAGCTCTGGTTCTCCGTTTACAATCCATTCAGCTATTGCTTTACCAACACCACCGGCATGAGTAATCCAAACTGCATTTGCCGACCACAAACCTTTTATTGAAGTCTCGCCCATCAATGGATTACCATCATTAGTAAATGAAAAAATTCCATTAATTTTTTTAGTGATTTTCTTTTTTGCTAATGGTGGAAATAACCAATTAGTTTCTTTATGAGCGCCTACAAAATCTTCCGGACGGAAGTCTACTAAAGAAGGCATCTCCTCAGCATCCTCTGGTTTTACTAATTCTTCTGACTCTAGGATTCTTGGTTCATGACGATAGTTTCCTATGACGTAAGTGTCATTCCATTGCCTAAAGTATAAACTATAGTCTTGATGTCTTACTAACGCGTGTTTAACTAACGCTTCCTTAATATCTGCTTTAAATTCTTTTAATTCTTCAAAAGGTTCTGTCCAAACCATCTGGTGTTCACAAGGAACTAGAGGCAAAGAAATTCCTGCAAGTCTTCCTATTTTAGGAGCCCAAATACCTGTGGCTACTAAAACTATATCAGACTCATAAATACCTTTTTCAGTTTCAACGCCTTTAATTTGATTATTAACTATTTTAAATCCTGTAACTGCAGTGTCGCCAATAAAAGTACCAGCCTTTTTATCTGTTACATATTTTGCCATAGCTTGAACTGCTCTAACTGGTGCAGCTAAACCATCATTAGGAACATAATATCCACCATGAATTTTAGAAGGATCTATATAGGGACTCATTTTTTGTACTTCCTCTGGTGAAATAATCTTAGCTTCAGTTAAACCATAGCTGTGAGCCAAACCCATTTTTCGATATAAATCTTGATGACGCTCTTTACTTTTAGAAACTTCAATTCCTCCCACAGGATGGTAACAAGGCTTACCATCATACTCTAAAGAACTTAATAATTTTACTGTGTACTGAGCAAACTTACACATCATTCTAGATGGATTAGTTTGAAAAACTCCACCAGGAGCATGTGTAGTAGAACCACCGGTTTCAAATAAAGGACCCTGGTCTAATACAGTGATATCTTTCCAACCAAGTTTAGCTAAGTGATAAGCTGTGCTAGCGCCTGTTATTCCAGCACCTACAATTATTATTTTTGATCTATTCTTCATTTTTAAAGTTTGAATTATGGATTTCTATCAATAATAGTCAAATTCGAAAATATAAATATATCAAAATATTAGGTTGTATTTCTATATGAAAAAGAGATTTATATTGTCCTATCTATTGTTGATTTAAGGTGGTATAAATTGTTTTTAGATACTGCTAAACAAAGCTAAACCACTCTATTAAGCAAGTATTTTTCGGAAAGTACCCATCTAAAAAATTTATCATTCATGCGTAAAACCATGAACAGTTACTTGCGCTTATTATGATTATAAAAGACATTGCTGAAGGAAAAATAAAAAAAACTGGTGTAGTTTTACCTTTTAGAAAAAATATTTTTCAAATTAAAATCAACAAATCAATTGAAATAGTTATAGTTCATAATCCTGGAGAGAAAAATTTTCATCAAGATAATGTAGGTATTATATTAGAAGAAAATAAAATTTTAAAAATTCTATCTAAACGATATACTGATGTTTCCATAACAAAAATTGATAATAAAAAAGATTTAGATAGATTATTAAAAAGAAAGCCTGATTTGGTTTTTTCTGGTGTTAAATATTTTAACTTTAATGATAAAAAAATTTGGCTGAATGACTGTCTGGAAGCTTATGATATTCCATATATTGCATCTAGCAGAACAGCATTAGATAACGAGAGTGATAAAAATTTAGCAAAAAAACTTGTTTTAAAAGCAAAAATTAAAACAGCAGATTTCTTTGTAACCGAACCTGATCAACATCAAAATGAATCGTCTATTCCTATTTCATTTCCTTTATTTATTAAACCAGTTAAAGGTGGAGATAGTAGAGGAATAGATTCAAACTCGATTGCTTATAATTTTTCAAGTTTTAAAAAGAAAGTTTTAGAAATTAAAACTAAACACAACCTTTCGTCCCTTGTAGAAACTTATTTGCCCGGTAAAGAGTATAGCGTTGGTATTTTTCAAGATAGTATAAATGGTACTTTGAGAGCTATGCCTATAGAAATTATTATAAAGAAGAACATTAACGGTCACTGCATACTTGATTTTGATGTTAAAAAAGATGACGAAGAAAAAGTAATAGCAGTAACTAATAAAAAAATATTGAAAAAACTTTCTAAATTAGCAAAAAAAGCTTTCAAAGCACTTGGTGGAAAATCTTTAGGAAGGATTGATATTAAAATGAACCATCAAGGAGTTCCTCATTTTATGGAAGCTAATCTTATGCCCGGTCTCCGAAAAGGATATTTTTATAGATCTTGTTTATTAAATCTCGATATGAGTTATGATGATATGATTTTTAATATAGCAAACACTGGTTTATCTTCTCATTAATTAATCAAACAAACTGAATTAAAATAAATTTTAATGGCCAATTATAAAAATAATTACACTAGTAAGTTGAGGAAAAGAATTTTAAAAGAAAAAAAAACATCTAATAAAAAATTTACTACTAATTATAAGGATATTAAAAAATATTTTAAATATTTTAATAATCTTTTATTTAAAGATAAACTTAATAATTTTAATGATATTAAAATTAAAAAAATGAATAACTGTTCTGGTCAATGTGTGGAAAATATCTCCTATTACAAAGGTACTAGTTTTTTTGTTCTTGAGTTAAAACCTAGATATAAAAATAAATTAGAATTTTTAAATACACTTTCACATGAAATGCTCCATTTGTGGCAACAAACTATAAAGAGAGATAATGGGAAACATAATAAACTTTTTTTTAGTTTTAAATCTAAATTTAAGAAACTAAATTTAACTTTAAGTTATTAATTAATTTATATTCGCTGTGTCTTTGAAACGCTCTCTAAAATAATCTTCAAATGATCGATTGCAAGTAATTATATATTTATCTTTTAAATTATAAATTGAACAATCAATTCTAGCAATTAAAGTTTGAGCCATAGAAAATTCAGGGAATTTTTTAGCTCTGAAATCAAAGTGTGTTAATTTATTTAAGAACTCATTTCTATTTTTACCTGTAACTTCAAAATAAATTTGACCATAAGAATAGTCTGAAGCAAGTATTTCATCTTTGGAATTGATATTGGATATAAATTTTAAAATATCTTTATATTTTTGTTCAACTAAATATATCAGACTCCATTGATCGAATGATTGCTTAGCGAATAGATGGTTACTATCGGCAACTACCTCAAGATTTCTTGAAGGAGGAGACAAAGATATCTCATTATTAATCAATTGGTTAAACTCTTCTTTTCCATCACCTCTAATAATTACTTGTTGGTAATTTTTTTGAATTATATCTACGCCCTCTAAAGACGCTATTGTTTTCATGATACCAGCCTTTTGTTTTCAGGATCAATAAAAACAGGATTGACGACTTCAACAGGAATATTTTGAGTTCCGTTTGATGTTGAGACAAATAACTTAGCACCCATTAACTTATTACCACCTTTTATTAAAGCCATTGAAATACAGTGTTCAAGGTTAGGGCTGTGATAGCTTGATGTAATATGACCAAGATAAGGTATAGGTGTTTTAATTGTTGAAGGTAATGTTTCACACTCAACAATATGCTGCCCTTCTTCAATAAATTTAGATTTATCTAAAGGTACAATGCCCACTAACTGTTTTCTATCCTCTCTTACTGTATCACTTCTAGTTAATGATCTTTTTCCAATGAAATCTTTTTTCTTCTTTCCAATCATCCATGTAAAATTAATGTCTATTGGGGTAACGGTTCCGTCAGTTTCTTGACCAATTACAACATAGCCTTTTTCAGCTCTTAATAAATGCATCGTTTCCGTTCCGTAAGGTACAAGGTTAAATTGTCTTCCGTGATCAAATATTCTTTCCCATAATGCTAAAGAAAACTTCGGGTTAATATAAATTTCATACCCCATTTCTCCAGTAAAACTAGCTCTCATAATTCTAACTTCAGTGTCCATGTAATTAAAAATTTTAAAAGTCATAAAAGGAAAGTTTTCATTACTAAAATCAACTTCGTTAAATACTTTACTCATTATCTCTCTAGATTTAGGACCGCTTATATTAAAGGTAGTAAATTGCTCAGTAATTGAATTTAAATAAACTTGAAGGTGGGGCCACTCTGTTTGAAGATACTCTTCCATATCTGCAAGAACTTTAGGTGCACCACTTGATGTCGTAGTTGATATAAAATGCGTATCGCTAATTTTACAAACAATACCATCATCTTTAATCATTCCATCTTCACCTAACATAAGAGCATATCGTGAAGACAGGGGTTTCATTTTAGTAAAAGGATTAGTGTACATGAGGTTCATAAATTCTAAGGCATCTTTACCTTTGATCTCTATTTTGCCTAGTGTGCTACCATCTAAAATTCCAGCTGTTTCTCTTGTTTGTTTTGACTCTCTTTGCACAGCTTCATGCATAGTCTCAGTTTTGTTTTTTTGAAAATACCAAGGTCTTCTCCATTGACCAACATCTTCAAATACAGCTTTCTTTTTTATGTGCCAGTTATGTATTGGAGTTTTTCTTTGAGGATCGTAAAATTCATATGTACTTCTGCCGGCAATTGCAGAAAAGCTTAACGGTGCATAAGGAGGTCTATACGTTGTTGTGCCTACTTCTGAGATTTTTTTATTTAATAACTTTGAGACAATTCCTAATGAATTAATACTGCTAATTTTACCTTGATCAGTTCCCATACTGTTAGTGGTAAATCTCTTTAAGTGTTCGATGCGGTCAAATCCTTCTACAATTGCTTGGTTAAGGTCTTTCGTCGTTACATCATTATGTAAATCAATAAATGATTTTGACCAGTTAGATTTTTTTTCATGTTTTGTTTCCCAAAGTTCCTTAATACTAAAATTATTTGTATCGTTAAGTTCTATTTTTATTTCTTCATTTTTTTCACTTAGAAAAGATAATTTATTATTAATTTCTTCATTTGTTTTTTCATAGTCATAATTTCCACTTACAGATCCCAATGTAATAGTGTTTTGAAAAGGTGTATCTGGTTTAAAAGTAAGAAGTTTTTCATCCCACTTGACTAAACCTTTGGATTGAGTGAATAAATGTATATCAGGATTTATTCCACCTGAAACACAAAGCATCGAAGACTTCATCTTAAAGATTTTATTTTTATTATATCGTATAGAAATTTGTTGAACTTTTTTATTTCCATCACATCCTTCTACTTCAGCACCTTTAAAAAAAGGAATTTTGTTTTTCTCTAAACAATTTAGAAGATCTTTTTCAATTTCATTTTCATCTCTAGCATCAATATAAGCAGCAGGTTTGTGACCTAAACTTATTAAAGATTTTAGTAAGCTTATTGTTGTTGAGTTATTAGTAAAAATAACAGGATTAGTATCAGGAACTACTCCATATCTATGTATGTATTTTTCAAATGAAGAAGCTAACATTACTCCTGGTAAATCATTGTTTCTAAATGAAATAAATCTTTCGATATGTCCATTTGCTAAAATTGTATGGGTTGTTCTAATTTTATGTAAAGTTAATTCAGATTTTTCACTATTTAATTTTTTTCCAGCAAACTTGTCTTCTAATGCTATTAGATGGTTGGTAAAATTATAAGAGGTAACTAATGAATTCTTTAATATCTTAATATTTTTTGCATTCGTTAAAAGTTTTTCTGTCTCTTCTAGCCAGGATCTTATTTCTTTATTGTTTATCTTTTTAATTTTATTTGAATTTTTTAATACACCTCCAAAAAAACTGTCTTGTTCAATAAGTAAAACTTCATGATTTGAATCTATTAGTTTTCTTGCAGCAATAAGTCCGCTTAATCCAGCGCCAACAATAACAATATCAACGTTATGATATTGATGAGTGCTTTTAGACCTAAAGTCTTTTGGTGGTTTACCAAGTCCAGCAGTTTTTCTTATTAATGGTTCATAAATTTTTTTCCAAAATCCTTTGGGACCCATAAAAGTTTTATAATAAAAACCTGCAGAGAATATTGGTGACAATAAATTGTTAATTGCTCCAAGGTCAAAACTTAAAGATGGCCAACGGTTTTGGCTCTCTATTTCCATACGATCATAGATTTGTTTTACGGTAGCTCTTGTATTGGGTTCATTATGTTCACTTAATATTTGAACAATTCCATTAGGCTCTTCTATTCCGCAAGTATATATGCCTCTTGGTCTATGATATTTAAAGCTTCTTCCGATCAAGCGAATATTGTTTCTTAATAAAGCTGAAGCTATCGTGTCTCCTTTGAATGCATCATACTTCTTACCATCAAATATAATTGAAATTTTTTGATCAATATTTATAAATGGGCATTTTTTATTGTTTGAAGCACTCATGATTATTTCTTTACGGTAAAGTTTCCTGATCCTACTTCCGGCTCTCCAGATGGAGTTTTTAAAGTATTGCTAAAATCTTTTTGCTCTGGAATTTTTTCATTCAGTTTATATATTTTTAATATTTCATCTGTAGAAGTGTCTCGAACAGCATTAAACCATTTTCTGCATCCATGTGAATGAACCCAACGTTCATAAAAAATTCCTTTAGGATTAGCTCTAAAGAAAACATATTCTCCCCACTCTTTGTCACTTAAATTTTCAGAATTTTCTGGTCTAACTACATGAGCTTCACCGCCACTAGAAAACTCTGATTGATCACGTTCACCGCAATATGGACAATTAATTAAAATCATATTTAATGTGCTACTGCAGCTGCTCCATGTTCATCTATTAATCTACCATCAGAAAATCTCTCTAAATTAAAAGGTGCGTTAATTCTGTGTGGCTCATCATTTGCAACTGTATGAGCAAAAACATTTGCACTTCCTGGTGTTGCTTTAAATCCTCCAGTTCCCCATCCACAATTAAAATATAATCCACCAACTTCAGATTTGCTTATGATCGGACTTGCATCAGGACAAATATCTACTATACCTCCCCACTGTCTTAACATTTTCATTTTCCCAAATATTGGATAAAGTTCAACTATAGCTCTCACAGTTTCTTCGATAACATCGTAACCACCACGTTGTGTAAATGAATTATAACCATCTGTTCCTGCTCCAATAACTAATTCACCTTTATCTGATTGACTGACATAAGCATGAACTGCATTAGACATTACAACAGTATTGATCACGGGTTTGATAGGTTCGGACACCAAAGCTTGCAGAGGTCTACTTTGTAACGGTAATCTCACTCCAGCAGTTTTTGCTAATACGCTTGTATGACCTGAAGCTACAACAGCTACTTTTCCTGCTTTAATAAATCCTTTTGAGGTTTCAACTCCCTCTACTTTATTATTATTAGTTTTAATATTTTTAACTTCACAGTTTTGAATGATATCAACGCCCATTTCATCTGCTCTCATTGCAAAACCCCAAGCAATAGCGTCGTGTCTGGCTACTCCACCTCTTGGCTGATAAGCAGCACCAAGAACCGGATATCTTAAATTGTCTGTATTCATAATAGGAACTAATTCTTTAATTTCTTTTGTATCCAGCCATTTAGTATCAAGGCCGTTAAGTCTATTAGCACTTATTCGTCTTTTCATTTCTTTTATATCGTGTTCGTTATGCGCTAAATTCATTACTCCTCTTTGACTAAACATCATGTTGTAGTTAAGTTCTTTGGATAAATTTTCCCATAATTTAATTGAATGATCATAAAGATAAGCGCTCTCATTCCAGAGATAATTTGATCTAATAATAGTAGTATTACGTCCAGTGTTACCTCCGCCAAGCCAACCTTTTTCAATTACAGCAATATTTTTAATACCGTGCTCTTTAGCTAAATAATAAGCGGTGCCTAAACCATGTCCTCCACCACCGACTATAACGACATCATAGGTTTTTTTAGGCTCTGGACTTTGCCACATTTTTTGCCAATTCTCATTGTTAGAGAACGAATTTTTAATAAGGCTAAAGATTGAATAATTTTTTTTCATTAAAATTAAACTAACAAAAAAAGATGATATCAGCCACTAATTACAATCTTGTGCTTAAGATGACACAACTCAAAAGAGTATATTTCTTAACATATTTTTAAGTACAATTTTGTTGACGACTAGTGATAAAGGAATGTAAAGAGGATTTAAGGATTAGTTTATGAGTAAAGATTTATTAAAAAGACTTGATAAGGGCCCAGTGATTTGCGCTGAAGGCTTTTTATTCGAAATGGAAAAAAGAGGTTATTTAACATCAGGTGAGTTTGTGCCTATGTTAGCTCTTGATAATCCAGAAGCTTTAGAAAGTTTACATAAAGATTTCCAACATGCTGGTTCAGATGTTGTTCAGGCATTTACTTATAATGGTCACAGAGAAAAAATGAGAGTTATTGGTAAAGAAGAATTATTAGAGCCTCTAAATCGTGCTGCATTAAAAATAGCAAAAAAAGTTGCTAACTTGCAATCTAGTGGAGATAAACCAAATTTAATGGCTGGAAATATATCAAACTCAAATATTTGGAACGATAAAGATAAAGCAACTCATGCAGAAGTTGAAAAAATGTTTACAGAAATGGTTGGTTGGGCAGTGGATGAAGGCGCAGACATGTTAATTGGTGAAACTTTTTATTACGCTGAAGAAGCTTACACAGCTTTGAAAGTTATGCAGAAAACAGGGTTGCCAAGTGTTATTACGATTGCACCAATGGCTGAAAATATTATGAGAGACGGAGTTGGTATCGTTGATACTTGTAAAGAATTAGAACAACGTGGTGGTCAAGTTGTTGGCATGAACTGTTTTAGAGGTCCTCCTACAATGTTTCCTTACATAAAAGAAATTAGAAAAGCTTTAAAATGCCATGTAGCAGCATTGCCTATTACTTATAGAACAACAGAAAAAAATCCTACTTTTTTTAATCTACCAGATGATAATGGATGTGCCTGCCCTACACCGCATCAAACAACTTTTCCTACAGCTTTAGATCCTATGCAAGTTAATAGATATGAAATGGGTAAATTTATGAAAGATTGTTTTGATCTTGGTATAAATTACCTAGGGGTTTGTTGTGGAGCAAATCCAATGTTAATTAGAGAAACTGCTCATGCTGTTGGATTAACAGTTCCTGCGAGTAAGTATAAAGAAAAAATGTCTAATCACTTTATGTACGGAACAAATAAAAGAATTCCAAAGCACATGAAAGATTACGGCGATAAAGCTTAATAATTAAGTCTTGACTAAATACCCAAAATAATATTAAAACTACTTAGCGCTGATTTAATACAAATTGCTGAGCGCTTAATAAATCCAGCTAAAGCGAATAAGTCTTACAGACCACCGCTTTAGCCGGTGGTTTTTTTTTGGACCATTTCCTAAAATTAAACCGGGTATTTGAACCATATTGTACACCTGGCATATAGCCGAAGTACTAAAAAGGAGAAGATGAATTTTAAAGAACGTTTCCCTCGTTTGTTAATTTTAATTCATTCTTCTCCGGAAAGAGCGGAGAAAATGAGCAAAACAACAAGAAAAGAAACAATAAGGAGTAATAAATAATGGCTGACTATAAACATCCGGAAACTATTGCTTTACATGGTGGTGATTACAGAAGTGATCCCGCTACTACTGCAGTAGCAGTTCCAATTTATCAGACTACTTCATACCAATTTAAAAATGCAGAAACAGCTGCAAATTTATTTGGGTTGAAAGAATTTGGTAATATTTACACAAGAATAATGAATCCAACATGTGATGTACTAGAGAAAAGAGTAGCGGCACTTGAAGGCGGTGTTGCAGCATGTACAGTTGGTTCAGGTCAAGCAGCAACGGCTATGTGTATTCAAAACTTAGCACAAGCAGGAGACAACATTGTTGCTTCAACTGACTTATACGGTGGTACAGTAAACTTGTTCAAAAATACTTTAAGACAGCAAGGTATTGAAGTTAGATTTGCAGACCCTGCAGATCCTAAAAATTTTGAAAAGTTAACTGATGATAAAACAAGAGCTTACTACGGTGAGTCTTGTCCAAATCCTTACCTTCGTGTTTTCCCAATTAAAGAAGTTGCAGACATCGGTAGACCAAAAGGAATTCCTTTAATTATCGATAACACGGCTTCACCAGTTATTTGTAAACCTTTAGCTCATGGGGCTGCAATCGTAATGCACTCTTTGACTAAATATATTGGTGGTCATGGTACTTCAATTGGTGGGATAGTTGTTGATGGTGGAAATTTTGATTGGACTAAAAATCGAAAAAGACAACCATTGCTAAATGAGCCAGACCAAAGTTATGGTGGGGCCGTTTGGATAGATGCTGTTCCTCAATTAACAGGAGCTAACATTCCATTTGTAATAAGATTAAGAGTTGTTCTGTTGAGAGATACTGGAGCACCTCTTGCTCCTTTTAATGCTTGGCAAATTATCCAAGGATTAGAAACTGTTGGTCTTAGAATGAAACAACACTGCTCTAATGCAGAAAAAGTTGTTACATTTTTAGAAACCCAGAAAAAAGTTCAAAATGTAATCTACCCTACAAATCATCAAGGTGAGATTAAAGAAAGAGCTTTAAAATATATGAAAGGTGGATATGGTTCTTTAGTTGGTATGGATGTCGGCACAAAAGAAAACGGTGCTAAGTTTATTGATAACTTAAAGATGCTTTACCATGTTGCTAATATTGGTGATGCAAGAAGTTTAGCAATCCATCCAGCAACAACAACTCATAGTCAATTAAATGATAAAGAGTTATTAGCTGCAGGTGTTACACCAGGTTATGTAAGACTTTCGATTGGTATCGAACATCCAGATGATATCATTGCAGATATTAAGCAAGCTTTAGCAGCTTAACAATTGATTTAGTGGTCCCAATTAATTATATTGGGACCACCTAATGATCAATCAAATTAAATCCTCTGAAATAAAAAAATTTGTAGAAAATAATCCCAAGACCGTTCTATTAGATGTTAGAACTAATGACGAATGGAAAACTATTGGAAAACCTGACACTAAAAACCTTGGTATAAAAACTTACTTTATTACAATATCACAAGACCCAGGCTTCATTGAAAATATTAAAAAAGAAATCAATAAAGAAAATCAAGTGTTAGTTATGTGTGCGGCTGGTGGAAGATCTATTATAGCAGCTAATCTTCTTCAAAATGAGGGCTACGTTGCTCACAACATTTCAGATGGTTTTAGTGGTAATGGTGTAGATCCAGGTTGGAAGAATTTAGGACTACCTACTAACTATTCCTGATTTTTTTGCCAAGTCTTCAATTTTAGACTTATCAAAAATACTTTTTTTAACTTTAACTATCTTTTTTTTAGTTTTTGAAATATTTTCTTTAACAGCTGCACAGGCTTCTGAATTGGTTAGATCAATAAATTCTAAACATTTTTTTTTTTTATTCTCCGGGTTATGTTTTTGCACATAAGCAACTGCATGCTCTGAAGGGGTCATTCCAGTTTGTTTTTTTACTCCATAACTAACCACAGATGACATTGCTGATTGAGCTATATTACCTCCTTGAGCTACTGAAGAAGCTGGGCCTAAAAATGCCAAAGAGTTAGCGCACCCGTTTAAAATTATTGTTAATGATATTAAAATTAGAATTTTATTCATATGTTTCGACTTTTAAATCATGTTTTGAGCAAAAAAAAACAAATCACTTGGTCAATTTGAGTTTATCAACAATTTGTTGTGAATTGTACCTTTAATTTAACTTTGGGTTGAATCTTGATTGGAGATGATACGCACTGGTTTATTATTGATACAAGTCTCAAGATTCTCTAACATTTGTAAGTAAAACTTTGAGTAATTTTCTGCTGTAACATACCCAATATGAGGTAGAATTAATGCATTTGGTAGAAATCTTAACTTATGATCTTGAGGCAAAGGTTCTGTTTCAAAAACATCTAAACCTGCTCCTGAAATTTTTTCATCTTTAAGTGCTTGAACTAAATCATCTTCTTTAATTATAGGGCCTCTTGATGTGTTGATTAAAAAGGAAGTTTTTTTCATCATTTCAATTTCCTTCATGGTTATTAAATGCTTATATCTATCTCCAAGAACAAGATGAATTGAAACAATATCTGAATTTTTTAGAAGATCCTCTTTACTCATAGGTAGAACTCCAATTTCATTAGCATGCGTTAAATTAAGATTTTCACTCCAAGCGCAAACCTCCAGTCCAAATGCTTTAGCAACTTTAGCAACCTGAGTTCCAATTTTACCAAGGCCAATCAAACCTAACATCTTTCCTTTTAATTCAAATCCAATTGTTGTTTGCCAATACCCTTGAAACATATTATCAATTTCTTGTTTCATATTTCTATAAAGACCTAAAATTAAAGCCCATGTTATTTCAGCTGCAGGATTAGGATTTATTTCTGTTCCACAAACAATAATATTTCTTTTTTTAGTTGTTTCTAAATCAATAGCTTTGTTTCTCATACCAGAAGTCATGATATATTTTAAATTAGGTAAATTCTCGATCAAAGATTTTGTCATGGGAGTTCTTTCTCTCATAATAAACAACGCTTCAAATTCCTCTAGTTCAATTGCGGTTTCCTTCTCATCTGAAAATGAATTGGTAAAAACCTCAAAATCAAATTTATCTTTATACTTTTCTACATCAACTATTTGTCGAAATGCATCTTGATAATCATCTAGAACAGCAACTTTAATCATAAGTTTTTTTATTTGATAAATAAATACCTGATACTATAAAAGTTGCTCCAACAAAATGATATAATTCAAATTTTTCTTTAAAAATAATTATTGCCATTACAGCACTGAATAAAGGCATTAGCTGAATGAACATTGTAGCTCGATTTGGACCTATAATTTCTACACCTTTTTGCCAACAATAGTAAGCAACTATTGCAGGAAAAACTACAACATAAAAAAGAATGAGAAAAAAAGCTTTATTGAAATTTAATTCAAGACCAATTGATTGCTCATAAAAATATTGGGGAATTAAAAAAATTACTCCAACAGAAACCATAATTTGGATTAAAGAAAACTGTGAAAGTTTAAATTTATTTTTTTTAAGTAGAGTTGAATACAATGCCCAACTAAGAACACATACCAACATCCATAAATCACCATTATTAAAACTTAAAGATACAATTCTTTGAACATCTCCATTTGAGATAATTGATCCAACACCAATAATAGATAAGATTAATCCAAAAATTTGAAAGATATTTGAATTTTCAACTTTCATTAAAGAAGATAAAACAATTGTTACGGCAGGAATTATTGCAAGAACTAAAACAGCATTTACAACTTGTGTATAATTAAGTGCAAAATAAACAACCGAATTAAATGTGCTTATGGTAATTACTCCCATAAAGGCAATAGTTAATAAATTATTTTTTATATAAGCTAAATTGTTATAAATTTCTTTATAAGTAAATGGTATCAAGATTAACCAAACAGAAATCCATCTAAAGGTATTTAATGTTAACGGTGGAATTTCAAATAAAGTTGCAAATTTTCCAACAATAAAATTTCCAGACCAGCACAAAGAAGCTAAGACTAGTAATGTGTAAGCTAAATATTTCTTTGGCAATTAATTCCTAATTAAATCTTTTTGAACTATATGGAGATAAATCTAAATTAGTTTTTTCTCCTGCTACTATTCCAGAAATAATTTTGCCTGTAACTGCTCCTAAAGTCCAGCCTAAATGATGGTGTCCAAATGCATAAATAATATTTTTATTTTTTAAAGATGGCCCCATTATAGGTAAAAAATCTGGTAACGTAGGTCTAAATCCCAGCCATTCATCATCGTGATGGCCTAGTTGAGGCAAGAGTTCTTTTGCACACTTTGTAATATATTCAATCCTTTGTTTTGAAGGAGGGTTTTGTAATCCACCCAGTTCAACAGTTCCAACTGCTCTTAGTCCTTGATTCATTGGAGTTAAACCAAATCCACGGTCTAAAAATATAACTGGTCTTTTGATTAAATTGTCTTTATTTTTAAAATGAACATGGTAACCGCGCTCTGTGTCTAGGGGAATGTTTTCACCTAATTGATCTGTTAATTTTTTAGAAAAAGCACCTGAAGCTATAACCGTTTTCTCAAATTTATACTCATCGCTTTCTGATCTTATAACTGTTTCATTAATATTAATTTGCTCTAAACTTTTGACATTAGTTTGAATAAACTTTCCTCCTTTTTCTAAAAAAAGTTTAAATATTTCTTTTAGTATTCCATGCGGGTCCCTTGCATGCATAGCACTTTCATAAATTACGCCAGCATCAAAAACAGGATTTAAATTAGGCTCTAATTCTAAAACTTCTTTTTGAGTTAATAATTTTTGTTCAATACCCAAGTCATTTCTTACTTTAATTTCTAGCTTTCTGCTTTTAAGATTTTTATTAGTCCAAACATAAATAATGCCTTTTTTTTCAACTAAGTCGTTTGTGTCTATTTCTTGAAAAATTTCATCGTAAGCATCGTTTGATAAACTAAGAATTTGATGCATGTTTTTAGCGGTGTGTAACATTGATTTTGTATTACAATTTTTAAAATAATGTAAAAACCAATTAAACATTTTTGGAATGTAATTCCATTTAAGCGCTAGAGGACCATAAGAACTAATTAACATTTTTGGAACATCATATAAAACATCGGGTCGATTGAACTGTAGAACTGCGTATGGAGAAAAATGTCCAGCATTACCATATGATGCGGCTTTAAACTCCGATGATAACGGATCATGTCGATCAAAGATTGTAACTGGTATTCCCTTTTTAATTAACTGTAGCCCGGTACACACTCCTTGAATACCAGAACCCACAATGCCTACAGATTTGCATCTATAATTTTCCATATTGAAATTATATTGCAATGCGTTGAAAAATAGTAGTGCGGTAGATTAGGCTATAGCTTCTTTGTTTACTACTTCAGGTCTATCTTCTTTCTCTGAAGCGTCTTTTTTATCTTTTTTCTTAAATAAAAAATCTCCACTTAATTTAGATTTAGAGCTATTAGTTTTCTTGATGTAACCATCTATATCTGCACCGTTCTCTGTTCTTAAGTTGGTGCCAAATTCTATGTCACCTTTTACAGTGCCCGTTGATCCTATCACAATGTCTTGTGCTGATACTTTACCGTCTAAATGACCGTGGATTTCAACCACGTCAGCCTCTATAGAGCCTGTAATTGAACCTGTATCTCTTACTATTAATTCTTTTGAGTAAACTGGTCCTTTAATTAATCCCGCTACATCTATAGCTCCAGAACTATTAATTGTTCCTTCGATACTTACAGTTTCACTTATAAGTGATCTTTCTGAATCTTTAATTTTAATTTTTTTATCACCAAACATTAAGAGACTTTTAATCATTTAATTATCTTCTGTTCAACTTTTAAATTAAGAAAATAATGCCCTTTTTTTAAGCATTTGTCCAGTTTGGGTCTATGTTAATTTACGGGAATATCCTTGTATATTTTGCATGACATCACTATTCCTAGCCCAAACATTATTGCCATCATTGAAGACCCACCGTATGACATTATTGGCAAAGGAGAGCCTACTATAGGTAATAGACCTAGTACCATCATCATATTGACCACTACATATATAAAAAATGCTGTTGCAAAGCTGTAGCAATAAAGTTTACCGAAAGTACTACGTGTTATATTTCCTATTTTTATTATTCTTGAAATAATTAATGCATAAAGAGCTAAGATAGATAAAGATCCAAAGAAACCAAATTCTTCAGAAAATAGAGTAAAAATAAAATCTGTATGTTTTTCTGGTAAATAATCAAGATAACTCTGAGAACCGTTTAAAAATCCTTTGCCAAAAAGACCTCCCGAGCCAATAGCAATTTTTGACTGAATAATTTGATAACCAGCCCCAAGAGGGTCTCTTTCTGGATTTAAAAAAGTTAAAATTCTGGATTTTTGGTATGGTTTTAAAAAAGAAATTGCTACCGGAAGTAAAGCTAAAAATAATATTGAACTATAAGCAAAAAATTTAATTCTTACCCCTGCTAACCAAGCAACTACCACTCCACCAGCAGCAATAAGGATAGAGGTACCCAAATCAGGTTGGGTCGCAACTAATAGTATAGGTGCAATTAAAGCAATAATTGGAGCAAATAAATACCTTAAGGTATTCATGTTTTCTATTGAAACTCGGTGGTAATATTTAGCCAAGAAAAGAATCAAGCCTACTTTCATTAATTCAGATGGCTGTAAATTCATAAAATAAAGATCCAACCATCTTTTTGAACCAGAGGAGCTAAGGCCAAAATATTTAACTCCTAATAACAAAAGAAAGAAAGAAATATAAATGAGATAACTTTGATCGTGCCAAAATCTTATTTGAATTAAAGATACTAAGAAAAATAATGCAAAAAAAACACAAAAACGTAAAATGTGACTATTGGTATGGTATTTAAACTCTCCTCCATCAGTTGAATACATTGCAAACATACTAATAATTCCAAGGACTAAAATTGAAACGACTAAAATGTAATCAATTGAGAGAATTCTATCTCTAAGACCCATTGAGGATTGAATAGATCGAGGTTGATACATTAAACTGACCCTCCTTTAGAATGATTAATTTCTTTTCTTAAATCATGTCTTTCGATAACTTTCTTAATTATTTTGTTTGCTATAGGTGCGGCGGTACTTCCTCCAGAGCCTCCATGTTCTACTACTACACTAATTGCATATTTAGGATCTTTATAAGGTGCAAAGGCAACGAACAATGCGTGATCTCTATCTTTATAATCAAGATCTGTTTGTTTTACTTCAGCTTCACGTTGAGCTTCTGTAAATCTTTTAACTTGGGAAGAACCTGTTTTACCTGCAAATGTATATTTAGGATTTTCAATTCTATGCCTATAAGAAGTTCCACCAGGTTCATTTGATGATGAAAACATGGCGTCTTTTATAATATTTATATTTTTTTGATTTTTAAATAATGGTTTTAAATTAAGATTTTTTACTAATAATTCCGAAGGAAGTGTTTCTTGAGGGTTCTTCGATTTAAAATCTAAATAATCTTTAAGATAGTCTTTTTTATTTTCAAAAATTATTCTAGGTTTTATCTCATAACCTCCATTTGCAATTTGTGCTGTCATTAAACATAATTGTATAGGAGTGCTTTGAAAATAACCTTGTCCAATACCTGAGTGTAGTGTTTCTCCAATATACCAATTTTGTCCAATAAATTTTTTCTTCCATTTTGTGTTCGGTACAACTCCTGATCTTTCCTCTGTAAAATCAGAAAGCACTTGTTTGCCTAGTCCAAATTTTTTAGCTGTTTCAGATAATCGATCAACTCCAAGTTTTCTTGCTACTTCATAAAAATAAACATCACACGATCTTTGAATACCTTTCCTTAAGTTTACTATTCCATGACCTTTTTTTTCCCAGCAATGAAATTTTTCTCCATGTAATTCAATTTTTCCTTTACATCTAAAGGTATCTTGAGGTTTAATTATTCCATTTTCTAGAGCACTAAGTGCTACCAAAGTTTTAATTGTTGAACCTGGAGGATAAAGTCCTGACATAGCTTTATTTGTTAAAGGTTTTTTTCCGTCCTTAATCAAGCTGTTCCAGTAATCTTTGTCCAAACCATGCACAAATGCATTAGGTTTAAAAGTTGGTGCGGACACTAAAGAAACAATATCTCCATTATAAACATCCATAACGCAAACTGCAGCTGCTTTGTCTTCTAATAATTCATTTGCATATTTTTGAATCTCATAATCTAAAGTTGTTTTAAAACTTTTTCCTACTTGACCTTCGCTAATTTGAATTTCTTTAATTCTTTTACCAAATGCATTGACTTCATATCTTTGAAAACCTACTTGACCAATGATATCTTTATCTAATTTCTTTTCTAGACCAGTTTTTCCTATGGCCATTCCAGGAACTGACAAATCTTTCAAATATTTTTTTGTTTTAAGATCTTTTGCACTGATTTGAGATACATAACCTAATATATGTGCTGACGAATTATCTGGATATGTTCTAGATACTGAAACTATAGGCTCTACTCCATTTAACTCGTGTAAAAATAAATTTATCCTTGAAAATTCAGACCAGTTTAAATTATCAGAAACCACTACTGGTTCCCACGGTTTTTGTTTATTTATTAATCTCTTAAGATGAGATATTTTTTTATCAGTTATGTTTAAAATTCCTTTTAATCTTACAAACAATTGATTTAAGTTTTGTGCATTTTCAGGAATCAAATGAACTTGATATAACGGTTTATTCGAGGCTATTTCTTTGTCATAAAAGTCTTTTATTATTCCTCGTTCAGGCGCTAACTTCCATTCTCTAAATCTATTTTTGTCAGATAATGACTTATATTTAGTAGTTTGGTTTATTTGAAGTGAGATTAACCTTCCAACTAATCCAACCAAGACTACAGTTTTAGCGGCTGTTAATAAGAACATTCTTCGGCTAATTAATTTTGATTTTATAACTGTGTTACCTGATCCAGGACTAAGCATCTTGACCACCTATGAAATTTGATTGATAGAGACTAAACAGTAGCCAAAAAATAGGAAATAAAAATAAAGTAAAGAAAGTGTTATAACTTATTTTAGAGTAAGAGATTGCTATGTCAGAAAAATTATTAAGTAATGAAAAAAATAATAAATTGGCAAATATCAAAGCAATAAAAAAAGTAAACCAATCAGATGCTATCGTAGTATTTACACTCTTATTTCTTACATAATTTGAGACAAAACAAACAACTAAATACGATAAGGAGCTAATTCCAAGAGGAAAACCCATTACAACATCATTGATGAAACCTGCAACAAAAATATGTCCTGTACCCATTACGGAAGGTCTTTTAAGAATCCAAAAATAAATAATTATAATTGGCAAATTAAAAGTAAAAATGTCAAAAGTTTTTTCTAAATTAGTATCAATTTCACTAATAGATAAATAATATAGTAATAATAAAGGTCCGGAGTTTAAAAACTTATTAAGTAAATTTAGTCTAGCCATTAAAATTGTTCCTTATTATTACGCGTTAGAATTACTGTTACAAAAGATAATTGATTAGGATCAACATATAATCTTACTTCTCCTTTTTCTGTTGTTTTTCCAATAGGCGTTCCTGGAATAAAAATACGTTCTTTCCCCGATGCAAATACATTTACATCTTCTTTAAATTCATATTCTTCAGGCAAATATTCCAGTTTTGGATTTTTTGTCCCACTTCCAGTTAAAATTGCTTGTGAACTATCTGCGTCTAGTGATACTGGAATTCTACTATTTAAATCCGTTAAAAGCAAAACTCGAGAAGATAAATAATTTGTGTCAACTATTCTTCCAACTAAATAATTGTTTTGAGTAACTGGCATACCTTTTTTAATTCCAGATTGAGTTCCTTTATTAATTATTATTGATTTCAAAAAAGGGCTATTTCTATCGACTAAAACTTTAGCAAGAACAATATCTTTTGCATTTATTATATTTTCTGCGTTTAAAACTTTTCTTAAATTTTTATTCTCATTGGTTAAATATTCAAGATTAAGATCGAGTGATTTATAATTTTCTATAACTTCTCTTAGTTTCTCATTTTCTTCTTTTAAATTTAAATGACCAGCTATACCTTTGCCCAGATTAGGCATTAACCTAGATGGGCTTGAAGCTATATATGAAACTCTATAAACTACATCATTGATTAAACTTCTCGCCATTTTAACTGCTGTAAAACCATATACATCTAGAAAGAATATGAATAACGCTAAAATAAATAATGATAAAATTGAAAATTTTTGCGCACCTCCTCTTTGAAGAAGAGCTGAACGAAAAGCTATACTAAAATCATCTCTGCTAACTGACATTTATCCGGTAAGATAGATTAATACTCAGATAACATTGTAGAAAACAACTCTTCGTTTTCTAAAGCTCTTCCAGTTCCGATAGCAACACACGATAAAGGGTCGTCCGCTATTGTTACAGGTAAACCAGTATCTTGAGAAATTAATTTATCAATATTTTTTAACAATGCTCCGCCACCCGTTAAAACTAATCCCATATCAATTAAGTCAGCAGATAATTCAGGTGGGGTATTCTCTAAAGCTTCTTTAATTCCACCTAATATTTGATTTAATATTGGCATTAAAGCTTCGCTGGCATCTTTTTCTGTTAATTCTATTTCTTTAGGTGTTCCAGATCTAATATCTCTTCCTTTCATTAAAAAGGTATTATTTGTTGAAGGTATAGCTGTACCGATTTCTTTTTTAATTTTTTCAGCTGTTGAGTCACCGATCATTAAGTTCATTTTTTTTCTCATATAAGCAATAATTGATTGATCAAGTGCATCACCTGCAACTCTTAAAGATTTGGAGTAAACTACACCACCTAGTGACATAACGGCTATTTCGGTTGTACCACCGCCTATATCAACAACCATTGATCCAGTTGCTTCTGATATTGGTAATCCAGCACCAATAGCTGCTGCTATTGGCTCTTCAATTAATTGAACTTTTCTAGCTCCTGCTGCTAAAGCAGAGTCTTGAATAGCTTTTCTCTCAACTGGTGTTGATCCAGTTGGCACACAAATAAGAATTCTTGGATTTGCAAATGCATTTTTTTTATGAACTTTTTTAATAAAGTGTTTAATCATTTCCTCTGTTACAACGAAATCAGCAATTACACCGTCTTTAAGTGGTCTAATGGCTGAAATATTACCAGGTGTTCTACCTAACATTGTTTTCGCTTCATCGCCTACAGCTAAAACTGATTTTCTTCCTTGATCTTCGATCACAGCAACAACAGATGGTTCGTTTAAAACTACACCTTGATCTTTTAAAACTACTAATGTGTTCGCTGTTCCTAAATCAATAGCCATGTCTTGTGACCACAGTGATGATAAACCTGATAAACCTTTAAAAAACATATTAACCTTTCGTTGTTTGAGCACTCAAATTTTCATCTGGTGCAGTTTTTGTTCGCTTAATTATTAATTTATTTAATGCACTTAAGTATGCATTAGCAGAAGCCACCAGAGTATCTGTATCTGCTGCTTGACCTACTGTCGACTTACCTTTTTCCTCAATTCTAACACTCACTGTTGCTTGAGCATCTGTTCCTTCTGTTACCGCATGTACATTATATAATTGTAAATTTACTTCATGTGGGTAGAGATTTTTTATACATTTGAATATTGCATCAACTGGTCCATCACCAGTTTCTGTCGCACTTTTTACTTCGCCGTATACTTCTAAAGTCATTTCAGCTTTTTGAGGCTCACCCGTACCTGCAAAAACTTTTAAAGATTTTAATTTAATAACATTATCCTCAGTTACTAAACTATCATCTACAATTGCGGCAATATCTTCATCGTAAATATGTTTTTTCTTATCTGCTAAAATTTTAAATTTACCAAAAGCCGTATCAATTATATCATCCGTGACATCAACATATCCCATATCAGAAAGTTTATCTCTAAATGCATGTCTACCTGAATGTTTACCCATTACTAATGAAGTTTTTTTAACTCCCACACTTTCTGGTGTCATAATTTCATAAGTGTTTCTATTTTTTAACATTCCATCTTGGTGAATACCTGACTCATGTGCAAATGCGTTCTTTCCTACAATTGCTTTATTAAATTGAACAGGAAAACCTGTTGCATTCGAAACTACTTTTGAAGCTTTACTTAAAAGTTTTGTATTAATGTTTGTCGTATAAGGCATTAAATCATGTCTAGTTCTCATTGCCATAACAACCTCTTCAAGTGCAGCGTTACCAGCTCTCTCTCCTATTCCGTTTATTGTACATTCAATTTGTCTAGCACCTGCCATTACACCAGCTAAAGAATTTGCTACTGCTAAGCCTAGATCATTGTGGCAATGAGTAGAAAGAATTGCTTTATCTATATTCGGAACTTTATTCAACAATGTCTCTATAATTTTTTTAAATTCTGAAGGAACTGTGTATCCAACAGTATCCGGAATATTAATTGTTTTTGCTCCAGACTTAATTGCAAGTTCAACTGTTTTGCACATATAATCCATGTCCGTACGCGTTCCATCTTCACATGACCACTCTACATCATCAGTAAATCCTCTAGCGTAAGTTACGCTTTCTTTTACTGACTCTAAAACATCTTCAGGAGATTTATTTAACTTATGTTTCATATGTAGTGGGCTAGTAGAAATAAAAGTATGAATTCTAAAATTTTTAGCGTGTCTTAATGACTCGTGACATGCATCGATATCTTTTTTTGTCGCTCTTGCTAACCCGCAAGGGATTGATTTTTTTAGAGTTTTACTAATTTCTGTAACAGCTTCAAAGTCTCCGGGTGAAGCAATAGGAAAACCTGCTTCGATAACGTCAACACCTAATTCATCAAACACTCTAGAGATTTGTAATTTTTCTTCTAAACTCATTGAAGCGCCGGGTGATTGTTCACCGTCACGCATGGTAGTATCGAAAATAATAATTCTATTTTTATCGCTCATTTTTATAACGCTTTAACGAAAACATAATACAATCAAAACTAGAATAAGCAAATAATTTTGCTTACCTAGTTTTAATTAGAGTATCGAAATGGGCTAATTTTTGTCTTTGTCGACTAATTTATTTTTTCCAATCCACGGCATCATAGCTCTAAGCTCTTTACCTACTTTTTCAATTGGATGATCTGCTAAATCTTTCCTCATTTTAAGAAAGTTTTTTTGACCAGCTTTATGTTCATTCATCCAATCTCTTGTGAATTTACCGGATTGAATGTCTTTTAAGACTTCTTTCATCTTTTCTTTTGATTTACTATCTACAATTCTTTTACCTGATACATATTCGCCGTATTCAGCAGTGTTAGATATAGAATAATTCATATTTGCAATTCCGCCTTCATAAATTAAATCTACAATTAATTTTACTTCATGAAGCGTTTCAAAATATGCCATCTCTGGTGGATAACCAGCCTCTGTAAGTGTTTCAAAACCATTTTTAATAAGTTCAACTAGTCCACCGCAAAGAACTGTTTGTTCTCCAAATAAATCAGTTTCACATTCATCTTTAAAAGTTGTTTCAATAATTCCAGATTTGCCTCCTCCAATAGCTGATGCATAAGATAAAGCTAGGTCTCTTGCTTTGCCCGAACTGTCTTTGTGAACTGCCATCAAACATGGAACTCCACCACCTTTTTGATATTCACTTCTTACTGTGTGACCTGGTCCCTTTGGAGCAACCATAAAAACATCTAAATCTTTTCTCGCATTAATTAAATCAAAATGAATATTTAAACCGTGTGCAAAAGCTAAACTTGTTCCTTCTTTCATTCTTTGTTCAATATGATTTTTATAAATTTCTGATTGAAGTTCATCAGGTGTTAACATCATCACAACATCTGCCCATGCAGCTGCGTCTGATAATGACATAACTTTTAAACCTTCACCTTCAGCTTTTTTAATACTTGAAGAACCTTCTCTTAAAGCAACAACAACTTCTGCTACACCACTATCTTTTAAGTTTAATGCATGGGCGTGACCTTGGCTTCCATAACCAAATATTGCTACTTTCTTTTTTTTAATTAAGTTTGTATCTGCGTCTTTTTCATAAAATGTTTTCATATTTTCTCCTAGTTTTGTATAAAAATTTCTTCTCCTCGTGTCATAGCAACTGCACCTGTTCTTGAAGCACTTATTAAACCTAAAGGCTTTAAAGATAAAGTTAATTTATCAATTTCTCTTCTTAAAGCAGTTACTTGAATAACTAAAGACTTTTTTGTTTTATCTAATACTATTCCATTATATTTTTTACATAATTTCTTAGCTTTATCTAATTTTGAAGATGTTCCAGCAAGTTTAAATAAAGCAAGTTCTCTAAATAATATATCTGGATCGTTTCTCAAAAAATCAGCAACTTTATGAACTGGCACTAATTTTCCCAACTGTAGTTTAATTTGTTGAATAACTTGTGGTGTTCCTTTTGTTACAATTGTAATTCTAGATAAGTGTTTTTTTTTATCTATCTCTGCAACGGCCAAAGACTCTATATTGTAACCTCTTCCAGAAAATAAACCAATCACTCTAGCTAAAACTCCAGCTTCATTGTCCACCCAAACTACAATTATGTGGTGATCTTCTTTTCCAAGTTTAGTTGGTTCGCTATAAGCTGATTTTGATTTTGCCATTAAACTAAAGTTTTCCCTTCATCGGAAACATCTTTTTCATCCTCTGGACCTAAAAGCATTTGGTTATGTGGTTTACCAGATGGTATCATTGGATAGCAATTTTCCTGCTTATCTACTAAACAATCGAAGATTACAGGCTGATCTGAGTTAATCATTTCTTTTATTTTTTCATCTAATTCATCTGGTGTTTTTGCTCTAATACCAACAGCGCCATAGGCTTCTGCTAATTTAACAAAATCAGGTAAGGCTTCAGTATAGCTTTCTGAATAATTTTTATCATGAAGCAACTCTTGCCACTGACGCACCATTCCCATGTATTCATTATTTAGAATGAATATTTTAACAGGTAATCTGTATTGAACTGCTGTAGAAATTTCCTGCATATTCATTAATATTGAGGCTTCTCCCGCAATATCTACAACTAATTTTTTAGGGTGAGCTACTTGAACACCGATTGCTGCTGGCAATCCATATCCCATAGTTCCAAGTCCACCAGAAGTCATCCATCTATTAGGTTTATTGAATTTATAGTGTTGGGCGGCCCACATCTGATGTTGGCCAACTTCAGTTGTAATAAAAGTGTCTTGGTCTTTAGTTAATTCATATAATCTTTGTACAGCATGCTGAGGTTTAATTGTTTCTTTGCTATTAATAAAATTTAAAGATTTTTTTTCTCTCCATTTATTAATTTGTTCCCACCACTTTGAAGTCTTTTGTTTGTTTGAACTAATAAAATTTTTATTTTTTTCTTTAAATCTTTTTATTAAATTTTGTAAAAGTTCTGTTACATCACTTGTAATAGCTAAATCGACCTTTACATTTTTGCCAATTGAAGATGGATCAATATCTATATGAATTTTTTTTGACTTAGGAGAAAACTCATCTATCTTACCAGTTATCCTGTCATCAAATCTTGCACCAATGTTGATCATTAAATCGCAGTCATGCATTGCATTATTAGCTTCATAAGTTCCGTGCATTCCTAGCATTCCTAAAAATTGTGGATCATCGCCTGGATAAGCACCAAGACCTTGTAATGTAGATGTAATAGGAAAGCCTGTCAGTGAAACCAGTTCTCTTAATAATTCACTGGCTTTTGGTCCTGAATTTATAACTCCACCACCTGAATAAAATATTGGCTTTGATGAATTCTTCATCATCTCAATAAATTTATCAATATCCTTTGGATTTACTTTATTTAATTTAGATCCATTAAGATTTTTAGAAGTTTTAATTTTTTTTTCTTTGTAAACTCCTTTATTAAATTGAATGTCTTTTGGAATATCAACTAGTACAGGTCCTGGCCGACCAGTCATTGCAATCTCAAATGCTTTGTGCATTATCTCTGCTAAATCATTTACGTCTTTAACAAGCCAATTATGTTTTGTGCAAGGTCTAGTAATCCCTGTTGTGTCACATTCTTGAAAAGCATCAGTTCCAATTAAATGAGTAGGAACTTGTCCTGAAATACAAACTAATGGGACGGAGTCCATGTATGCATCTGTTAATGCAGTTACAGCATTTGTGGCACCAGGTCCGGAAGTTACAAGTAACACTCCAGGCTTACCGCTTGATCTTGCGTAACCTTCAGCAGCGTGACCAGCACCTTGTTCGTGCCTAGCTAAAATATGTTTTATTGATTTATGATTTTTTAGTTCATCGTATATAGGGAGAACAGCGCCACCTGGGTAACCAAAAATAAATTCGACATTTTGATCCTCTAGTGATTTAAAAACAATTTCAGCTCCGCTTAATAATTTAGGCATTCATACAATCTAGCCTAGAAATACTTTGCGTCAAGTTTTAGCTGACAACTTTTAATGTTTTTTTTAAAAGTTGAGAGAAATCTTTAGAATAAACCTTATTCCAATTCTTCATGTGCCCACGGGCCCAAGTATTTTGCCTCTTTGCATACTGCCTTGTCTTAATATTAATAAGTTCCTTGCACTGTTTAAGATTAATATTGTTCTTTAAATAGCTATTTATTTCCTGAACTCCTATCAACTTATTTGCTGATAAACTTTTATTTAGCTTTATTAAGTTAAATTTTTTAACTTCATTGATGCATTTTTGAATAAACATTGAGTCGGTTCTTTTAGAGATTTTTTTAAGTAATTCATCTCTTGGTATTTCAATAAAAATTTTTTTAAGATCGTAATCAATAAAATCTGATTTTGTATTTTCAATCCAATCAAATATTGATTTTCTAGTTTTAAGTTTTACTTCATAAGCTCTCTGGGCCCTTTGAGAGTCTGAAGCTAAAATTTTATTCGTAACTTTAGGATCAAGTTTTACTAACTTCTCATAAAATTTAACATAACCTAGCTCTCTAAAAAGATTTCTTACTTTGCTTCTAGTTTTTAAATCAATGTTTGGGATGTTGCTAATACCCTTGGTTATTGTATTAAAGTATAAACCGGTTCCGCCAACAACTATTGGAATTTTCTTTTTTTTAATACAAAGATTAATCTTTTTTTTTGCTTCTTTTAACCAATCACCTGCAGAGAAATATTTTTTAACGGAAATCAAGCCATAAAGATAATGCTTGGCTTGTCTTATTTCTTTTTTGTTTGGTCTAGAGGATAAAATAGAAAATTCTTTATACACCTGCATGCTATCTGCATTAATTATTTCACCGTTTAATTTTTTTGCTAAATGAATTGCTAATTTTGATTTTCCTGATGCTGTTGGCCCTGCAAGAAGAATAATTTTTTTAGACAAGATTAATTTATCTTAACACCAAGGTAACGTCTTCTATTATTTTGATCAATTACTGTAAGCAATAAAGTCTTCTCACCTTTTTTAAATATGCCATCAACAATATTTTTTAAATCAGAAGAATTTTTTACTGGATTTTTTTGAACTTCAATAATGATATCATTGACGCTTAAAACACTTACAAGCGGACTTTTATTTTCAATATTTGTAATTACAACACCTTTAGTATTTTTATTTAAATTTCTTGTTGATATATCGTTATCATTCACTTCTCTGACTGAAATTTTTAGACTTTTTATAACTTTTTCTTTTTTCTTAACTGTTTTTATTTTTTTTTCCTTGAACTCCTCTGAAGACTCCAATCTACCCAAAGTTAATTTTTTTGTGATTGATTTTTTGTTTCTCCAAATTTTCAATTGAACACTCTTTCCGACTTTTGTGTTAGCTACAACCTTAGGCAATTTTCTCATTGTATCTATTTTTTTACCGTCAAATTCTAAAATAATATCACCTGCTTTTACCCCGGCTTTATCTGCTGGACTATTTTCACCAACACTAGCAACCAATGCTCCTTGAGGTTTTTTTAGTTTTTCTACTTCAGCAATTTCTTTTGTCACTTCTTGAATTCTTACACCTAACCAACCTCTTTTTGTTTCTCCAAATTCAATTAATTGATCAATTACATTTGAAGCTGCATTTGCGGGAATTGCAAAACCAATTCCAATTGAACCACCTTGACCAAGTATTGCAGTGTTAATTCCAATAACTTCTCCTTTTAAATTAAATAAAGGACCGCCAGAATTTCCTTGGTTAATAGAAGCATCTGTTTGAATGAAATCATCATATCTAGTTAGATTTATATCTCTATTTCTTGCTGAAATAATTCCTGCTGTTACTGTGCCACCTAAACCAAAAGGATTTCCGATAGCCATTGCCCAATCTCCAACTCTTGCCAAATCTGAGTCTCCGAATTTGACAGTTTTAAATTTGTCCTTAGTTTCCATCTTCAAAACTGCAACATCCATATAAGGATCTGCCCCAACTAATTTAGCTTTATATTCTTTATCTCCAACTCTTACTAAAATATCTTCCGCATTTGCAATTACATGGTTGTTTGTAATTACAACTCCTTCCTCTTTAATTATAAATCCAGATCCTAACGCAGATGCTTTTCTTTCTGTGGGTTGTTGATTTTCAAAATCTTTAAACATTTCACCAAAAGGTGAACCTGGAGGAAATTTAAATGGAAAAGGATTAGAATTGGAATTTGTTTTAACAGTTTGAGTTGTGGAAATATTTACAACTGATGGCATTAATTTTTCCGCTAAATCAGCAAAAGAGTCTGGCGCAGATTTTGCGTAAACAGAAGAAATGTTAAAAATGATAAAGAATAGAAATATTTTTTTAATTAGTTTCATTTAATTTTTTATATACCAAATTATTGCAAAACCGATAATCAAAAAAAGTAGACCAAATGTCCTTAATTTGTTTATTGGAGTATTTTTAATTAATTCTAATATATTTTTAATTCTTGACGGGAAAATGGCAAGGAACAAACCTTCTATGAAAAAGAGCAACCCTATAGCTGTTATAAGATCGTTCACAAAAAAATTTCTTATCTTGGCTTCATTGCTTTGCTGAAAAATTTAAAAAATTCACTATCAGGTGATAAAACCATAGAAGTATCTCCTCCACCAATTAGGGCAGTTTCATAAGCTTGCATCGCTCTGTAAAATGCAAAGAATTGAGGGTCTCTTCCAAATGCACCTGCAAAAATCTTATTTCTTTGACCGTCTCCCTCACCTTTCATAATTTCTGATTTCTTATTAGCGTTAGCTAAAAGTACAGTTACATCTTTATCAGCGGTTGATCTGATTTTTTGCGCAATCTCTGCACCTTGTGCTCTAAATTCTTTTGCTTCTCTCTCTCTTTCAGTTTGCATTCTTTTGTAAATGGCATCACTGTTAGCTGGAGGTAAATCAGCTCTTTTTATTCTTACATCTACAATCTGGATTCCTAAAGTTTTAGCTTCAGTGTTAACATCGTTTTGAATAATAGACATTTGTTTAGCTCTATCAGTAGATAATAACGTGGCTAACTCTTGTGTTCCTAAAACACCTCTAATTCTAGAATTAATAATCGTAGATAATCTAGATCTAGCAACTCTTTCATTTCCAACTGAAATATAGAACTTTAGTGGGTCTACTATCTTAAATCTTGCGATCGCATCAACAATTAATCTTTTTTGATCCGCTGCAATAACTTCTTGTGGTTCATTATCTAAATTTAAAATTCTTTTATCTAAAAAAACTACATTTTGAATGAAAGGTAATTTAAAGTTCAAGCCTGCTTTAGAAATTATTTTTTTTGGGTCACCAAATTGAAGAACAATAGCTTGATTTATTTCTTGAACAATAAATAGTGATTGAAATAAAAATACTCCAATAACTACAATTGCTGGGATTATAAATTTAGGTACTTTCATTATTTAGGATCCTTCTTTTTAAGTTCTGGTAATGGTAAATAAGGTACTACGCCTGAACTTGTATTCTTATCAATAATAACTTTATCAATGTCAGCTAGAACTTTTTCCATTGTTTCTAAATACATTCTTTCTTGAGTAACTTGTTTTGCGCCTTTATATTCATTATAAATTGCTAAAAATCTACTTGCTTCACCTTCTGCTTTTGCAACAACTTCTTTTTTATAAGCTTCTGCTATTTGTAAAATTTGTTCTGCTTCACCTCGAGCTCTTGGAATAACATCATTGGCATAACCTTCAGCTTCGTTCTTTGATCTTTCTCTGTCTGCTCTTGCAGCTTGCACATCTCTAAATGCATCGATTACTTGGGCTGGTGGGTCAGCTTGTTGTGTTTGAACTTGTGTAATTTGAATTCCTGATCCATATTCATCTAAAATTTTCTGTGTAATCTCTTGAACTTCAACTTCAATACTTGCTCTTCCTTCGGTTAAGATAGTTTGAATATTGTTTTTTGCAATTACTTCTCTCATTGCTGTTTCGGATGTTGCTTTAACCGTCTCAACAGGACTTTGAATATTAAATAAAAACTTACCTGCATCTTTTATAACCCAAAATACTGAGTAGTTAATATCAACAATATTTTCATCTCCTGTTAACATTAAACTTTCTTCAGGAACGTTTCCTACACCAGAAGAAGTTCTTCCACTATCACTTGCAGGTCTAAAACCAACATCTACTCTATTAACTTTTGTAACTTTCGGAGTTAGCACTCTCTCGAAAGGCGTTGGTAAATGATAATGTAATCCTGGTTGAGTCATGTTTACAAACTTTCCAAATCTTAAAACCACACCTTGTTCATCTGGCAAAACTCTGTAAAGACCACTTGCAAAATAAAGTACCACTAAGGCAATAAGCCCTAAAAAAAATGGTTTTGATCCCCCAGATTTTCCGCCAGAGAATCTATTAATAGTCTTTTGAAAATTCTTAATAATGTCATCAAGACTAGGCGGATCTTGTCTACTTCCTGATCCATTCCCACCAGGTGCTCTTCCTCCCCCACCTCCTGGAGGTGTTCCCCAAGGTGATTGATTTTTAAAAATCTTGTCTTTGAAACTCATGACACTTTATATAGTGACTTTTAGTTGAAAAACAAGTTATGTAAGAGCGATATTATGACCGAAAAAAAAGCAGAAATGAGCCAAGCAATGAAAGAAAAGCTTGCTCCAAAGCAATTTGTTAAAACTCCAATTAATGGGACTAAATTTACAATATTAGTTTCTAGCGCAAAAGGTGGAGTTGGTAAATCTACGGTTGCTATAAACTTAGCTTTTGCGCTACAAAATTTAGGACTTAAAATTGGTATTCTTGATGCTGATGTTTACGGACCTTCTCTTCCAAAATTAATTAATTTAAATGAAAAACCTAAAAGTGAAGATGGTAAAGCATTAATACCTCTAGAAAAATATGACGCTCAATGCATGTCTATGGGTTTTTTAGTTGATGAACAAACTCCAATGATTTGGAGAGGTCCAATGGTTATTAGTGCATTAAAAACAATGACACAAAAAGTTTTATGGAAAGATAGAGATATAATCATTGTTGATATGCCTCCAGGTACGGGTGATACACAATTAACTTTTGCACAAGAGGTTAAAGTAGATGGAGCAATAATTGTTTCCACACCTCAAGATCTTGCTCTTCTAGATGTAAAAAGAGGAATTCAAATGTTTGATAAAACAGGTGTAAAAATATTAGGTCTAATTGATAATATGAGTTTCTTTAAAGGTGATGATGGGAAAGAATATAAAATTTTTGGAGAAGGCGGAGTTGAAAAAACAGCAAAAGAATTTAATAAAAATTTTCTTGGTAAAATTCCTTTAAATCAAGATTTAAGAAATTCAGCTGATAAAGGAGATCCATTAACCCACTCGGATCCCGATCATGAAGTGTCAAAAATATTTAAAGATATTGCAGAAAAAATTAAACAATCTTTTTAGTAAATCCAAAAGAAGTCATCAATTCATTCCATTCTCTCTTTGACAAACCTGAACTCTCAACATCACATTTCTCACCCTTGACCATTTTTTGAATTACTTTTTTTCCTTTAGCAGAAACATGAACGGCACCAACTCTATAATCTAAAAATGCAGCGTGTGTTATTGGAACCCATTTTTTTACTGTATCAAGCATTGTTTCAGCGTATACTCTTATTTCGTATTGAGCGTGGCTATCAGCTCTTAAAAATAAAAAGTTTAACAAATTCAATAAGTCTGTTTTCCAATACCATTGAGTATAAGAATTTAAAGTTAAATTCATTCTAGCTAACTCTCTTGCAAGACCAGGCTTACCTTCGTCAATAGTTGTTCCGTCAAATCTTTCATTAAGCATTTTTTCATAATTACCGTAAGTTCTAGTGGCATCATCTTTTAAAATTTTAAGAACTTCGTCAGCTTGTTCGCCTGTAATTAAATCTCCTCTACCCTGTCTGTTAATTGTCGATTGAGCAGATAACTGTTCTTTTGCTGGAATATAAAATTCTTTGTCTAAGATCGAATATCTTGCTGAATACTCGTTAACATTTGCAGTTCTATGTCTAATCCATTGACGGGCAATGAAAATTGGAAGTTTAACGTGGTATTTAATTTCACACATTTCAAATGGTGTTGAATGCCAATGTCTCATTAAATATTTAATTAAACCTTCATCAGTTGAAACTTTTTTAGTTCCTTTGCCATATGAAACTCTTGCTGACTGCACTACTGAAGTATCATCACCCATATAATCTACAACTCTGACAAAGCCATGATCTAGTACTGGCAAGGCCTCATAGAGAATTTTCTCAAGTTCTGGAGAAGTTACTCTTTTTGTAGAGTTTTTCTGAAATTGTTGATCTGAAATTTCTTGCTTTTGTTCTTTAGTAAGTTTCAATTTGTTAAATATATTTCTCTTCCTTTTTGACCTTCAATTAAATGATTTTTCCATGACGCGTTAAGTTTACTATTAAAAAAATTTGACATAATATTTGGATCAAAGGTCGTATTTAAATCAAAATCGTCATAAGAAATAAGTGATATCTCTTTTGTTTCAAACTTTTCTACAAACTTAATATAATTTTTTACTGATTTTTCTGGCATCTCTACAAAACTAGCAGCATTATGGAAATGATCAATTTTAACGTTAACTCTTTCAATTTCCCAAGGCGGTATACAAATAATTTCAAGGTCTTCATTATTTTCAAAGCAAATTTCACTTTTGTTTTTTACATCTAAATAGTCTTTAACTTTATCTTTAAAGTGATGCCTTAAATATTCGGTACCAACATAAATATTGGGGACAGCATCTAGGTAAATTACTTTTTTTATATTAGGAAAATTTGTGAGTAAAAAATGAGTGTTGGCTCCAAATCCTCCTCCAATTTCAAAGAAGGTTTTAATTTTTTTAAAATCAAATTTCTCTGATAAATTTTCTATTCTATAAGCCATCTCTAGATAATGAGTTGAATACTCTTTTTCAAGATATTTAAATTTACTAATACAGCCAAATTGAGTTGTATTTATAAAATTATATTTTTTAATAAGCTTTTGTACTAAAGGATTGTTTTTATAAACTATAGCAAAGTTATCTAAATAATTGTTCAAATGATGTCTGGTGATATTAATTTGAGATTGAAAAATTTTTTTTATTAAAGGCATGGAAAAAAATTTTGCAACGAGTTTCCCTTTAAAATTTAATTCATTTCTAACATCTAGAACTTGGTTATCCGCAAATGAAGTGCCAATTCCAGTAGATAGACCTCTAAAATCTTTAATGCCTTTTTTTTTTATTTCATTCAATGTTCTTAGATTCTTATAATCCCAATAAGGCCCAGAAGAATATAAAATCTGATCGTTTTTTTTTTCGTCTTTTACTAATGTTTCAAGCAATTTCATATTAAGTTTTTAATTGATTCTATTTAAAAGAGTTTTATATTAATATTGTTGGTTTTCCAACTATGACGATAAACGGATTTCGTAATAAACATTACGGACGTGGGGGCAGTACCCACCACCTCCACCATTTACAACTTATGGGGGTGAATTAGGATCGACGGATGTCTAAAGGCTGTTCTTTCGTACGAGATGGTTCCGACGTAACGGGCCAATTTACAAATGCTAACGAAAGTTACGCACTTGCTGCTTAATTAACTTAGTTAATTAAGTTACGGGGTCCGGGGCACCTGGCAACAGAACGCCCCTTACTACTTTTCTGTTTTCCTTTATTATTAATGCTAATTTAAAAATGCAACCTGATAGGTCGTAATCTACTCGTAATTTAACTTGCTAAAACTTTAAAAAATTCAAGTACAGTTCTGATACCACCAAGAACTATTAATATTTGTGCAGCTATTCCCCAACCTGAATTTTGTTTCTTCTTTTTTTTTGCAGCAACATAAATAGTTGCACTTCTAAAGCCACCAATTAATAAATAAATGTTTGCAGCTATCATTGCGAAGAACCATAGAATAGTAAACATTGCATAACCGTCAGAAACTCTTCCATCTCCTAAAGCTGGAAGTATAGGAATTACTAAAGCTATAGGGATTAGAATACATCCAATCCAATAACTCCTAACTAACGGAACTTTACCTTCCCAATAATCTTTAAATAATTTTTCCATAATTTGTTATATTAATTTCCTCTAATTTTGTCTAACCATTTTTGAGCACCACTTTTAGGTTTTGTGGTCTTTGGTTTTATGTATCTCGGCTCAATTATTCTACATCCAAAATTAATGCTTGTTACCTTTTTTAAAAAAACACTATTAGTAGAATGACTAAAAGCTAAATTACTCTTTGAGTTTACTCTTTTAAAAAGATCATACTCTCTGACTAAATTTTTGTTATCATCAAAATACTTTATAGAAGAAATATTTACAGCTTTGCTGTTAGAGTTATAAATATTTATTTCTAAATACCCGTCTCTTGTGTGTTTAGTCAATACGTCGCTTTCAAGACCACAGCTTAATGAGTATGCTTTAGTAATTAATAAAAAACTTGCTATAACTCCAAGAATAAAAATTTTCATGATCAATAATTCTAGCATAAGACTTCACTCGTAATCTACTCGTAAATTTCATTAAAATTTTAGATTATTAACATTTGCAAATGGTGTATAATCAGGAATAATGTTACAAAGTCCGGGGCACCTGGCAACAGAACGCCCCTTCTCATTATTTAAATTATAGTAATTTTATTAATTTTAATTCAATGTTATTAAAATTTTTTATAGCCAATATATTAAATGGTTTTTTTATGTTAATTGAGCATTTTTTTTCATTTATATCTTGAAGGCAAATATGCCAAATAATTTTAGGATTATTATTATCCTGCAAAGGTGTAAATTTAACATCTAGGTTATTTTGAACGCTGATATAATGAATATAATTATTTATAGCATTAATTGTTGCTTGTTCATTTTTCATCTTACTAACTTTCAAAAAATATAATTTATTATTTGAATTATTTATATATTTTAAAGCGTTGGAATACTCTGGTTTAGATACTGTTCTGTTTTCAAAAAATTGTTTAAACGTTTGTTCTGTAAAGTGATTTCCAATTGATAGTAGTATTAATAAAGATAATAAAAATATTTTTTTTTTAATATGTAAATGATTAATTAATATTGAAATTAATAAAATAATTGGAATCAAAACAAATATTATATATCTGCTCGTTAAAACAGGCTTAAACATATAGCCAAACACTATTGGCAAAAAATAAGATAAAAAAATTATTATTAAAAATAAATCGATGTAACTTAAATTAATTTTTTTTTTATAATGATTAAAAATAAGAAAAATTAAAACTGTAAGGAAAATTAATCCTAATAATCTTGATCCAAAAAAATTCGAAAAATAATAGTTAGAAAAAAAACCTAGGTCTGGATTACGCATCCAAAAATATTCTTCTTGGGTATCTGTTGTCAAAAGAAAATCATTTAAATAAATAAAAATTGCAAAAATAAAAATTAAAAAAATTACTAAAGAAAGATATTTATAAATTTTTTTATGGTTTAAAAATATTAACCCTAAATAAAGTGCATAAGATAAAAAGATAATTAATGAAAATGGATGTAGTGACGACAATATAATTGAACTAAAAGCGAACCCTAATGATAAAATTATACTTTTTTTATTAATTATTTTAAAAAAAAAAATAAGATTTAATGAAGCAAATAAAAATAGCATTGAATAAACTCTTATTTCTTGTGAGTATGAAATTAAGTAAATGTTAAAGCTGGTCAAAAAAACAACAAATAGATAAATTCTATTCTTTGTTAACATTTTGCATAAATAGCCAACGGTTAATATAGAGCACGAGCCACAAACAACAGAAATTAATCTGCCATTTTCTGCACTATAACCGAATACTAAAAAAAAATATTTTAATATTAGATTATATGTAACTGAGTTTACTTCTAATAATCTATTTTGGTTTAATGTTTCTTGGAAAGAAAAATCTGGATTCGCAACCCAAAAACTAACAATTTCATCATACCATAAATTATCATATGAATGATTAACGTATCTTAAAAGAATTCCAAAAAAACAAATAAAGAAGAGTAAATATTTTTCATAAGCATCAAGTCTCATAAGTTTAAAATAAATATTTATCTAATAAATACATTAACGTCCCTGCTGCCATTCCTAATAATATCCAATAATAATATTCTTTCATTATTAAATCAGCTTTCTTAGATCAGGTTTAAAATAATTTGGTCCCTTCATTACTTTACCTTTTTCATTATAAATTGGTTTTCCATCAAGTCCAAGCTTACTCATATTAGAATTTTGAACTTCTTTGAAACACTTGTCTAAATTAATACCGAAAGCGTGTCCCGCACCATATGTTACATAAAGTATATCGGTTAATGCATCTGCTGCTTCTGTTAGGTCTTTTTTTTCTAATGCTTCTTTAAATTCTTCAAGCTCTTCTTTTATAAGCTCATACCTTAAGTTAATGATTTCTTTCTCTGGAAACTCGGCTTTTTCTTTAACTTTTTGACCAAATATTTTCATAAACTTTTTAACCATTTCAAAATTAGTCATTTTTAACCTTTGTATTTTATAATTAATTAATAAAAGTGTATTATATCAATGAATCATTTATGAAATACAGAATAGAATTTGACAGTATTGGAAAAATAAAAGTTCCTGGTGATAAGTATTGGGGAGCCTCCACAGAAAGATCCAATAAATATTTTAATATAGGTGATTTTTTAGTAAGGCCTATAGTTATTCATTCAATTGCAATCATAAAAAAAGCTGCTGCAATTATAAATGCAAGTAATAAAGATTTAGATCCTAAAATAAGCAAATATATTATCAAAGCAGCTGAAGAAGTTATTAAAGGTAAACATGATAATCATTTTCCACTAAAAGTTTGGCAAACGGGTTCTGGCACGCAAACCAATATGAATGTTAATGAAGTAATTGCCAATAGAGCTATTGAAATGATGGGAGGTAAATTAGGTTCAAAAAAACCTGTTCACCCAAATGATCACGTAAATAAATCACAATCTACTAATGATGTTTTTCCAACTGCGATGCATATTGCTATTGCGTTAAAAACAAAGGAAAAACTTTTACCGTCATTAAGATTATTAGAAAAAGAATTAGCTAAAAAATCTAAAGAATTCAAAAGTATTGTTAAAGTTGGCAGAACTCACTTGCAGGATGCAACACCTCTAACTTTGGGGCAAGAATTCTCTGGTTATCAAGCGCAATTAAAACAATGTATTGTTAGAATTGAAAATGCACTTAAAGAAATTTATTATTTAGCACAAGGCGGAACCGCTGTTGGAACTGGGCTTAATACTAGAAAAAACTTTGATAAGAAAATTGTAAAAGAAATTAGCAAAATTACAAAGTTACCTTTTAAACCTGCGGTAAATAAGTTTGCAGCATTAGCGGCTCATGATGAAATTGTTAATTTTTCAGGAACTTTAAACACAGCTGCTGTGTGCTTAATGAAGATTGCAAATGATATTAGATTTTTAGGTTCTGGCCCAAGAGCTGGTTATGGTGAACTGATACTTCCTTCTAATGAGCCCGGCTCATCAATTATGCCAGGTAAAGTAAATCCAACTCAATCTGAGGCAGTTACTATGGTTTGTGTAAAAGTTATCGGTAATCACAACGGTATCACAATGGCAGGTTCTCACGGACACTTTGAATTAAATGTTTTTAAACCATTAATTATTCATAACATTTTACAATCTATAGAAATTATGAGTGACTCATCAAAAACTTTTGGTCTTTACTGTGTCAAAGGAATTAAAGCAGATAAAAAAAGAATAAGTTATTTATTAGATAATTCTTTAATGATGGTGACAGCCTTAGCTCCAAAAATTGGCTACGATAGAGCAGCTCAAATTGCTAAAACAGCTCATAAAAATGGAACAACTTTAAAAACAGAAGTTATTAAAGCAGGACTAATAAAAGAAAAAGAGTACGATAAAATTATGAGCCCTATAAAAATGACCAAGCCTAAATAATTTAGTTAATTTCTAAAATAAACTCGCTAATCTTATTAGAATTTAAAATACCCAAGAAATCTTTTTGAAAAAACACAGTCTCAAATATCTGTTTGAAATAATTAAGATCCTCTTTTGATGCTTGGTAATCTTCATTAACTAGAATTTTTTTAAAATTAATTTTTTTACTGAGAAGATTAATACTTCCTTTAGCGTGAAGATTTAATAATTCATTTTTTTTCTTATATTTAATTGAAAACAATTTTAAAAATTTCTTTTTGTCACTGGACATTAATAAACAATCAAAATGTAAAACTGGATATTCTTCTAAAAAATTTACATCTCCTTTACATGTAGAAAAATTTTCTTTAATTGATATTTTTTTTAAATAATTTAATCTCCCATAAGCTAAATTAATTTTGAGGTCTAAACTATCTATTAATTTTCTGTTAAATTTTTTTGACTTAAATTTTATTTGATTATTTGTATTTATTTTTTTTATCAAATTTTTTGCAGCTAGAATTTCATTTAAATTTATACTTTTTAATAAATCTATATCTATGTCTTCTACATTAATAATTGAATTTAAGGAAAGAAAAGGACGATATATTACTGTACTCTCATTGTTAAATACCAAATTTTTATTTCTAAAATAAGAATTATAAATTTTAATTTTATAATCATCATATTCAAAATTAAATTTTAGTTTTGAATTAAGTAG
>JAOHKR010000019.1 GCA_028101445.1 Candidatus Pelagibacter sp. | reverse complement strand
AATTAAAGACTTTGCTCTTGAAAGAATTATTAAGATTAATGTTAAAAATAAAAAACAATTAGGATCAGATAGAATAGCAAATGCTATAGGCGCTAAAAAATTTAAAAACTGTTTAGTTTTAGATTTTGGAACAGCAACAACCTTCGATGTTATTAAAAATGAAGTTTATGAAGGTGGTGTAATAGCCCCAGGAGTAAAACTTTCAATAATGAATTTAAATAAGAATACAGCCTTGCTCCCACTAATTAATCTAAAAAAAAATCAAAAAACTTATGGCAAAAATACAAAAGAAGCCTTAAATGCTGGATTTGTTTGGGGGTATGAAGGTTTAATAAATAACATTATTAATAAAATAATTTCTAAAGAAAGAAATAACTATAAGATTATATTAACAGGAGGATACGCAAATTTTTTCAATGGTATAATTAAAAAAAAGATATCTATTGATCAAGATATTACTATCAAAGGAATAGCAAAAGTTTATAAAGAATTTATATGAATAAAGAAGAATTAATTTTTTGTCCTCTTGGAGGTTCAGGTGAAATAGGTATGAATATGAACCTTTATGCGTATGGTAAAGAGGATGATCAAAAATGGATCATTGTTGATATGGGCGTTACTTTCGCTGACGATACAATTCCGGGCGTAGATTTAATTATGCCTGATCCTGGATTTATTATTGATAAAAAAGATGACCTATTAGGTATAGTTCTTACTCATGCTCACGAAGACCATATTGGCGCGGTAGCACATATTTGGCCAGAGCTGAAATGTAAATTATACGCAACACCTTTTACAGCTGCATTGCTTACTGAAAAATTTAAAGAAAAAAAAATTGATATTTCATCTTTTCTTAAAATTGTTCCATTAAATAGTCAGATTAAGCTTGGAGCTTTTGAAATTGATTTTGTTACTCTTACTCATTCGATTTTAGAACCTAATGGTTTAAGTATTAAGACACCCTTGGGAACAATTCTACATACGGGCGATTGGAAAATAGATCCTAACCCGTTGATAGGAAATAAAATTGATGAAGAAAAATTAAAAAAAATTGGCAGCAGCGGTGTTTCTGCAATGATTTGTGATTCAACAAATATTTTTAGCCCTGGCAGAGCTGGATCTGAGTCCGATGTAAGGGATAGTTTACTAAGAATAATGGAAGTAAAAACTAAAAGAATATTAGTGACTTCTTTCGCTTCGAATGTAGCTAGAATGGAGTCAATTTTTTATTGTGCAAAAAAAACTGGACGATCTATTTGCCTAGTAGGTAGATCAATGCATAGAATATATAAAGCAGCAAGAAAATGCGGTTATTTGAAAGGTTTAATAGAGCCATTAGAACCGAGAGACGCTAAAAAGGTTTCTAAAAATAAAATTCTTTATTTAGCAACTGGCAGTCAAGGTGAGCCAATGGGAGCTATGAATAGAATAGTAAATGGATCACATCCCGATGTTTTTCTTGAGGAAGGTGATTGTGTGATTTTTTCTTCAAAAATTATTCCTGGTAATGAAAAAAAATTATATAATTTACAAAATCAAATCGTAAAAAATAATATAGAAATTATTAGTGAAGAAAATGCTTTTGTGCATGTTTCAGGTCATCCAAATAGAGACGATTTAAAAGATATGTATACGTGGGTTAAACCGAAGAGCATAATTCCTGTGCACGGAGAGCATAGACATATGCAAGAACATGTAAGCTTCGCAAAAGAAATGCAAATACCTAAAACTTTACTAATTGAAAATGGTGATATTATAAAGCTCTTACCTGGAGACGCGCCTCAAATTATTGACAAAGCTCCTTCAGGAAGAGTTTATTTAGACGGTAGCATTAATGTAGAAACAGACTCACAGTCTATCAAAGACAGAAAAAATTTATCAATAAATGGATATCTAGAAATAACTCTTTTAGTTTCTAATAATGGAAAAATAAAAAAACCTATTATTTCATTTCGAGGAATTCCTGAAAATCAAAATAATGAGCCATTTATTTTTGATATGGAGGATGAAATATTTAATATATGTAAAACTTTTTCAATAGAAAGTAAAAATCAACAAAAAAATCTAATAGAAACTATAAAACAAAATTGCAGGAGAATTGTTCGAGAAAAAACAGGGAAAAAACCTTTTACAAACATTAATATAGCGAGAATTTAGTGGGAATTACTGGTTCAATAATAGTTTATGTTTTAATTTGGTGGATGATTTTTTTTTCTGTTTTACCTATTGGAATACAATCTAAAAAAGAAAAATTTAAAGAACGTATAGACGGAATTGATCCAGGGGCACCAAATAATCCAAAAATAGGTAAAAAATTTTTTATAACTACTATAATTACTTCTATAATTTTTAGTGTAATATATTGTCTAGTAAAGTTTAATCTATTAAATTTAAGGGAATACTTGCAATAATGTTTCTTTCAAAATTATTTATACCAATAACTAAAGACCTTCCAGCTGAGGCAAAAATTAAGTCACATCAACTAATGTTAAGAACCGGTATGATTAAACAATCTTCAGCCGGAATTTATTCTTGGTTGCCTTTAGGTTTTAAAGTAATGAAAAAAATTGAACAAATAGTAAGAGAAGAACAAAATGCTATAGGCGCACAAGAAATGTTAATGCCAACAATTCAATCTTCAGAAATATGGAAAGAAAGTGGTAGATATGAAGATTATGGTGAAGAAATGTTAAGAATTAAAGATCGCCAAGGTAGAGAAATGTTATACGGACCTACAAATGAAGAATTGGTAACAGACGTATTTAGATCAAGTGTAAAATCTTACAAATCACTTCCACAACTTCTTTATCATATACAATGGAAATTTAGAGATGAAATAAGGCCAAGATTTGGTGTTATGCGTTGTAAAGAATTTTATATGAAAGATGCTTATTCATTTGATCTAACAGATGAAGACGCTAAAAAATCTTACAATAAAATGTTTTTTTCATATTTAAAAACTTTTAACAGATTAGGATTAAAAGCCATACCAATGGCAGCAGACACAGGCCCAATAGGTGGGGATCTTTCCCATGAATTTATTATATTAGCAGATACAGGAGAAAGTGAAATATATGCTGATAAAAAAATTTTTGAAATAGATTTAAAAAATTACTCGGGGTCAGAAAGCTCACTTCAAAAAATGAGAGATGACTATACAAACATTTATTCAGTTACAGATGATAAGTTTAATGAAAAAGAATTTAACACAAAGGTAAAAAAAGAAAATCAATTAAAAACTAAAGGTATCGAGGTGGGGCATATTTTTTATTTTAGTGATAAGTATTCAAAACCTATGAACTGTCTAATCGATGATAAAAATGGAAAAAAAACTTCCGTAAAAATGGGCTCTTATGGAATTGGCGTTTCAAGACTTGTTGGCGCTACAATAGAGGCAAATTATATCAATGATGTGATGAAATGGCCTAAATCAATTTCTCCTTTTGATGTAGTTATCATTCCTAGTATAAGCAAAAACAATAAGAAAAATTTAGAAAAAGCAGAAAAAATTTATAAAGAACTAAAAAAACAAAATATTGACGTATTGTTAGATGATGTTGATGAAAATATGTCAAATAAATTTAAAAAACATGATTTAATAGGCATCCCTTATCAAATTATAATTGGATCAAAATCTGAGGAAGAAAAATTTGAGTTTAAAGAGTTAAATTTAAAAAGTGAAATTTTAAACCTAAATGATATTCAGTTAAAACTAAAAAAATAGAAAATTGTTTACAAAAGTTGAAAGATTAATTTCATCGAGGAATTTAAGACCAAAAAAAAAAGAGGGTTTTCTAAAAATTATTTCAATTTTCTCATTCCTAGGTATTATGTTAGGTGTTGCAATTTTAATAATTGTGATGTCTGTAATGAACGGTTTTAAAACTGACCTTACAAAAAAAATTTTAGGATTGAATCCTCATATTGTAATTCAACCAAATAACTCAACCATAGATGATAAATTTATTTCAAAATTAAAAAATGAATTTCCAGATATAAAGATAAGCAAGTCTTTTTCGGGAGAGGGTATTATAATTAATAACGATAATGCTAAAGGTGTTATTTTTAAAGGAATAAATAAAGATGAAAAAAGATCGATTGAATTTTTAAATAAAAATATAACAAGCGGGAACGTAAAAACTTTTAATGAAAATCAAGTATTTATTGGAACAGAGCTTGCGTATAATTTAAATTTAAAAAAGAATGATAAAATCAGCTTGATGTCTTCATCTTTTGTTGCCACACCTTTAGGCAGTTTACCTAAACAAGAGAGTTTTAACATAGCAGGTACTTTTACTACAGGTTTTTTAGAATTTGATCAAAACATTGTTATTCTAGGAATAGATGATGCTCTATCAATATTCGACAAAGAAAAAAAAGATCAAAATATTGAGATATATTTGAAAAATCCTTTAAAAGCCAATATTGTAAAAAGTAAAATAGAAAAAATTAATCCAAATTATTTTATTTATACTTGGTCTGATTTAAATAAATCTTTTTTTAGCGCTTTAAAAGTAGAAAGAAATGTAATGTTTATTATATTAACACTCATCGTAATTGTTGCTGCATTTAATATTGTATCGGGGTTAACTATATTAATAAAAAATAAGACTAAAGAGATTGCTATTTTAAAGACCTTGGGTCTTAGCAATAATTCAATTAAAAAATCTTTTTTTTTAACAGGCTTTTCTATAGGTTTTTTTGCAACAATAAGCGGAATTATCTTAGGCATTGTATTCTCACAAAATATTGAAAAATTAAGAATTTTTCTATCCTCAGTATTTAATTTAGAAATTTTTCCACCAGATATTTATTTTTTAGAAAAACTACCAAGTGAAATTAGTTTTTTCTCAATTTTAATAATATTTATTTTGTCAATAACTGTCTCAGCGATAGCCTCGTATATACCAGCTATGACCATTTCAAAAATGAAAACTTTTAGAGCTCTTAAATATGAATAAAATTTTACTTGAAACTATAAACATTAAAAAAACCTATGAACATATAAATGGGAATATTATTCTTTTTAATAATTTAAATCTCAAAATCAAGCAAGGGGACCTTATAGCGCTTATAGGATCTTCTGGTTCTGGAAAATCATCTTTGCTTCATCTGTTGGCGTTACTTGATAATCCTTCAAAAGGAAAAATATTAATTAACAATAAAGAGGCTAGTAGTTTAAATGAAAGTCAAAAAGACGAAATAAGAAGAAAAAATATTTCAATTATATTTCAAGATAATAATTTACTTTCAGATTTTACAGCTCTAGAGAATGTTATGATGCCGCTACTTATTAAAGGAGAAAATGAAAAAGATATTTTTTCTAAGGCTAAAAAAATATTAAAAGACGTTAAAATTTTAAATAGATCTGATCACTTCCCAAATGAACTATCAGGAGGAGAGCAACAAAGAGTATCAATTGCTAGAGCATTGATAGCTGAAACTGATTTAATTTTAGCTGATGAACCTACGGGTAATTTAGATTTTAAAACCTCTAAAGAAATATTTTCATTATTTTTAAAATTAAAAAAACTAAAAAAAACAATAATTTTTGCAACTCATAATAGAGAACTTGCCAACAGGGCTGATTACAAGTTGTTTATTTCCAATGGTCATATAAAAAGAGTTAATGCCCGTTAGTGACCAAAAATTTAATAATATAAAAATTCATACACAATACTCTATCTGCGAGGGAGCTATAAAAATTGATGAATTGGCTGAGTATTGCAAATCTAATAAAATTAAATCAATTGGTTTAGCAGACAGTTATAATTTATGTGGGGCATTAGAATTTTCTGAAAAATTGTCTAAAGTTGGAACTCAACCTATAATCGGCACTCAAATAAATCTTTGTGCTAACAATATAATAGGAAAGATAACATTATACGCTACATCAGTACAAGGTTATAAAAATCTAACTAAATTGTCTTCATTAAGTTATTTAAAAAGCAAAGAAGCAGAAGACCCATCTTGTAGACTTGATGATTTAATTTCAAATAATGAAGATTTAATCTTATTAACTGGAAATTATTATAATTTTTTTGGAAAATTATTTTATGCCAATAAAATAAAAGATTTTGAGAAAATATTAACTTCTTTAAAATCTAGCTTTAAAGATAGACTATATTTAGAAATTCAAAGACATAACGAACATGAAGAAAAGAATTATGAAAACTATTTATTAAGTTGCTCTAAAACTTTAGATATTCCGATAATTGCAACCCAGGAAGTTTTTTACTTAAATGAAAATATGTACGAAGCACATGACGCTCTTACTTGTATTGGTGAAAAAAGATTTATAGATGATAACAATAGATTTAAATACAGTAATCAACATTATCTTAAAAAGAACAAAGAACTTTTGGAATTATATGCAGATATCCCTGAAGCATTAGAAAATAATTATAATTTTCATTTAAGGTTTAGTTTCAAGCCAAAAAAATCTAAACCAATACTCCCTTCTATCGCCAATGATCAAAATAATTCCCCAGAAGAGGTATTAATTAACTTAGCAAATAAAGGCCTGAGAAATAGAATAAAAAACTTTATCTCAAAAAGAAATTTAGAAAAAACTGAAGATCAAATTAAAAATTTTTATGAGGATAGACTTTCTCATGAACTTAATATTATTAACTCCATGGATTATGCTAGTTATTTCTTAATTGTCTCTGATTACATAAAATGGGCAAAAAATAACTCTATACCAGTAGGCCCTGGCAGGGGTTCAGGAGCAGGCTCATTAGTTGCATACTGTTTGGATATCACAGACTTAGATCCAATAGAATATGATTTAATTTTTGAGAGATTTTTAAACCCTGATAGAATTTCAATGCCTGACTTTGATATAGATTTTTGTGAAGAAAAAAGAGATCAAGTTTTTGAATATTTAAAAACAAAATATAAAGACGGTGTCGCACATATAACCACATTCGGTAAGTTAAAAGCCAGGATGGTTCTAAGAGACGTGGGTAGAGTTCTTGGCTTACCTTACGGTCATGTAGATAAAATTTGTAAAATGGTTCCTTTTGATCCTTCCAGACCTTTAACTTTACAAGAGTCGATTGATCGTGAGCCAAGATTTAAAGAAGAAGTTCGAAATAATAAAAAAGTTAAAAAACTTTTAGATTTATCTTTGCAACTTGAAGGCCTTAATCGGAATATGGCAACACATGCAGCTGGAGTAGTAATTGCTGGAAATAAATTGGCAGAACAATTCCCACTATACATAGATCACAGTTCCAATTTAATTTTACCATCGACTCAATATGATATGTATTCGTCGGAAAATGCTGGACTAGTAAAATTTGATTTACTAGGATTAAAAACTCTAACTGTAATTGATAAAACTATAAAAAGATTACGTCTAAAAAATATAAAACTTGATATCAGTAAAATTAATCAAAATGATGAAAAAGTTTTTTCACTTCTTTCAACTGGTGAAACAACAGGTTTATTTCAATTAGAAAGTGCAGGGATGAGAGATGCGATTAAACAAATGAAACCAAATAAATTTGATGATATTATTGCACTTGTAGCCTTATATAGACCAGGACCAATGAGTAATATTCCGATATATAATGACTGTAAAAATGGAATAAAAGATCCTGATTACATACATCCTATTTTAAAAGACATATTAAAACCTACCTATGGAATTATTATTTACCAAGAGCAAGTAATGCAAATTGCTCAAACACTGGCAGGCTTCACAGCTGGAGAAGCTGATATTTTAAGACGAGCAATGGGTAAAAAAAAGAAAGCTGAACTAGATAGACAGAAAGAAAGATTTATAAATGGAGCTTTAAAAAATGGTATAGAAAAAGATGTAGCTAATTTTGTATTTACAAAAATCGAGCCTTTTGCTCAGTACGGTTTCAACAAAAGTCATGCTGCTGCATACGCTTTAATTGCTTACCAAACTGCTTATCTAAAAACTTATCATAAAGAAGATTTTATAGCTGCAACGATGTCAACTGAATTAACTAATACTTCTAAACTTAGAGAATTTGTTGAAGAATTAAAAAGATTAAACATTGAAATAATCAGACCATCCATAAATAAATCTTTTGCAGAATTCAAAGCTATAGACGGTAAACTTTTTTACGGTCTTGGCGCAATTAAAAGTGTTGGTTTTGAAGCTATATCAAATATTTTAAACGAAAGAGAAAAAAATGGAAAATATAAAACTTTTGCTGACTTTATAAATAGAGTTGATGCGAAAGATGTAAACAAATTACAATTAGAAGGCTTAGTAAAGAGCGGTGTTTTTGATGAATTTGATAAAGATAGGAATAAAATTTTAAATTCAATACCAAAAATAATACAAAAGATTAAAAATATAAATGACGATAAAGAAAATAATCAATCGAGTCTTTTTGAAGGTCAAGATAATACACATAAAGAATTTGATTTTCTGCCCCATACGCCTTGGAAGCAAAAAGAACTTTTAGCGGAAGAGTTTAAATCATTAGGTTTTTATTTGTCAGACCACCCACTAAATGAATACGGAGAGATATTCAATCAATTGAAAATAATGTCTTATAATCAATTTTATAAAAATGATGATAGTGAAGGTTTAGTAGCAGGAACAATTATGTCAATAGTAGAAAAAAAAAGTGCAAAAGGAACTCCATATGGAATAGTTAAATTTAGTGACATGACGGGTGAATTTGAGCTTTTTTTATTTTCTGAAATACTTGTTTTAAATAGAGAGAAACTTAAGGAGTCAGAGTCTTTCGTATTGACCTTGCAAAAAGACAGGACTACAAATGACTCTTCAAAGAAAAGAATTAATGTAAAAAATATATTAAGTGTAGAAAATGCTATCAATAAACCTTACAAGAAAGTAACAATAGAATTAAAAAATAATTGTAATTTAGGCGAAATTAGTCAACTATTGTCAGCTGATGGAGAAACTGAAATTAATTTAGTTCTTAAAAATCAGAATAAAAAAGCCCATTACTCTCTTAAAAATAATAGAAAATTTGATTTAAAACAGCTAAAAGTCCTTAAAGGTAAGGAATACGTGGAAAAAATAACTTTTTAGATAGTTGATTTTTTAGCCTGTTTGTATATATCAGTGAGTAATTTCGCACACAGTTACAAGGGCATAGCCCTACCGGTCCATAATATTGGAATTACTGTGGTGGATTAACCGGAAAAAAATATGAACGTACCAAAAGTAGACATAAAACAATTGTTAGAGGCAGGAGTTCACCTAGGTCATAAAACCTTAAGGTGGAACCCAAAAATGAAAAAGTACATTTTTGGTGAGAAAAATTCAATTCATATTATAGATTTAACTCAGACAGTAGAATTTCTAAAAAATGCATTAGTTCAAGTACACAAAGTGGTAGCTAGTGGAGGAAAACTATTGATTGTTTCAACAAAAAAACAAGCTTCTGAACAAGTAAGCGAATTAGCAAAAGAAACAGATCAATATTTTGTAAATTATAGATGGTTAGGTGGAATGCTAACTAATTGGAATACAATACAAAATTCAATCAAAAGATTAAAAAAATTAAATGAACAATTATCTAAGGAAAACTTAGGTTTTACTAAAAAAGAAATTTTAAAATTTAGCAAAGAAAAAGAAAAACTTCAAAGATCTCTAGGTGGTATTGCAGAGATGAAAAAAACTCCAGATTTAATTTTTATTATAGATACAAATATCGAGTCTCTGGCAGTTGCAGAAGCGAAAAAATTAGGTATACCAATTATAGCGATACTAGATAGCAATTCAGATCCAACAGGGATAAATTTTCCAATTCCAGGTAATGATGATGCTAGGCGGTCAATAAATCTTTATTGCGAGTTATTAAAAAACACAATTAAAGATGCAGAAAAATTTATCAAGGGTTCTGATGATAAAGCAGAAATTGTTAAGAAAGCTGCAGATAAAAAAAGTAATTCTTAAATTTACCTAATGTCAAATAAAGATTTATTAGATAGTATAAAAAAACTCAGAGAAATGACAGGCGTGGGCTTTAATGATTGTAAAATAGCTTTAGATGAATCTAAAGGCGATATAGAAAAATCTGTTGAATTTTTAAGAAAAAAAGGGATTGCTAAAGCTTCTAAAAAAATGAGCAGAACCGCTTCAGAAGGTTTAGCTTTAGTAAAGGAATATGACGGACAAATTTCAATAATCGAAATTAATAGTGAAACAGATTTTGTCGCAAAAAATCAAGATTTTATAAATTTTTGTAAAGAACTATCTGATATTAATTTTTCATCAAAAGGTAATTTAGAAATAGTTCAAGAAACTAAAATGGCTAATGACATTTCTGTAAAAGATAATTTAGTAAATTTAATAGCAAAGATAGGTGAAAAGATTACAATTAGACGAACCAACTTTTTTAATAATACGTCTGGAACAAATTATTTTTATGTACATTCAGCTATAGAAAAAAATATTGGTAAAATAATTTCTGTTGTAAAACTAGATGGAATTATAAAAGGCAAAAATGATGAAATTGGTTTAAAACTAGCTATGCATATTGCTGCATCAAATCCGTTGGCAATAGATAAAGATGGAATTGATAAATCTATAGTTAATAAAGAATTAGAAATTATAAAAGCAGAAATAACAAATTCTGGAAAACCAGCTGAAATGGCAGAAAAAATTTCTAAAGGTAAAATATCTAAATTTTTAAATGATAATTCACTTTTAAACCAATTGTGGATAATGGATCCCAAAAAGAAAGTCTCAGATATTTTAAAAGAAAACTCATCAGACAAAGAAATTAAAATTCTACAATTTATTAAATATAAAGTTGGTGAAGGAGTTTAAAAAGTGAGTAGTGAATTTAATGAAAGTAATTTTTCATCTAAAATGGATAAAACCATACTTTCTCTTAAAAAAGATATTTCAACTTTAAGAACTGGTAGAGCTAACACAAGCATGCTTGATACAATTAAGGTAGATGTTTATGGACAATTGATGCCGATAGACCAACTCGGAACAATAAGTGTTCCAGAGGCTAGATTAATTTCTATACAAGTTTGGGATAAAACTAATACACCACTAATAGATAGCGCTATTCAAAAATCAGAATTAGGAATTAATCCCCAAATAGATGGGCAAACAATAAGATTAAGAATTCCAGATTTAACAGAAGAAAGAAGAAAAGATTTAATCAAAGTTTTAAAAAATATGGGGGAAAAAGGAAAAATAGCAATAAGAAATATTAGAAGAGAAGCTAACGAAGATTTGAAAAAAAAATTAAAAGACAAAGTTATTACCGAAGATGATAACAAAAACTTCGAAAAAAATATTCAAAAACTTACAGACGTAAATATAGAAAATATAGATAAAATATTAACTGAAAAAGAAAAAGAGATCAGTCAGATATGAACGAGCTCAACCATGTTGCTTTCATCATGGATGGCAATGGTAGGTGGGGAAAAAAAAATGGTCGAGGGAGAAATTTCGGACATTTTAAAGGTGTAGAGACAGTAAAAAAAATTGTCAAAGGTTCAATAAAATCTAAAATTAAAATTGTATCATTTTACGTTTTTTCTTCTGAAAATTGGAAACGTCCAAAAGCTGAAATAAACTTTTTATTTAAACTCATAACCAATTATTTTTCAAAAGAAATAGAAAGCATTATCAAGCAGGGTATTAAAATAAATATTTTTGGTGAAAT
>JAOHKR010000018.1 GCA_028101445.1 Candidatus Pelagibacter sp. | reverse complement strand
AGGTGGTGCTTTTTTAAATAAATTAATCAGAACTAATGTAAAAAAACATCTGTAAGTTTTTGGCTAGATGTAAATATGGACAAACTTGTAAAAAGATTAAAAAGAACAAAAAAAAGACCTCTTTTAGATAAAAAAAATGTGAATAATACAATTAAAAAAATATATCTAGAGAGAAAAAAAATTTATGATGAAGCAGATTTTAGAGTTAGATGTAGCTACTTGAATTCTAAAGAAATCATAAATAAAATAATTAAATTATATGAAAAATCAGGAAATTAAATTTAGAAACCAAAATCAAAATTACTCAATATTAATTGGTAAGAATGTAATCAACCTTCTGTCCAAAAAAATTAAATCCCTTTGCCCGAAAGCAAAGAAAGTAGCAATAATATTAGACTCAGGTATTCCAAATAAATTTAAAAAAATTATTCAAGCCAAATTAAAAAATTACGATCTTTTAATTTTACCATTCATTCCAAATGAAAAAAAAAAATCAATTAAAACTGTAAATTTTTTTTTAAATAAAATTATTTCAAAAAATTTTAATAGATCAGATTTAATAATTGGATTTGGTGGTGGTATCACTGGAGATGTTGCGGGCTTTGTTTCTAGTATTTTCAAAAGAGGTATAAATTTTATTAATATTCCAACTACATTATTAGCTCAAGTAGACTCTGCTATTGGGGGAAAAACTGGAGTGAATTCAAATTATGGAAAGAATTTAATTGGTTCTTTTTATCAACCAAAACTAGTAATTAGTGATACATCTTTTTTAAACTCACTCCCAAAGAAAGAATTGATATGTGGTTTTGCAGAAGTATTGAAACATTCTATCATTAAAGACATGGTATTTTTTAACTGGTTAAAAAAAAATACAAAAAAAATACTTTTAAAAAAATCTAAAGAGCTGGCCTATGCAATAAAAAAAAGTTGTGAAATAAAGATGTACTTTGTTACTAAAGATGTAAATGAAAATAATTTAAGAATGATCTTAAATTTTGGTCATACTTTTGCACATGCGATAGAGGTTAAAAATAATTATACAAAAAAGATTACTCATGGAGAAGCAGTTTTAACGGGTATGATTTTAGCAGCTAAAATTTCTTTTTTAAAAAAAATTTGTAATAGAAAAACTTTTGAAGAAATAAAAAATATTTACGATAATAACAATTTGTCCTACACTTATAAAAATTATTTAAATTTTAACGCAATCAATAGTTTGATTCCTTACCTTAAAAACGACAAAAAAAATAACGATGATAAGATTAATTTTATCTTGTTAGAAAAAATAGGTAAAACTTCATTACCAAATAAAAATAAAATTTCTTTAAGTGGTTTAAAACTGTTAAGTAAATCTATCTCTCAATAGTAATTTCTAATGCATGAATTTTACTTTTTAAATCTTCTTTTAAAATTTTCATTATTAGCTTTTGAGCATTAATTCGTGAAATTGATTTTAAATAGAAAGATTTTATTTTTAAATGTAGATGAAACTTCTCAGGAGAGAAAAATTTGTGGCTCTTATGTTTATAAGAATTATCAACAATAATGAGTTCTTCAATTTCAATTTGCTTCTTTAATTTTGATTTAACTTCATCTAAATAATTATTCATTAATATCATTTTACTATATAGAACTAACCAATGAAAATTATTTGTGATTGGGAAAATTGTAAGGAAACCGGAGCTTATAAAGCACCGATTGAAAAAGATAATAGTAAAAAATATAGATTACTTTGTCTAAACCATATCAAAATATTTAATAAAAGTTGGAACTACTTTGAAAACATGAATGATCAAGAAATAGAATTTTTTATAAAATCAGATTTAACATGGCACAAATCTACTAAAACATTTGGATCTTCGGATAATTTTTTTAATATTTTATGGAATAACGCCTTAGATGATAAACTTAATATTTTTAAAAGTTCTAATTTCAGAGATTTTAAAAAAACAAAAATTTCTCAACAGGATAAAGATGCTCTACACGTTTTAGAATTAAATAATGAAGTAAAATGGGAGCAAATTCATTCAAAATTCAAAGAACTTGTAAAAAAATATCATCCTGATAAAAATCAAGGAAATAAAAAATTCGAAGATAAGTTAAAAATGATTACTCTCGCTTACAGTCAACTAAAAAAAACTTTAGGAAAAAAATGACTACGCAACAATTTGTACAAAAACCAGACATAAAATTATCTGTTAAACAAACTTTTGGATTTGAAAGCGATATGCAAGTTGGGGCATTTTCTAAAAAAAACGAATATGTTCCAAAAATAGATACAGATTATAAATTTGATAAGGATACAACTTTAGCAATTTTGGCTGGATTCTCTTTTAATAAAAGAGTTCTTATTCAAGGCTACCATGGAACTGGGAAGTCTACCCATATAGAACAAGTTGCAGCAAGATTGAATTGGCCTTGCGTAAGAGTTAACCTTGATAGTCATATAAGTAGAATAGATTTAATCGGTAAAGATGCAATTGTCTTAAAAGATGGAAAACAAATTACAGAATTCAAAGAAGGTATTTTGCCTTGGTCTATTCAAAACCCAGTAGCTTTAGTATTTGATGAATACGATGCAGGAAGACCAGATGTAATGTTTGTTATTCAAAGAGTTTTAGAGAGCGAAGGTAATTTTACCCTTTTAGACAAAAATAAAGTTCTAGAACAACATGATTTTTTTAGAATTTTTGCAACCACAAATACTGTAGGCCTTGGTGATACAACCGGCCTTTATCATGGCACACAACAAATAAACCAAGGTCAAATGGACAGATGGAATATCGTTTCTACTTTAAATTATCTTCCATTTGAAAAAGAGTTAGAAATTGTTTTAGCCAAAAATAAAAGTTTAAATAATAAAGATGGAAAAGAATTATTATCAAATATGATAAAAGTTGCTGATCTAAGTAGAAAAGGTTTTATTAATGGAGACATCTCAACTGTAATGAGTCCTCGTACTGTTTTACACTGGGCTGAAAATACTAGCATTTTTAAAGATCAAGGTTATGCTTTTAGAATAACTTTTCTAAATAAATGTGATGAATTAGAAAAAAAAATAATATCTGAATACTACCAAAGATGTTTTGGTGAAGACTTGCCTGAGTCATCCATAAATATCACTTTATAAAGTGGAAAATAAAAAAGAAAAATTAGAGGACTTTAAAACCGCCATTAGCTCAACAGTTAGATCAATTTCAAATTCTGAAAAAATAGAAGTTTCTTTTGGAAATCAAACACCAAAATCTGAAAAAAATTCAATCAAATTACCTGAATTAAGTCAAATAAATAATAAATTAAACTTTGATCAAATCAGAGCTATGGCTGACTCTAAGTCATTAAATTTTAGATTTTCAGATGATAAAACATTTAAAGAATACGAGCCTGTTGGAAATATCTCTAAAAGACTTTACAAAATTTCAGAAAAGATAAGATGTGAAAAAATAGGAACTAGTTATTTCAAAGGTGTTAAAAACAATATTGAAAAATTTTATCAAGAGAGACTTTCTGGTCTAGATTTAAAAAGTAGTGAAGATAAAATAATCGAGTCTTTTGAGAATTATCTAAGAACAAAATTTCTAGATTTTAAAAATGATAGTCAAATTGATAAAAAATTAAAATCATACAAGAAAGATTTAAATGAAAAATTCAAAGATAAAATTAGTCAATTAAATGAAGCTACTTTGGACCAAAAAAAATTTAATTCTCTAATCTCTGAATTGATTTCAAATATGAATTTAGATGAAAATCTTGATGAAGAAGAAAAAAAGGAAGAAGATAAAAATAACGACGACAAACAAAACAAACCAGATAACCAAGATAAGCAAGCAAAAGAAAAGCAAGACAAGCAAGAAGAGATGTCCATAGACTCAGGTATGCCAGAACTTGAAAATGAAGCCAAAGAATCAGATCAAGCTGAAGAAGAAATAGAAATCGAGGATAGTTCTCAGCCAGATTTAAAAAAGAAAGGCAGAAGCAATCTGGGGGATATTAATTACAAAACTTATACGGAAGAATTTGATGAAATAATTAAAGCAGAAGATCTTGAAAATGATGAAGAGTTAACAAGATTAAGAAAAAATTTAGATCAACAGCTACTACAGCTAAAAAATTTCATCTCAAAACTAGCAAATAAATTACAAAGAAAATTACTAGCAAAACAAAATAGATCTTGGAATTTTGACCTTGAAGAAGGTTTATTAGATACATCAAAACTTCCAAGAATAATTATGGATCCTTTTAATTCTTTAACGTTTAAGAAAGAAAAAGATATTGAATTTAAAGATACTCTTGTAACAATTTTAATTGATAACTCAGGCTCCATGCGAGGAAAGCCAATTTCAGTAGCAGCTATCTGTGCAGATATTCTCTCAAGAACTCTAGAAAGATGTGCAGTGAAAGTAGAAATTCTTGGTTTTACAACTAAACATTGGAAAGGTGGTTTATCTAGAGAAAAATGGATGAAGAATGAAAAACCAACTTTACCTGGAAGATTAAATGATCTTAGACATATTATTTATAAATCAGCTGATACTCCTTGGAGACAAGCAAAAAATAATATGGGTCTAATGCTTAAAGAAGGGTTGCTAAAAGAAAACATTGATGGAGAGGCGCTTAAATGGGCTTACAATAAAATGAACAGAAGAAAAGAAGATAGAAAAATACTAATGGTTATTTCTGATGGTGCTCCTGTTGATGACTCTACTCTTTCAACAAACACTAGTGATTTCCTAGAATCAAATTTAAAGAAAACTGTTAAGTGGATTGAAAATAAAACAAATATTGAATTACTAGCAATAGGGATTGGTCATGACGTTACTAGATACTATAATCAAGCAGTTAAAATCACTGATGTTCAAGATTTAGGGGATGTTATGATTAATCAATTAACTGATCTTTTTGTCGAAAAAAGTAAAAAAACTCTTCATTAATTAAATACAATTAGGATTAAACCCAATTAAATCGTCTATTCCGTCCGGTGTATGCATTTTTCTTTTTTGCAAATATATTGGATCGTGTTCCAATTTAACACCAGTGACTATTTCCATAAGTGTATCTATAGCTATAGCCATTTGATGAGTATGAGGCGTGGCTTTTTTCGGATCTGTAATCCTGTTTCTTGCTAAACCACTAGGGTTTTTTCTTTCTAAAAACTTTTTAGGATCAGTGATAGCTAAATTTACTACTTTAGCTGAATTGACAAGTTTGTCTTGTATATTTTGTGGAACTGTAGCTCCCCATAATTTAGCAATATAAATATATCCTAAAGCGATATCAACTCCATATGAGTGATACCATTGTCCTCTTAAACCTCTGAAAGAATTATCATTAATGTACCCATCGTCATAAAAAAGCTTATCTATTTCTTTAAAGGTATGATTAATTTCTTTTGCAGCAAGTTTTTTATCATCTATCCAAGATGCATAAATTAATGTTGATAATCCACCATTAGCCATTGCATAAAACCCTTTGTCATTTTTCTTAAATTGTATTGGCTTTAAGAATTTTTTGTACATTTTTTTAATGTATTTATTAACGACTTTAAATTCTTCTTTATCTAATTCAGATTTAAGCATTATTGCGCTGATCATATAATTTCCAAACCATTGTCCAGCAAATTCAAATTCATGGTACCAGCAAGGCGCTTTTGGGTCATTATTTTCCCAGCACTTTGGTTTTGTTTTCAATTCCTCATAACCAATAGAATTATGTAAGGTATTTGCTTTTGCTATTTCTAGTAATAAATTTTTAGCTAAATTAATATTAGCTTGATTTTTATTTCCCACAGCAAGGTGTGTTGCTGCAATCATAACTTTGATAGGCGTAGTTATAGCTGTATGCTCTACCAAAATAGAATTACTATTTTCTGTATGATATTTCGACCAGTCAAATCCAACTACACCTTTTACAGTATCGATAGCCGATTGATTGCTAAATGATTTATCTTTAGGAATTGCTGAACAAGTCTTTATTTCTTTAGTGTAGTATTTTCCAGGAAAAGTGATGTCATTTGATTTTATTTCAGCATAAGAGTTGCTATTCAAACATAAACTTAAAACAATAATTCCTAAAACTTTTTTCATAGTTAAATCTAATTTGAAGTTTCTTGGGTAAAATCCTTTATGCTTTTAATCAAAAATCTAAAAGGAATCAACATTAATAGGGCGATCACTAATTTTACCATTAAGTCACCTAGAGCTAAAGTTATCCATGGAACTTCTGTGCCATAAAAAGCTATCGAAAAAAATAAAAAAGTATCAATTATCGATCCAGCTACTGATGATGAGAGAGGTGCTACTGACCAATGTAGTTTTCGTAATGAGTCAAAAATTTTGATATCAATGTTGTGAGCAATAAAGAAAGCTAGTCCTGAACCTATGGCTATACGAATTGAAATAATATCTGAAAAATTTGTTGATATAAATAAAGTCAAGAGTATTCCAATAACAAATCCAATATAGACAACTTTTCTAGCAACAATCTTTCCATATGCACGGTTAGATAAATCAGTAATAAAAAATGTGATGGGGTAAGTGAATGCACCATAAGTAAGAACTTGTTCTAGATTAAAATATTTAACTGGAAATTGTACTAAATAGTTTGAGGCTATAACAAGCAAACCCATTGTTATGGATAGTTTATAAAATAATGACATTAATTAATCTTGTAATTAAGATTTGGCTGAAATAGATGCTTTTAGTTTTTTTACTTTTTGAGATAGTTTAATTTTTTTCGCAGACTTAAGAAACTTATCTAAACCACCTTTGAAATCTACTGTTCTCACAGCAGCGTTAGCTACATTAAGTTTAATATCTTTCTTTAAAATATCACTTCTAAAAATTACTTTTTTTAGGTTAGGCAAGAATCTTCTTTTAGTTTTATTCTTAGCGTGGCTAACGTTGTGCCCTTTTAAGGGTGATATTCCTGTTAATTCGCATCTTTTAGACATAATTTTTTCCTGGTGTTATATAATTCTTGTAGACATTGGGGTCAAGCGTTAATTCCAACTGCATCACTTACATTTTTGAGATTTTCTTTTTTCAAAATTGTTATTAAATCTTTCTTAATCTCTTTAACAATGCCAGGTCCCTTATAAACCATGCCAGTGTATAGTTGTACCGCATCAGCACCTGCTGTTATTTTTTCAAAAGCGCTTTGACCAGAATCGACCCCGCCTACTCCAATAATTTGAATTTCACCCTTAGTTTCTTTATAAAATTTTTTTATTAAATCTGTTGAAATATCTTTTAATGGTTGGCCTGATAATCCGCCAGCTTCATTTTTTTTTATATCTGATAAATTTTCTCGGTTGTTGTCTGTCGTGTTAGATACGATTATACCCTGAATCTTCTGGTTTTTAACTAATTCTACTATTCGTCCAATATCATCTTCACCAATATCAGGAGAAATTTTAATTGCTATCGGTTGTTCAATTTTTTTTTCTTTTTTAATCTTATTTAATCCAACTAATAATCTCTTCATTTCTTCTTGATTGTGAAAATTTCTTAATCCTTCAGTATTTGGTGATGAAATATTAATTGTTATATAGCCAGCATCCGTTGAGAGTCTTGATAGGCATAAAAAATAATCTTCTTCTTTATTTTTTGTATCTTTATTTGGGCCAATATTTATTCCTAAAAAACCGTCTGGCTGATTTTCAGAAATTCTTTTAAAGATAATTTCTGAACCATGATTATTAAAGCCTAATCTATTAATTAATGCTTGATCCTTCTCTAGTCTAAATATTCTAGGTTTAGGGTTACCTAGTTGTCTTTTAGGTGTTACCGTCCCCACTTCAATAAAACCAAATCCAAACTTAAATAAAGAATTGTAAACTTCAGCGCTTTTATCAAAACCGGCAGCTAGGCCAATAGGATTAGGTAACTTCTGATTAAATAATTTTGTTTCTAACATTTCCTCTTCGGCAACATCAAAAAAGCTTTTAGGTAAAAAATTTGCTTTCAGTGATTTAATTGCTAAATCGTGAGCCACTTCTGGATCTAGTGAAAATATGTAAGGTCTTAAAATAGAAAACATTAGTTATTTTATCTTTTCATTAATTAATTCAATTGTTTCATTAAGTCCAAAGAAACTTATGAAATAACCCATTCTTGGACCATTTTCTTCTCCAAAGACAACTTCATAAATAAGTTTGAACCAATCTCTTAAGTTTTTTTCGTATCCATTTTCTTTTCCAATAGAATATACAAATGTTTGAATCTCTTCAGGCTTTAAAGATTGATCAATTTCTTTAAGTTTAAGAACTAAATTTTCTAAAGCCTTTTTTTCTTCAGAATTTGGTTTTTTAAATTTTTTATTCGGCTCAACCTTATCTTTAAAATAATTAATAGCATACTCAGTCAATCCATCTAAAATAGGATATTCACTGGGTTTTATTTCTTTGTGAAATTTATTTATAAATTTCCATAAAATTTCTTTATTGTCTGCATTACTTGATCCAACTAAATTTAATAGCATTGAAAAAGGCATTACTATTTTTTCTTTAGGAGGTTTTCCGTTATGAATATGCCATACTGGATTTAAAATTTGATCTTTATCTTTTTGATTAGGAAACTTTTCTATAAAAGATAAATATTCATCAACAGTTTTTGGAACAACTTCTGAATAAAGTTTTTTTGCTCTTTTTGGATTTGGATACATATAAAGCGATAAACTCTCCGGTGAGGCATACCTAAGCCATTGATCAATTGAAATTCCATTACCTTTTGATTTTGATATTTTTTCACCTTTCTCATCTAAAAATAATTCGTAAGCAAATCCATTGGGAGGAGTTTTGCCTAGAGATCTGCAAATTTTATTAGATAATATTGCGCTTTCCGTTAAATCTTTTCCATACATCTCGAAATCAACATCAAAAGTAAACCACCTCATAGCCCAGTCGACTTTCCATTGTAATTTACAGTTTCCGTCTAAAATTTTTGTTTCTATTTTTTCACCACCATTATCAAAAACTACTTTTCCTGTTTTTTTATCCATTTCTATTAATGGTATCTCCAAAACTTTTCCTGTTTTTGGACATAATGGTAAAAAAGGACAGTAAGTTTTTCTACGTTCCTCTCTTAAGGTGGGAAGAATAATATTCATAATTTCTTCGTATTTTTCTAAAACTCTCAATAATGAATTATTAAAAACACCACTTTTATAATTCTCAGTTGAGCTTTTAAAAATAAATTTAAAATTAAATTTATTAAGAAATTCTTTAAGCATTTCATTGTTGTGTTCTCCAAAACTTTTAAATTTCTTGAATGGGTCTGGAATGTCAGTAAGAGGTTTTCCTAGATTGTCTTTTAATACTTGATCATTGGGTATATTGTCAGGAACTTTTCTTAACCCATCCATATCATCCGAAAATGTAATTAATTCATGATTAGTTTTTTGAATATGGTTAAGTGCATTTATCATCATTGTTGTTCTTGCTACTTCACCAAAGGTGCCTATGTGGGGCAATCCACTTGGTCCATAACCTGTTTGAAAAGTTATCTTATTCTTCTTGCCGATTATCTCTTTTCTATCTTTTAGAAGTTTTCTTACTTCTACAAAAGGCCATGAAGAGGTTGATTGTATTAAGTCTTTATCAAGCATAGTTAAGGTTTATTAAATTTTATGTGTAAAATACAGATATAATAGCATGATATTAAGTTGAATTTTGAATCAATTTAAATAATCTCACTTTTTTATGGTAACTAACAAAACAGTTTTTTTTTTGATCGGCATATTGCTGATTGTGCTTGGTGCTTCAATGCTAGCTCCATATTCCATTCAATTATTCTATGAGGAAAATAGTCATAGTTTTATTTCATCTTCATTTGTAACAATTTTTATCGGAATTTTATTTGTTCTAGCCAATTTAGAAAAAGAATTTAAACTAAATTTAAGACAAACATTTCTATTTTCAACGCTTGCGTGGTTCATGGTTGCCGTTTTTGGTAGCTTACCTTTTTTACTTTCAGCAAGTGAATTCACTTTAAGTGAGGCATTTTTTGAGAGTATGTCAGGAATTACTACAACAGGTGCAACTATAATATCTGACTTAGATAATAGTCCTAAAAGTATTTTGTTATGGAGAGCCATTATGCAGTGGTTGGGGGGGATTGGAATAGTAGTTATGGCAATTACAATTTTACCATTATTAAAAGTTGGTGGTATGCAGCTTTTTAAGATGGAGGGACCAGATTCTACTGAAAAAATATTACCTCGTACTATTCAGGTGGCAACTATTATAATTTCTACATACATAGCCTTGACCTTTTTTTGCGGTCTATTTTATTGGATATTTGGAATGACAATTTTCGATAGTATATGTCATGCAATGACTACTATCGCTACCGGAGGTTTTTCAACGCACAACGACTCTATAGGTTTTTTTAAAAATTCTAATATAGAAATCATTGCAAGTATATTTATTGTTCTTGGTAGCATACCTTTCATTTCATATTTAAAATTTTCACAGGGGAATAGAAAAATTTTTTTTAATGACGTTCAAATAAAGGGTTTAATTTATTTATTAGTTATTTCAATAGTAGTAATGTTTATATATTTATTGTTTATTAATTTTGAAAGTAGTTTAATTGATAAAATTAGAATTTCTTCTTTTAATGTAATTTCAATATTGTCTGGCACAGGCTATGTAACTGATGATTTTGGGTTATGGGGAAAATTTTCTTTAGTTTTTTTCTTATTTTTAATGTTTATTGGTGGTTGTGCGGGGTCAACAGCATGTGGAATTAAAATTTTTAGACTTCAAATGCTTTTAATTTTTTTAAAAGACCAAATTAAAAAACTTATTTATCCTAATAGTGTAATTATTACCAAGTATAATAATCAAAAAATTTCAGATGATTTTATGAAATCTGTCATTATTTTTATTTTTACCTTTTTGTTTATCTTTTTAATAATAGCTATGCTTTTATCAATAAGTGGTTTAGACTTTATTACCTCAATTTCTGGTGCTGCAAGTTCAATATCAAATGTTGGTCCTGGACTAGGAGAGGTGATTGGTCCAAATGGAAATTATAAAGCTTTACCAGATTTATCAAAATGGATTTTAACAGCTGGGATGTTACTTGGAAGGTTAGAATTATTTGCAGTGTTAGTTCTTTTTTTTCCATCTTTTTGGAGAAATTAAATTATGAAAATATATAAAAAAGATTCTTTAGCAGAAACATTCTCAGTTTATTTTGATCGAAGAATGGTTAAAATTTTATTACTTGGAGCAATTAGTGGCTTTCCTTGGGTTATCATAGGAAGCAGTCTAAGCCTTTGGTTGAAAGAAGATGGTTTGAGTCGAAGCACAATTGGTTGGGCAGGATTAATATTTGCAGTTTACGCATTTAATTATCTATGGGCTCCTATTATAGATAGAGTAAGAATTCCATGGTTAACGAACAAGATTGGTCATAGACGTGGCTGGATTGTCTTAATGCAAGCTATTATTTTAATTTGTTTGGTTTGTTGGAGTTTAATAAACCCAACTGCAAATTTAGCGTTAGTTATTAGTATAGGCTTAATTATTGCTATTGCTTCTGCTACTCAAGATATAACTGTTGATGCACTTAGAATTGAACAAATTGGTGAACACGAAGGAAAATCAATGCAGGCGGGTGCTGCGATGGCAGTAGTAGGCTGGTGGACAGGTTATAAATTGGGTGGTGTGGTAGCTTTAAATGCTGCAGAATTTTTTCAAGAGATAGGGTTTGAAAACTATTGGCAAATTACCTTTTTAATTTTAGGGATTATAATAATAGCTTGCAATATAGGCTTAATGTTTATTAATGAAACTTTGTCAACTGACAGAAACTCCTCTCAAAAACTAAGAGAGAAATTGATTGAACAAAAGCTAGGTGTTTCTAATATAATTACAAAATCTGCTGCTTGGATTGCAGGGACTGTAGTTGGACCAGTATCTAGTTTTTTTAAAAAAAATGGCTTCAATATTGCACTAGCAATATTAGCGTTTATCTTTCTTTTTAAAATTGGAGAAGCTTTTTTAGGAAGAATGTCAGTAATTTTTTACAAAGAAATTGGTTTTACTAAGTCAGATATCGCACTTTATTCTAAAGGCCTCGGGTGGATTACTACTGTGATTTTTACTCTTCTAGGCGGACTGTTTGCAATTAGGTCTGGAGTCATTAAAGCTATGTTTATTTCTGGAATCTTAATGGCCTCAACGAATTTACTATTTTCTGTTTTAGCTTGGTCCGGAAAATCAGAATTATTATTTGCTATAGCTGTAATTTTTGATGATATGGCTGCTGCATTTGCGACAGTGGCTTTTGTTGCTTTTATCTCAATGCTTGTAGATAGAACTTATACGGCTACCCAATATGCTTTACTTGCTTCAATTGGAACTGCCGGAAGAACAACGCTCGCTGCATCTTCTGGTGCTTTAGTTGATTGGTTGAATGGGGATTGGGGCATTTTTTTATTCTGACAGCAATCATGGTCATTCCTTCATTAATATTTCTCTACATGATTAAAGATAAATTAAATTTAAATGACTAAGTATTCTACAAACAATTTTTCTGTCATCAATTTACATAAAAAAGCGTCTACCAAATCTGAAGTTGTAACTCAAATGATATACGGAGAAAGTTTTTCTATTTCAAAAAAAAAAAATAAGTGGCTCAAAATTAAAATTAAAGAAGACAATTATCAAGGTTATATTCAACGTAAAAATTATTCAGAATATTTAAAACCCTCCCATAAAATAAATAAATTAAGTGCTAAAATTTATAAATTACCGAATAAA
>JAOHKR010000017.1 GCA_028101445.1 Candidatus Pelagibacter sp. | reverse complement strand
TTGATAAAAGATCACTAGACAAAGATTATAAAGAAATCGCTATCACAGGTTATGTTAAGCATGATCTAAAAAATTTGAATACTACACAATATTTCTTAAAAGAAGGACCTTTAGCAATACTTCCTTTTTCAAAAAATAATTTTTCTTTTGTATGGAGCGTAGATAAAGACTTTCCAAAAAAAGATATTAACGAAGTTGTTAAATCTAAAATTTGTGAACTTTTAAAAATAAAAAAAATACAGATTTCAAATCAACAATCTTACCCTTTGGTGCTTAATCTTAAACGAACATATTATAAAAATGATATTTTAATTTTAGGTGAAGGACTACACACAGTTCATCCTGTAGCAGGCCAAGGTTTTAATCTTGTATTAAGAGATATAAAAAAACTACAAGAAATAATTAAATATTATACTGGATTAGGTATGTCTTTAAAAAGCACCCCTGCTCTTGCAGATTTTACTAATAATAGAAAATCTGAGAATATTATTACCGGTATAGGAATAGATCTAACTCATAATTTTTTTAAACAAAGTAAATTATTAGATCCTTTTAAAGAAACAATTTTGAAGAATATTTCGAATAATGATACTCTTAAAAAAATAAGTAAATTTATTTCTAATCAAGGTTTATCAATTTAATTTAATGAATATTTATGCTCTTTCATCAGGCAGAGGTCCGTCAGGTATAGCCATTATTAGAGTTTCCGGAAAAGATACTTTAAAAGTTTGTAAAAATCTGACTAAGTTAAAAGAAATCAATTCTAAAGAGGTGAACTATTGCAAATTCTATGATCCAAAAAATGATAAAATAATAGATCCAGAAGCTCTATTATTGTTGTTTCCAGGACCTAATAGTTATACTGGCGATGATCTAGCTGAGTTTCAGGTCCATGGAAGTAATGCTGTTATCAACGCTTTATTAAAAGCACTATCAGAACAAGATAATTGTAGATTAGCTGAACCTGGAGAATTTACAAAGATGGCTTTTCAAAATGATAAAATTGATCTTCTAAAAGCTGAAAGCATAGGTGATTTAATTCATGCAGAAACAGAACTTCAAAGAGATCAAGCTGTTAAATTAGTTCAAGGTAATGCTTCAAATTATTATAATGATTTAAGAGAAAAATTAATTAAATCTTTATCTTATATCGAAGCTAAAATTGATTTTGCTGAGGATGATTTACCAGAAAAAGTTTTAAAAGAAGTACAAAACTCTATTAAAGATATTCATCAAAATATTAAAAAAATTTTAGAAGATAATAAAGTTGGAGAAAAAATAAGAGACGGTTTTAAAGTATCTATTATAGGAGAAGTAAATGCAGGTAAGTCCTCTTTGTTAAACTTGTTATCTAAAAGAGAGGTTGCGATTGTTTCAGAAGAAGAAGGAACCACAAGGGATGTTATTGAAACCTTTCTAAACATAGATGGATATCCGGTAATTTTAGCTGATACAGCTGGTATACGAGAGGCTAAAAATGAAGTAGAGAAAAAAGGTATTTCCCTTGCTTTAGGCAAATCAAAAGAAGCGGATATAAATATCATCGTAATCGATAATTCATCAAGGGTAATAAATACCAAAATCAAAGATCTAATAAATAAGGATTCAATAGTTCTTTTAAACAAGTCAGATATTAAAGAAAATCAAAACCACAAATTTGATGCTGATACTATATTGGTTTCTGTTAAAAATAATAAAAATATAGATATTCTTATTAAAAAGATTAAAGAAAAATTAAGTAAAAAATTTACCTCTAATAATAACGCTTTGATAACTAGAGAAAGACACCGTGTTAAATTAAACGATTGTTTAAAAGAAATAGATAAATTTCAAAAAAAAGATCAAATCAAAGATATTGAACTAGCAGCTGAGGATCTTAGAATGGCTACCAGGCATCTAGGTAGCATTGTTGGAAAAGTGGATGTAGAGGAAATTTTAGGCTCTATCTTTAAAGATTTTTGTATTGGAAAATAATATCAAAATCACCTCTATCAAAAATACATCTTGTAAAATCAATTAAGACAGATACATTCACATGATGATTAAACAAGAATATGACGTAGTAGTAATAGGGGGTGGGCACGCTGGGTGTGAAGCTTCGGCTGCATCCGCTAGAATGGGTGTTAATACTGCCCTTTTTACCCATAAAATAGAGACTATTGGTGAGATGTCGTGCAATCCTGCTATTGGAGGGCTTGGAAAAGGGCACCTTGTTAGAGAAATAGATGCTTTAGATGGTGTAATGGGTGTTGTAGCTGATAAATCCGGAATTCAATTTAGATTATTAAACAGAAGCAGAGGGCCAGCAGTTCAGGGACCTAGAACTCAGTCAGATAGAGCTCTCTATAAAGAGCACATGCAAAAAATATTACTTAGTTATAAAAATTTAACTGTAATAGCTGATCCAGTCACAAAATTCTTATTTGATGATAACAAAAGCAAAATTATCGGCTTCATATGTCAAAGTGGAAAAGAAATTAGATGTAAAGAGTTGATTTTAACTACAGGAACTTTTTTAAATGGCTTAATCCACATAGGTGAAACACAAATACCAGCTGGAAGATTTGATGAGAAACCTTCTACAGGATTGAGTGAGCAGTTGGCCAAATACGATATGAAAATTGGTAGACTTAAAACCGGAACGCCACCAAGATTAGATGGTGACACTATTAATTATGATGAACTCGAAATGCAGCCGGCTGATGATGATCATTATTACTTTTCTTTTCTAACAAACAAAATTGATAATAAACAAATTAAATGTGGAATGACCTATACGAACAATGAGGTACATAAAATTATAAGTGATAACATTTCTAGAAGCGCAATGTATTCAGGTAATATTAAAGGAGTAGGACCACGATATTGTCCTGCTATAGAGGACAAAATTGTTAAGTTTAAGGAAAAAGAAAAACATCAAATATTCCTAGAACCTGAGGGATTAAAGGACAATACTATTTACCCAAATGGTATATCAACTTCCCTTCCAGAAGAGATACAGCTTAAAATATTAGCTAAAATCAAGGGTTTAGAGCAGGTTAAGATGAAAAGAGCAGGATATGCTATTGAGTACGATTATGTTGATCCAAAGGAACTTAACGCGACTTTAGAAACCAAAAAAATTAAATCGTTATTCTTAGCAGGGCAAATTAATGGTACTACAGGTTACGAGGAAGCAGCTGCTCAAGGTTTAATAGCTGGAATTAATGCAGCACTAAAAATCAAAAATAAAGCTGAGTTTGTTTTAGATAGATCTACATCTTACATCGGAGTAATGATTGATGATCTTATAACTAAAGGAGTCACAGAACCTTATCGTATGTTTACATCTAGAGCAGAGTATAGATTAACTTTAAGAGCTGACAATGCAGACCAGAGGTTAACCGATCTCGGTATAAATTTAGATCTTATAAGTTCCAAAAGAAAGAAAATATTTTTAGAAAAGAAAAAAAATATTTTTTCACTAAATAATTTTTTAAAAACAAAATTTTTAACTCCCAACGAAGCAAAAAAACATGACATCAAAATTGCTATGGATGGCGTCAAAAGATCGTGCTTAGAGGTTATGGGTCAGCGAAAAGTAAACATGGTTAAAATAAGGCAGATATTTAACGACATACCAGTGTTCCAAAACTCTATAGAAAAGCAAGTTGTAATAGATGCTCACTACATGGGATATTTAAAGAGACAAAAGCGAGATATAAAATCTTTTAAGAAAGATGAGTCTGTAATCATTCCTGAAAACATTAACTATGAAAATTTAAGCGGTCTGTCTAATGAGGTTAAGTCTAAACTAATTTCTATTAAGCCTAAGACATTAGGCCAGGCCATTAGAATAGATGGTATTACTCCTGCTGCTGTAATAATTCTATTGTCACATATTAAAAAGCTTAAATTTAAAGTTTCTGCGTAATGCAGGACAAAGAGGTTATAAATATTCTGCAGAAACAGCTCAATTTTACCTCTAAATCTATAGCAACACTTAAAATATTCGTAGATGTATTAATTAATGCAAATAAAAAGCATAATTTTATATCTAAAAGTACCGAAGCTGATATTTGGCATAGACATGTACTTGATTCTGCTCAATTAGTTAAATTTATCGACTTTTCAAGGGGTTCTTTATCAGACTTAGGCTCAGGAGCAGGTTTTCCAGGCTTAGTTTTAGCAATATTTAATAGCAGTCAAGACTTTCACGTGAAACTGTATGAAAAATCGCCAGTCAAAAGAGCTTTTTTAAAACAAATTATTAATAAATTGTCAATAAATGTAGAAATTAAAGGTAATATTTACGAAGAAATTGTTGATTCAGACTATTTAGTATGTAGGGCTTTCAAAAAACTGGAAGTTATAATACAAGTTTCACGTGAAATCGCTAAAAAATCCCATAAAATGATAGTTTTAAAGGGTCAAAATGCACAGGAAGATTTAAAAAAAGCTTTCAAAAGAGAAAAATACGATTATATACTTAAAGATAGCATAACAAATAAGAGCTCTAAAATAGTTATAATTGATATAAAAAAATGACAACAATTATTTCAGTAATTAATCAAAAAGGTGGAGTAGGTAAGACAACAACTGTTATAAACTTGGCAGCTTCACTGTCCATAATGGGTCAAACAAATCTTGTTATTGATCTAGACCCTCAGGGTAATGCCACAACAGGGCTTGGAAAAAATAATAACGATGAAGAAAAGAATATTTACAATTTATTAATTAGAAAAATAAATCTTAATCAGGTAATTCAAAAAACTAATATTGAAAATCTAGACATTATCGGATCACATGTAAATTTATCCGGACTAGAAGTAGAGACAGCTACCGATTCAAGAAGAGCCTTTGTTCTAAAAGAAATCTTGTCATCTGAAAAATTAGGACTATTAAAAAAATATGATAATATTTTTATAGACTGCCCCCCTTCTTTGAGTCTGCTAACTATTATGTCCTTAGTGGCATCAGATGAATTGTTAGTACCTTTACAAACAGAATTTTTTGCACTGGAAGGAATTACTCAGTTAGTGAAAACAATCGATAGAATTAAGGAAAATTTAAATCCATCACTTTCTATACGAGGAATATTATTAACCATGTTTGACAAAAGAAATAAATTGTCTTCAGAGGTGGATAAAGAAGCTAGAAACTATTTTAAAGACAAAGTTTATAAAACTGTAATTCAGCGAAATGTAAGATTGTCAGAGGCTCCCTCTCATGGTTTGCCTTGTGTAATATATGATAAAAGTTGCGTCGGAAGTAAGTCTTACTTCAAGTTAGCTGAAGAGTTTAAAAATAATTTTGTGAGTGCTACATGAGTAACGGAAAAAAAAAAGGGGTTAGGTCGAGGATTATCCGCTTTGTTTGGCGATGAAAAACCTAAAGATAAAGCTCAAGAAATTAATAAATCAAATACAGTTTCAATTAGTGATTTAAGCCGAAATCCTAATCAACCAAGACAACATTTTAGCGAGCTAAAACTTGAAGAATTAGCTAATTCAATAAAAAAAAACGGTGTAATACAGCCCATAGCTGTTAGACAAAGTAAATCTGACACAAATAAATACGAAATCGTAGCAGGTGAACGAAGATGGCTTGCTGCTCAAAGAGCAGGATTACACGAAATACCAGTTAATATTTTGGAACTTAGTGATTTAGAATCATTAGAAGTCGCAATTGTAGAAAACATTCAAAGAGATGATCTTACTCCTATAGAAGAAGCTCGAGGATACAAAAGATTGTCTGATGAATTCAAATATGATCATGAAGATATTTCAAAGTTAATGTCTAAGAGCAGAAGTCATATTAGCAATACACTACGATTACTTACTTTACCCAATGATATAATTGCAATGATCGAGGAAGGATCATTAACATCTGGACAAGCTAGACCCTTGATAGGATTAGCAAATGCATCAAGTATTGCTGAAGAAATTGTAAGTAACAATTATAGTTCAAGAAAAGTAGAATATTTAGTTAAGAGTAAAAAAGTCTCTAAAAATAAAAAAAACAATTATGATGTCAATATTTATAAAGCTCAAGAGCGTATAGAAAAAATTCTCGGTTTAAAGGTAGCCATTGTAAATAAAAAAAATAATTCAGGTAAAATCATAATTGATTATAGTGATCTAGAGCAGTTTGAATTTTTATCTGAATTACTTATGAAGCGTTAGCTAAATTACATATATCTATTAACAATTTTTTCAAAAGTATATTTTTATTAACTATAGAATTTGATTTGATTTCTAATTCTAGATTATAGGTTTTATTCAATGTTTTTTTTATTTTGTTCATGTTCCATTTCTTAGCCTGTTTTAAAAATGCAGGTTTATCCTTCCAAAAGATTGGTGGTTTTAGCATGTCAATCGCTTTTTCAAGGTTAGTTTGTCCAATAAGTTTGAAAATCTCATTTAATTTGAGCAATCTTTGGTTAATGATATTTAAATAGAGAATATTTTTTTCAGAGTCGATTATTGTGTCACTTAGTAATTTATTAGTTTCAATTCTATTACCATTAAAAGCTTCATCTTTTAACAGGCTAAAATCGTTATTTATTTTGTTATCTAAAAGAATTTCTAGCTTATTCCTATCTATATTTTTCTCTAAAAAAAAAGTGTAAATTTTATCTAATTCGTTATTTAATTTATCTCTGTTTAAATTACATTTGTCCGATATTAAATTTACGTTCTCCGTAGTTACACCTTTATAATTTTTTAATCGTTCAATAATTATTTTTTTAAAACTAATCTCATTATCAATGTAACAAGCAACAACACCACAATTATTTGATTTCTCAAAGTAATTTCTTATTTTAGATCGTTTATCTAATGACTCAGACATTAGATAAAATTTTTGAGAGTCTATTTTTGGTTCTATTATTTTTATAGCATCTAAAATTTTGTCATTTACTTGATTAATAAAGTAAATTTTTTTTTCATCAAAAAGAGAAATGTTTAAAATTTCATTTAAAAAATTGTCAATATTGTTTATTATATCATCCTGAGATAAATTGATAATTTCTGCATTTTTATTTTGAAATTTTATTTTATCTTTTAATTCGTTTTTAAGACCTAAATTTTCGCCATAAAAAAGAAACAGGTTTTTATCTATTAAATTTATATTTTGTTCTATTAAATAACTTTTATAGATCATTTAATTTATCACTAAGCTCTTCAATAATTCTATCTGCTATTTCATCAGCTAAATTTTTCTGTAATTTCTTTTCGTTATTAATAGTTTGGATATGTTTTGCTACTACTTTGTATTCACCAGATACATTAATTGTAAAATCACCTGACAATTTTAGTATATCATCTTTAAACTTTACTTTTGTTGTTATGTTTATCTGATATTTTGTTATTTCATTATTGATATTCTTCTCTTTAATTATTTTTTCTTTGTTAGTATTTAATGTTATTTTTAATTTTTTTAAAGCATTATCAGTTGAGTTTGCCTTTAATAAATTTTTTATTTTATAATTAATTCTTCCTTCGCCAGATGCATTAATCTCTGAAATAAAATATCCTCTAAGTGTTTTTTTTTCAGCTATTTTAAAACCACAATTATTTATTGATATGAGGAGGAAAATAATTAAAATAATCTTTTTCATTAGTTTGTAATTATGTAATTTATTATTCTATTTTTTACAAAAATTGTTTTTTTAATATTTTTGTTTTTAACATATTTTTCTGCCTTTGACTGTTTAAGGACCAAATTGTTCACCACATCTTGTTCAATATCTTTATCAATATTAATTACATCACGTGTTTTGCCATTAATTTGGATAGCCATCTTAACTTTTTCTTTTAAATTTTTCTTTATTTCAGGCCAATTGTCATTAATTTTGCAATTATGAATTTCCAAACATTCATTTGCTAAATGAGGAATAAAAGGCATTAAAAGTTTCATAATATCTATGATTTTATTTTTTATAATCTTATTACTAATGTTTAGTTCAACCGAGTCTCTAAATAAATTATATATTTCGTAAAAATTAGCAATAGCAACATTAAATCTAAATTTTTTAATAGCTAAATCAATCTTATTAATAAATGAGCTCACTTCAAATATAAATTTTGTTTCATGAGATTTATTAATTTCCACATCTTTTCGTTTAGATATTAAAATGTTTAGGTTCCATATCTTTTGCAAAAATTTATTAGCAGATACAACACCAGTATTTGACCACTGAACATCTTTTTCTGGAGGGCTATCAGATAAAATAAACCATCTAACTGAGTCTGCGCCATATTGTTTAATCATTGTTTCAGGATCAATTGTATTTTTTTTTGATTTAGACATAGACTCTGGCATGCCAATAGTTACTTTAGATTTGTCAGATTTTTTTACGGCTTTAATATTATTAATTTTTTCTATTTCTTCTGGATATAGCCAATTTCCTTTAAGATCTTTATAAGACTCATGACAAACCATTCCTTGTGTAAATAAATTTTTAAAAGGTTCTGAAATTTTAAAATTTTTATTACATTGTTTTAAACCTTTAGTAAAAAATCTTGAATAAAGAAGATGAAGAATTGCATGCTCGATACCACCTATATATTGGTCTACTGGCATCCAATAATTTGCTTTTTCTTCACTAAATGGAGATGATGTATGATTAGGAGAACAGAATCGTAGAAAGTACCAAGACGAGTCAACAAATGTATCTAATGTATCTGTTTCTCTAACGGCTTTTTTACCCGTAGATTTTTGAGTAGTTATTTTCCAGTGAGGGTGTTTATCTAGTGGATTTCCCTGAGAGTTTAAATCAATATCATCTGGTAGTTCGATTGGTAGCTCACTTTTTTCAACTGGTACAACTGATCCGTCTTCTAAGTAAATCATAGGTATTGGACATCCCCAATAACGCTGTCTTGAAATGCCCCAATCTTTTAGTCTATAAAGGGTTTTTCTATTTCCAATTTTCATTTTTTCAAATCGATCAATAATATTTTCCTTTGCTTGACTTATACTTAAACCGTTTAAAAATTCAGAATTAATTATTTTCCCTTGACCAACAAACGCTTCAATAGGATCTGCTTTGTTATCTTTATCTTCAACAACTTTAATAATTTCTAGATTATATTTCTTGGCAAATTCAAAGTCTCTTTGGTCATGAGCTGGGCACCCAAAAATTGCTCCTGTTCCATAATCCATTAAAATAAAATTAGCAAAATATATAGGTATTTTTTTGTTAGCAATAAAAGGATGTTTAGCAAATAAGCCAGTACTAAAACCTAACTTATCAGAATTTGCTAAAGCTTCTTCAGTGGTCCCAGTCTTTCCGCATTCTGCTTTAAAAATTTTAAAATCTTTAGAATTAATATATGATTCACTTAACTTATGATCAACAGATAAAGCAATAAAACTAGCTCCAAATATAGTATCAGGTCTTGTAGTAAAGACTTTTATTTTTTCATTATTATTTTCAATTTCAAAATTTATTTCACACCCATAAGATTTGCCAATCCAATTTTTTTGCATAGTTTTTACTTTCTCAGGCCAACCCTCTAATAAATTTAAATCATTTAATAATTCATCAGAAAAATTGGTAATATTAAAAAACCATTGTGAAAGTTTTTTTCTTTCAACAGTTGCATTTGATCTCCAACCCTTACCATCAATTACCTGTTCATTAGCTAAAACAGTTTTTTCTACAGGATCCCAATTTACGTATGTTTCTTTTCTAGAAATTAAACCTTGGTTATAGAAGTCAATAAAAATCTCTTGTTGGTGCTTATAATATTCTTTATCACACGTCGATATTTCTAAATTCCAATCAATTGATAAACCAAGTGCTTTAAGCTGATTTTTCATGATCTCAATGTTTTCTTTTGTCCATTCCTTGGGATGTAAATTATTTATTTTGGAGGCATTTTCAGCAGGCAATCCAAAAGCATCCCAACCCATCGGATGAAGAACATTAAAACCGTTTAAATGTTTATATCGAGCAATAACATCCCCGATTGTATAATTTCGAACATGACCCATATGAATTTTACCAGAAGGGTACGGAAACATTTCAAGACAATAAAATTTTTTAGCTTTTTTTCTATATAAATTTAATTTTGAAAATTTTTCTTGCCATTTTTTCTCAATAGCCTGAAAATTTACTCTTTCCATGTTGAATTTTATTTTTTCTTTTTCTTTTTGTCTTCACGTTCTAGAAGAGCTGCTTTTTGTACAATAGTGGTTATTAATTCAGTTTCTATTTTATTACCTTTAAGCAGAGATGTTGTGCAATTAGAGGGATTCGAACATTTTTTTCTGTGAACAATGATTTTTAAATTATCAGATCTCACTTCATTAGATAAAAATCTTACAGTTATTTTAATAGATTCATTTGAATTATTTTCAGAGTACCAATCTGTAATTACTGTTCCACCTGAATAATCAACAGTAGTTAGGGGCAAAAAATCTAAAGTCTCAAGTGTTGCTCTCCACATAGGATTCGCTGTACTAAATTCATAATTAGTATTTCCACTTCTTCCTAAAAGATCACCTAAACCCGCACCTCTTCCTTCTTCAATATTTTTTCTAGCTTTAGCTGAAGCACCATCTGGCATTTCTCTTTGATCAACTTTTTTATATAAACCGCATGAGGAATTAGTTAAAAAAGCTAAAATTAGTACAAAATTTGATAATTTTTTTAAAAAAATCATGAATTATCTATTATTTAGCCTACATATAGGAATTTTACCAATACAAATGTTAAATAAACAGCTAATTTAGGGCTAAATTTAAATAGTTGCATAAATACCACTAAACTGAATTAATTGCTCTTGTATTGTAAAAATAACAGTTAAAACACGACTTTTTTGCTAAAAAATCAATGTTTAATAATAAATATTAAATTTAAAACAACAAAGGAAAAAACATGAAAAATATACTTAAAACAATATCTGTTTTAGTTTCTGCTTCATTAATTTCTGTAGTTGCTAAAGCAGGTCCTCTTGAAGTAACAGGTTCTGCTACTGCAACTTACTTAATTAACGGTGGCCAAAACTCAACAGGTAAAGCTATTGGTATTTCAAACGAACTTATGTTCAGCGCTTCTGGCGAATTGGACAATGGTTTCACTTGGAAGTACCACACAGAATTAGATATGGCTGACGGTGGTGCTGCATCAAACGATGACACTGCGTTAGTAATCGGTCTAGGTGACTTAGGTACAGTAGGTATCTACGATGCTGAAGGCGGACTATCTACTGAACTTGGTTTCGGAATCGGTGCTGTTGGCGTAGGTCAAGATTACGCAAACACAATGACAAGAATCGGAATGGGTTCTGACGTTTCTGCTGAAGCGCACGTAGCATACTACACTCCAGCTGGCTTATTGCCATTTGGAATAGAAGGTGCTGCTGGTTACGCTCCAAACACTGCAGACGGTCAGGGTAACAGTGCTAAAAACGCTGGTTTACAAGCTGATACAGCTGTAGCCGGAACAACTGCACAACAATACAGAATAACTGCTGCACCAATCGATGGTTTAAAAATCGGTGCTGATTATTTTGAAGTAGGTGGAAATGTAACTGCTGCATTAGGTCAAGAAAATACAGCTGGTAACATGTACGCTCAATACGCTTTTGGTAACTTTAAAATTGGTGCATACCAAGGTTATTTAGAGCCAGCTATAGTTGATAAAAATGCTACTGACACAGCTGATACTGCTACCGTTTCAAGTGGTACTCAGTACAGATTTGATGGTCTAGGTATTGAATTTGCAATAAATGATCAACTTTCAGTTTCTTTCACAAATGAAGAATTTGAAAGAAGAAAAAATGTTGCAATTGCAGCTACTGCAGCTTCAAACACTAAAACGTCTGTAACAGCAGAGCAAGATACTATTATGGCAGCATACAATATTGGTGGTGCTACAGTAGGTGTATCTCTAGTTGATACAAGTAACTCTGATTACACAACAGGTAAAGATGAAAGCAAGACAATTGTTTCATTAGCAATGGAATTCTAAGAATTCATATTGTAAAAACTTTACATTTAAAAAAGCCGGTCAATTATGGCCGGCTTTTTTTTTACCCCGGATAAAACTGCAAAAGAATCACAATTTACGATCTTTAACTTGTTCAAATTAGATATTTTAATTCCACCTAAAGGTGCAAGCTTACTTTGAATATTGTTGGGATAATTATTAAATTTAACTACATCTAAAAAAGGCGCTTTTTTATCGTAGTCAACCAAAAATAATTTAGATAAAAAAATACAGCTACAACCTTGCTTCATCTTAAGAAAAATTTCTTTAAAACTATGAGCAGATCCTATTATCTTAAAATTAACTCTGTTAATATTTAAAACTGAAAAAGTCTTGTTATATGAAGATAAATAAATTCCATCCGAGTTAAGTTGGATAGAAAGTTTAATATTATTAGCTACATAAAAATCTATTATCTTAAGCCTGCATTCTTTTCTAAATTTCAATAATTCGTTAAAATTTTCCTTATACTGTTTATTACGGTAAATTATTGAATATTTATTATGCTTTTTTATGTTTCTTAAATTAATATCTTTGATACTTTCAATTATTAAAAAATATTTTTTTTTACAAGCAAACATATGAGCACAATAGTTGAAAGATTTAAAAAAATAAAATCTAATATTTTGTCATTAAAGCCAACAATACCGGTAAATATTATTGCTGTTAGTAAGACATTTCCCCTGTCCCACATCCAACCATTAATCGACTACGGACATAATCATTTTGGGGAAAATAAAGTTCAAGAAGCCACATCTAAATGGGTTGATATAAACAAAGAAGAAAAAAAAATAAAATTACATATGATTGGAAAATTACAAAGCAATAAAGCTAAAGAAGCTGTAAAAATTTTTGATTATATTCATTCTTTAGACAGTCAGAAACTTGCAGATATTTTAGCTAAAGTGGAAAAAAATGAGAATAAAAATCTAAAATATTTTATTCAAGTAAACATTGGAAATGAAACTCAAAAAGCTGGTATACCCATAGAGCAATTAGATGCTTTTTATAATTATTGTTCTAAAGAACTTAAATTGAATATTTTAGGACTTATGGCCATTCCTCCAAATGACAAAAATGCAAAAAAGTATTTTAAATACCTAAATGAATTAAACAAATCTTTAGCTTTAAGTGATCTCAGTATGGGTATGTCCGTAGATTACTTAGGTGCTGTAGCTAATGAAGCCACGTTTGTGAGAATAGGTAGTTCTATATTTGGTTCCAGATTTTAGGAAATTTTTACTTTTGTACTTTTTTTAATATTTTTAAGTAATTTAATTAACTCAATTTTTTTTATTGCCACACAACCTTCTGTGCTCTTATATCCCTTTTTTGCAATGTGTATAAATATTGCGCTCCCTTTATTTTTTTTTATCGGATTCATATTGTAGTTCAAAACTAAAATTATGTCGTAAATATTTTCTCTTCTAAAAAGTTTTTCATAACTATAAGTGAATGGTGTATTAATAAGTTTGTTATATTTTTTCGATTTTGGGTCGTCGCACCAGCCCATGTTTTTATTTATAATTAATTTCTTTAAAATAGTGTCTAATTTCTTAATCCTATCTTTTCTATATAAAACAAAATTTATTTTATATAAGCCAATTGGAGTAATAAAATCACCTTCTTCTTTTTTCTTTCGAATTCCTCTTTTACCTACAGCACATTTTATTCTATAATCCCTGTATATAAGCTTTTTATTTTTTATTAATATATGCATAAAGTAAACGTTTTAGTTTTAGGCTCAGCCAGTTTTATTTCAACATTAGTTGAACTTAAACCATATTTAAAGTTTAATTTGCACGAAGGTTTTACAAGTAAAAATAAAGATAAAACTAATTTTGATATTGTAATATTCCACGAAGAAAAAGAATTTGATGCTAAACAGGATAATTTAAACAATAAGTCTGTACTAAAAATACTTGCTTCAAAAAATAAATATAAAGCAAGTAATT
>JAOHKR010000016.1 GCA_028101445.1 Candidatus Pelagibacter sp. | reverse complement strand
TTTAATTACATCTTTGACCATTTCATTTATAATATCTCTAATAATTTGTCTTACAATTAAATCTGCAGAATATTTTGTGAATTTACTTCTATGTTTAGAAATAATTTTATTAAGAACCGGGATATTTTTGAGATCATTTAATTTAAATAAATTTGATTTTAAGCCATCTTCTAAATCATGACTGTTATAAGCAATATCATCTGAAATTGCTGCTATTTGTCCCTCAAGAGATGTATTGTCTAAAAATTTTATTTTATTTTTGAAGAAATTTTTACCAAGTATTCTATCAAATTTAGTTTTGTTATTTACAGGACCATTGTGCTTTATTAATCCATCAAGAGTTTCAAGAGTTAGATTTAAACCATTAAAGTTATAATATCTATTTTCTAGTATTGTGATAATTCTTAATGTTTGAATATTGTGATCAAAACCACCATAATTCTTCATACAATCATTGAGCGCTTCCTCCCCAGCATGACCAAAAGGTGTGTGACCAAGGTCATGTGCTAAACTTAATGTTTCTGATAAGTCTTCATTTAAATTAAAAAATTTAGATAGTGTTCTTGCAATTTGTGAAACTTCTAAGGAGTGTGTTATTCTGGTTCTAAAATGGTCTCCTGAAGTATTAACAAAAACTTGTGTTTTATGCTTTAGCCTTCTAAAGGCTGTAGAATGTATTATTCTATCTCTATCTCTTTGAAAATCATTTCTGAGGGTTGTTTTTTTTTCTATTTTAAACCTTCCTTTAGATACAAACGGGACTGCTAATTTAGATAATTTGATAATTGATTTTTTTTGCATGCTTACTATATAGATTATATACTAGTTGTATTGTAATTATGGAAAAAAAAATTGATTTTACTGAAGAGGCTCTGAATGAGATTAGTAAAATTACACAAACTGGTGATAAAAAATATTTCAGAATAACAGTTAAAGGTGGTGGCTGTTCTGGCTTTAAATACAATTTTGGTTTTGACAAAAAATCATATTTGGATGACGTTATTTTTGGCAATACTATTATAGATAAGGCATCTCTAGAAATTATTTCAGGATCTGTGGTAGATTTTAAAAAAGAAATGATTGGAGAGTCATTCGTAATAACTAATCCTAAGGCTACTGCGTCGTGTGGATGCGGGCTGTCATTTTCAATTTGATGAAAATTATCTCATGGAATGTAAATTCTGTTAGAGCTAGAATTGAAAATATTCTAAATTATGTAAAAGATTCTAAACCTGATGTATTACTCTTACAGGAAATAAAAACCCAAGAGGTGAATTTTCCAAAAGATACTTTTAAAAATATCGGATATGAGTCTTATATATATGGTCAAAAAAGTTACAATGGTGTAGCGATAATATCAAAGTTAAAGTTAAGCAATATTAACATTGATTTTATTAAAGATGAATTAAATCAAGCACGAATAATTACAGGTGAAATATTTTTAGGAAAAAAAAAAATTGATCTAATAAATATATATGTCCCTAACGGCAATCCTATTGATACTCAAAAATATGATTACAAAAAAAATTGGTTAGAAAAATTTATAAATAGCATAAAAAAAAGGTTAAAAAAAAATTCTAATTTATTAATAGCTGGAGATTTTAATATTATTCCTGAAGAAATAGATGTACATGATTTTAAAAGATATGAAAATGATGCTTTAGGCAGACTGGAAATAAGAAAAAAATATAGAGAATTAATTAATTTAGGATTTAAAGATATCTATCGTTTACTTAATAAAAAAAAACAAGAATACACTTTTTGGGATTATTTTGCTGGATCATGGCAAAAAAATAATGGTATGCGAATAGACCACTTTCTTCTGTCAAATAATTTAATTGAAAACGTATCATCAATTAATATTAATAAAAAACCAAGATCAAAAACAAAGCCATCTGATCATACGCCTATAGAATTAATAATTACTTAAATCTTAACTCTACCGTAAGCATCCTCATATCTTACTATATCAGTCTCCTTTATAATTGAACCAAGTTGTGCCTCTATTATCCTAACTGGTATTTTATTAATGTTTTCTATTCTATGAATAGCTCCTTTAGGAATAAAAATAGTTTCATTTGTTCTTTTTAAAAATTTTTTTTTGTTAAGTGTTACTTTTGCAATACCTTGTGTTACAAACCAATGTTCAGATCTATGAAAATGTTTTTGTAAACTTAGGATACCATTAGGTTTTACATATAATTCTTTAATTAAAAAATTTTTACCATTAAACAGATTTGTATAATTTCCCCATGGACGATAAAAAATATTCTTTTTTTTTATCAAATTTTTTTTATTTTTATCAAACATCATACAAATTTCTTTCCAACTTCCCAAATCAGACCAAGGGATATTAAGTTTTATTGCATTTATATCTTTTGTTTTTTCTAAAACCGCATAGTCGAAGGATTTAGCTGTACTTTTGATAAATGCTTTTTTATTTAAATAGTAAGTATTTTTTTTACAACTTGATTTTAAAACAGCCTTGTGACAATTTTTGTAAGTTTTAAATTGATGTTTTTTAAAATTATTAATAATAGAATCTTTTCTTAAAAAAAACATTCCTGAATTCCAGTAACCATTTTTTTTAATAAGATTCTTTGCTTTTAATTGACTGGGTTTTTCGATAAATTTTACAACTTGGTTAACTTTTTTATTTTTTCTGGTAAAAAAATAACCATATTCACTCGAGGGGTTAGTAGGTTTAATACCAAAAATAAAAATATTTTTATTAGTTAAGTATTTTTTATTTTTTTTAATTTCATTGTAAAAAATATTTTCTTTTTCTATCAAATGATCAGCTGAAAGAAATAATAAAGGCTGCACATCTGGGATATCTTTAATTAAAGCAGCGCTAAGAATAGCTGGACCAGTATTCATTTTGGCTGGTTCTAAAACAATTTTATATTTCTTAATTTTATGTTTTTTAAGATGTTTTTTTATTTCCTTTAAATATTTTATATTTGTACTGATTATAGGTGCATCAAATATTATGTTTTTAGTTCTTTCTAGAGTTTTTCCTAATAATGTCCAATTACCAAAATCAATGAATTGCTTTGCTTGGTGATTTTTTTTATTCGGCCAAAGTCGATTTCCTGAGCCACCACAAAGAATAACTGGTCTTATTTTCATTAAATATTCGAATATTCTTTAACTTCTTTTTTTTTACCTGGATGTGTTGGTGCGCCTAAATAAGCTGGACCAACTGTTTGAGCGTATTTCCACAATGTTCCTGAGCCAAAACTTGATTTTTTTTCTTTCCATTTCTTTTTTCTAGTTTTTAATTGAGCTTTAGTTAAACGAACATTAATAGTTCCTTTTTTAGCGTCGATATCAATAACGTCTCCGTTCCGTAAGAGCGCTATGGGACCTCCTACTGCAGCTTCTGGTCCAACATGGCCTACACAAAAACCTCTTGTTGCTCCAGAAAATCTTCCATCAGTTATCAAAGCAACTTTTTCACCTTTTCCTTGACCATAAATTGCTCCTGTTGTTGAAAGCATTTCTCTCATGCCAGGGCCACCTTTAGGTCCCTCGTATCTTATAATTATTACATCGCCATCTTTATATTTTTTTGTTTGTACTGCTTTCATTGCATCTTCTTCATTATCAAAACATCTTGCTTTTCCAGTAAATTGTAATTTTTTCAAACCAGCTATTTTTACAATGCCACCTTCTGGAGCCAAGTTACCCTTTAAACCTACCACACCTCCATCAGGAGATAATGGATTATTGAACTCTCTTAAAACTTTTTGGTTATTATTAAATTCTACATTTTTTAAATTTTCTCTCATAGTTTTACCTGTAACTGTCATACACTCACCATGTATAAAGCCTCCTTCTAGTAAAGTTTTCAGCAGCATAGGAACACCGCCGGCTTCCCACATATCTTTTGCCACATATTTTCCGCCAGGCTTCAAATCAGCAAGGTAAGGAGTTTTTTTAAATATTTTAGCTACATCCATTAGATCGAACTTAATTCCTATCTCGTTAGCTAAAGCCGGTAAATGAAGTGCTGCGTTAGTGGAACCACCTGTAGCTGCAACAATAGTTGCCGCATTTTCTAAGGCTTTTTTATTAACAATATCTCTAGGTTTAATATTTTTTTCTAATAAGTTCATTATTGTTTTTCCACTTTGATAAGCATATTTATCTCTTTCTTCATAAGGAGCTGGTGTACCAGCTGAATAAGGTAATGCTAATCCTATAGCTTCAGATACACATGCCATAGTGTTAGCTGTAAACTGCCCACCACAAGCTCCAGCACTTGGACATGCTACTAATTCTAATTCTTTTAATTCTTCTGAGGACATTGTGCCAGCTGAATGTTTTCCTACAGCCTCAAAAACATCTACGACAGTTACGTCTTTACCTTTAAACCTTCCAGGTAAAATTGAACCACCATAAATAAAAACACTTGGAACATTTAATCTTAACATTGACATCATTAAACCTGGTAAAGATTTATCGCATCCAGCTATACCCACTAAAGCATCGTAACAATGTCCTCTCACAGTTAATTCAGCAGAGTCAGCTATAATCTCTCTTGAAATTAAAGATGATTTCATTCCTTCGTGACCCATTGCGATTCCGTCTGTAACTGTAATTGTGCAAAATTCTCTTGGAGTTCCACCTGTCTCTCTCACACCTTTTTTCACAGATTGTGCTTGTCTCATTAACGCAGTATTACATGGTGCAGCTTCATTCCACGTCGACACTACTCCAATAAAAGGTTTAGCAACATCTTCTTCTGTTTCACCCATTGCATAATAAAATGATCTATGGGGTGCTCTATCAGGACCTAACGAAGTATGACGACTTGGTAATTTTTTTTTGTTAAATTTAGACATGTTTAATTTATACTTGATACAATACTTCTTAATTTTTCATCTTCAATAGTTAATTCGTTTAATAATTTTTGGTCATTTTTAATGATTTCCTTAGGTGCATTCTTCAAATAAGCTTGATTATTTAATTTATTTTTTAATCCATTAGATTGTTTTTCTAATTTAGCTAATTTTTGCAATATTCCGTCTTTTTGAGAAATTAAATCAATATCTTCACTAAATTTAATAGAAACTTTTTCATTAAGAGTTAATATTTCTATAGTGTTAGTTTCTTTTTTTTTTAAAATATTATTTATTCTTCCTACTTGTTTGAATAAAGTTTTATGTTTTTTCACTAAAATTTTTAATTTTGAATTTTTTTCAGGAAAAAAAACATCACTGAATAATTTAGGGGTAACTTTCAATTCAGCTTTTGTAGATCTAATGCTTGTTATAAATTCTATAAGGTAATTAATATCAGCTTGATTTTTGTCATATTTATTAATTTTTTTATACTCTGGCCACTTAGCAGAAATTAAGTTTGTTTTGAAAATTTTATTATAATTGTTTTTTAACCAAACACTTTCTGTGAAAAAAGGAGTAAAAGGGTGTAGCATTTTTAAAATATTTGCCATCATAAAAGATGAAAATAATCTAGCTTCCTTAATATCTGTTGCATTTTTTGAGATAAAAATTGGTTTTAAAAACTCTAAATACCAATCACAATAAGAATGCCAAACAAATTGATAAATATGTTTAGCAGCTTCATCAAATCTGAATATTTCAATATTTTTAGAAACTAGTTTTTGTGTTTTTATAAACTCGTTATATATCCATTGATTAATTGGAAGTTTAATTAAATTGATATTTATTTTTTTATCAAATTTGCAATTATTTAATTTTAGAAAATTATTCGCACTCCAAATCTTAGTAATAAAATTTCTATTTCCAATAACTCTATCTTTAGATAATTTTACGTCTCTTCCAGGTGATGCCATTGATATTAAAGTAAATCTTAAACTATCTGCACTGTATTCATTAATTAACTCAAGTGGATCAATCACATTACCTTTTGATTTAGACATTTTTTGCCCTTTTTCATCTCTAACTAAGGCATGCACGTAAACTTTGTGAAATGGAGTTTGTTTATTAAAAAAATTACCCATCATAAGCATCCGGGCAACCCAAAAGAATATTATGTCAAATCCAGTAACAAGAACTGATGTTGGGTAAAATTTAGAAAGCTCTTTTGTTTTTGATGGCCAACCTAGTGTAGCAAACGGCCATAATGCAGATGAAAACCAAGTATCTAAAACATCTGTTTCTTGTTTGAGTGTAAAAGATTTTTTTTTATTTTTTTTTTTAGCTAATTTTAAAGCTTCTTTTTTATTCTCTGCAACAAAAATATTTTTATTGTCATCATACCAAGCGGGTATTCTATGACCCCACCAAATTTGACGTGATACACACCAAGGCTCGATATTATTCATCCATTGAAAAAAAGTTTTTGTCCAATTTTCTGGATAAAATGATGTTTTATTATCTTTTACAATTTTAATAGGTTTTTTTGATAATTTTTTTGCATCTACAAACCATTGTTGAGTTAATAATGGCTCTATAATAGTATTAGATCTGTCTCCGTAAGGAACTTTGTTTTTAATAGACTCAATTTTAACTAATTCACCATTCTCTTTAAGTTTTTTTATTAAAAGTTTCCTAGCTTCAAACCTATCTAAACCTATGAATTCTTTGATGCCATTTTTATTAATTGTTCCATTTTTTTCAAATATATTAATAATTTCAAGTTTATTTCTTTTACCTACATTGTAATCATTAAAATCATGAGCAGGAGTAATTTTGACTGCACCTGAGCCTTGTTCTGGATCAGCATAGTGATCTGATATAATCTTTATTGTCCTGTTTACTATTGGAATATTAACATTCTTGCCTATAAGGTTTTTATACCTGTCATCTTTTGGATTCACAGCTATAGCTGTATCACCCATCATGGTTTCTGGTCGTGTAGTAGCAATTGTTATTTTATCTTCTGAATTAAGTAAAGGATATTCAATATAATATAATTGGGATTGTACTTCTCGTTGGTCTACTTCTAAATCAGAAATTGCTGTTTGTAATTGAGTGTCCCAATTAACTAATTTTTTATCTTTATAAATTAGTTTTTTTTTATAAAGATCAACAAATACTTTAGTAACAGCCTTAGATAAATCTTCATCCATTGTAAATCTTGTTCTCGACCAGTCGCAAGAACAGCCTAATTTCTTAAGTTGTTCTAATATTATTCCACCAGACTCTTCTTTCCATTTCCAAACTCTTTCAATAAATTTATCTCTACCTAAATTATTTTTGTTTAAACCTTCTTTTGAGAGTTGTTTTTCAACAATAGCCTGGGTGGCTATACCAGCATGATCTGTACCCGGCTGCCATAACGTTTCGAGACCTTTCATTCTGTTAAAACGAACAAGCACATCTTGAAGACTGTTATTTAAGGCGTGACCCATATGCAATCTGCCTGTAACATTTGGAGGAGGAATAACAATTGAAAATTTTTTTGAAGAATTTCCTTTTCTTGGTTTAAAGCAACCGTTCTTAATCCAAAAATCTGAGATTTTTTTTTCTTCTTTTAGGTGATTATATTTCTTAAATTCCATATTTATAGATTATTATGTAATTTACTTTATATCAAAAGGTCTACAACCTTAAATAGTTAGATTTTTCTTTATTATAATTAACAAATGCTTTAAATAAATTTATATTAATGAATATTGGCCACGTGGCGGAATGGTTACGCAGAGGATTGCAAATCCTTTTATTCCAGTTCGATTCTGGACGTGGCCTCCAAAAAAATAAGTTGTTTTATTTTATTAAAAAAAGTAAGTTGCTTTTTATTCCTCGGTAGCTCAGTTGGTAGAGCAGTTGACTGTTAATCAATTGGTCGCAGGTTCGAGTCCTGCCCGAGGAGCCAATTAAACAGCCTTTTCAATTTTAGTAGTATTATTTAAAATTTGTAGAATTTTTTCTTTTTGAGTTGGAGATAAGGATGAAAAAGTTCTGCTTAAAAAAGAATAATTTAAATCATCGCTTCCATTTTCACTGTTACTAATATCTTTAAATTCTTTAAAATCTTCAAAAAAATAAATGATTGGCACTTTTAAAAATTGGGATAATTGCATTAATCTATTTGAACTAACTCCGTTTGTGCCTTTTTCATATTTTTGAATTTGTTGAAAAGTAACATTAATTGCTTGAGCGACTTTAGTTTGTGTTAGACCTAAAGACAGTCTTCTCATTCGGAGTTTTTTTCCAAGATGATTATTGAAATTTTCTTCCATAAGATTTTTGTTTTTTTTAATTATTCAACATTAAATTTGACAGTATGGCAATAGGTAAATAAAAAAAATTTAGCCTCAATTATTTAAAAAAAAGTGATATTCTCTATTGACTTCTATATGAAATAATAACTAAAAATAATTTATTTTACTTCTTTAATTCTGTATTCCCAGTACCCTGTTTTATCAAAAGCAGCTTTTACCCAAAGATAAGTGTTTTCTTCGTACCATATGTCAGTATTTAATTTTTTGCTCTCAGGTAAACTTTCATCCGATGATTTAAAATTAAAATGTAATGTTTTATATGTTTTGCCGTTTATGATTACATCTTCTTTGCCTATAAAAGTAACTGTCTGTTCAATTATTCTTCCTGAAATTCCACTAATTTGAGCCTTAGCTTTGATAATTTCATGATTCCACCACGTGCCAACTATGAAATTTTTACTCGCCTTTCCTTTGTAAGAAGATCCATCAATAATTAAATCACCGTTGATTGGGTCAACATTGATATTAACATACCTATTTTTTTTATTTTGTTTAGTAGTTGAATTATAGCTTTTAAAAATTCCTTTTTTATAATTTTCATCACTTTTTGCAAAGTAGCTATACAAATCTACTCCTAGCTTTGTGATTTTAAAGTTTACTTCACTTATAACTGATAAATTTTTACCATTTCTTTTAAAATTATATTTATGGTATCCAATGGAATTATTATTTCTAAATAATTCATACTCTAAATAGTTAAAATCAGCATAATGTTCAACATGACTGAAGGATTTAAAGCTAAACAAAGAAAAAATTGCAATTGAAAGTAAAAAATTTTTCATATATTTAATATTATGGATGTGAACTCTATTATTTCTCAAATTGGAAATACACCATTAGTTAGATTAAAACAAGCCTCAGAATTAACTGGCTGTAATATTTATGGAAAAGCTGAATATTTTAACCCAGGTGAATCTGTTAAAGATAGAGCTGCCTTATATATAGTCAAAGATGCTCTTAAAAGAAAATTAATCTCAAAGGGAGGAATGATTGTTGAGGGAACTGCTGGGAATACTGGTATCGGTTTAGCTATTGTATGTAAAGAATATGATTTAAAATTAAAAATTGTTATTCCTAAAACTCAATCTATTGAAAAAAAAGAAACATTAAAAAAATTGGGGGCTGATCTTATAGAGGTAGATGCAGTGCCATACGCAAATCCAAAAAATTACATAAAGCAATCTAAATTGATAGCTGATGACTTAAACAAAAAGAATTCAAATGGAGTTTATTGGGCTAACCAATTTGATAATACAGTAAATTCAGATGCACATATTGAAACTACTGCCGAAGAAATATGGAACCAGACTGCTGGAAATGTAGATGGATTTACATGTGCAGTAGGTACCGGAGGAACTTTAGCTGGTGTTTCTATTGGATTAAAAAATAAAAATAAAGATATTAAAATAGCTTTATCTGATCCAATGGGTTCAGCTTTATACTCTCATCATAAGAACAATAAATTAGAGAGTAACGGTAGCTCCATCACTGAGGGAATTGGTAATGGAAGAATAACTAAAAATTTTGATAAAGCATTAATTGATGACGCCTTTCAAACTGATGATATTGAAGCATTAAATTTAGTTTATGATCTAATAGAAAAGCAAAAAATAGTTTTAGGAGGTTCTTCAGGTATTAATATAGCTGGAGCAATAAAACTAGCAAAACAATTAGGTCCTGGTAAAACAATTGTAACTATTCTTTGTGATCACGGGAGAAGATATGCTAGTAAAATTTTTAACAAAGAATTTTTGAAAAGCAAAAATTTGCCGATACCTAAATGGTTATAAAATTTGGCTTAAGAAAAGTTTTGTCCTATCAGATTTAGGTTTATCGAAAAAATCTTGTGTTTTAGCTTTTTCAACAATCTTACCTTCATCCATAAAAATCATGCTATCCGCAACTTCTTTAGCAAAACCCATTTCATGGGTGACAACAATCATAGTCATTCCACCTTTTGCTAAATCTACCATAGCGTCTAAAACTTCTTTAATCATTTCAGGATCTAATGCAGAAGTGGGTTCATCAAAAAGCATAATTTTTGGTTCCATACATAACGCTCTAGCTAACGCAGCACGTTGTTGTTGACCACCAGATAGTTGACCAGGAAATTTTAAAGCTTGATCATCAATTTGAACTCTTTTTAAATTTTGCATTGCTATTTCTTCCGCTTGTTTTTTTGGAAGTTTTTTTACCCAAATAGGCGCTAGTGTGCAATTGTCTAGAATTGATAAATGTGGAAATAAATTAAATTGTTGGAATACCATTCCAACTTCAGCTCTAATTTTTTCTATATCTTTTGTTTGTTCAGAAATTTCATTACCATCTACAATTATTTGTCCTTCCTGATGTTCCTCAAGTCTATTTATGCATCTAATCAATGTTGATTTGCCAGAACCAGACGGACCACAAATAACAATTTTTTCTTGTGGCTTTACTTCAAGACTCACATCTTTTAGTGCTTGAAATTTATCAAACCATTTATTTACATTTTTTAGTTCAATTATATTACTCATTTTATCTTTCAGTACTTAACTTTTTTTCCAGTCTTTGGCTATATCTACTCATAGCGTAACAAATAACCCAAAAAACTAAACCAGCAAAAACATAGCCTTCTATTGCCATACCAAGCCACTTTGGATTAGTTTTTGCTAAACCTATCATACCTGCAAGTTCTAGCAACCCTACTACGAAAATTAGTGGCGTATCTTTTACTAAAGCTAGGAATGTATTGGCTATTCCTGGAATTACTAATTTTAATGCTTGAGGCAAAATAACTAACAAATGCATCCTCCAATATCCCATCCCTAAAGATTTGGCGGCATCATACTGCCCTCTAGGAAGAGCTTGAAGGCCTCCTCTAATAACTTCTGCCATATAAGCAGCCTCAAATAAAGTAATAGCTATAATAACTCTCATTAATTTATCCATGTATGTTCCGTCCGGTAAAAACATTGGAAACATTACAGCTGACATAAATAAAACTGTTATTAAAGGAACACCTCTCCATATTTCAATAAAACCTATAGATGAATATTTTATAACCGGAAGTTCAGACCTTCTCCCTAAAGCTAAAAACATACCTATAGGAAAACATAAAATTAATGCAAAAGCAGAGACTATTAAAGTTAATGATAGTCCACCCCAAGCTCCTGTTTCAATCCATTTTAAACCAAATATACCGCCCGAAATTAATTTAATTCCAATTATTGGATAAATAAAAAGCATAAATAGAATTATGTACTTCTTATATTTTGGAGGAACAAAAAAGGCTGCTCCAATTAAAGTAAATAAAATAAGAAAAGCAGTATTTATTCTCCATTGTTCTGGATTTGGATACATTCCATACATAAATCTTTTGAACCAAACTTTAACAAAAACCCAGCAAGCTCCATCACTTGTACAATCCTCTTTAGAAGATCCTATAAAATCAGCATCGAAAAATAACCAATCTAACAATGGTGGTGTGTATTTAAAAAATATAAATATTATTAATAAAGTAAGAACTGCATTAAAGGTTGTAGAATTAACACTTTTATTAAAATGATCCAAAATTCTAATGCCACTGTATTCAATTCTAATAAAGTATAAGCCTATTGAGCCTACTATTAATGGAAAAAAGTAGCTTAAGGTGCTTGGTAAAAATTCAGTTATATTCGTATTTAAAAATGTATTTCCAAAAAAATCAATAAAACCAAGAACAATTAAAGGTAATCCAATACTTAAAGATGTATTTAAATTATCTCGATTTGGTTTTAGGATTTGTATCATTATTATTTTTCCTTAATTGCCATTTTTTTATTATATGAATTCATCAGTATAGAGATTGTTAAGCTTAAAAATAAGTAGGTACCCATCGTTATTGATATAATTTCAATAGCCCTTCCAGTTTGCATTAAAGCAGTTCCGGCAAAAACTAAAACAATATCTGGGTAAGCAATAGCAGCTGCTAAAGATGAGTTTTTAGTTAAGTTTAAATATTGATTGGTTGTTGGCGGTATAATTATTCTCAAAGCTTGTGGCATGACAACTAATTTTAAAATTTGTCCACGTGTTAATCCTATACTAGCGGCAGCTTCTTTTTGACCTTTTCCAACTCCTTCAATACCAGCTCTAACATTTTCAGCTACGAATGTTGCGGTATACATTGATAAAGCTAAAGCCAACGAAATTAACTCAGGTATAATACTTATTCCACCTTTAAAATTGTAAATTGTATCTGATAATTGATTTAATTCTGGATATTCAAAGTTTAATGTAACACCTCCAATTAAAAAAGTAAGAGCAGGTAAAATTATTAATATAGATAAAGAAATTAAACCCGCTGAGACATGTTTGCCTACCTCTTCTCTTTGTTTTTTTGCATATTTAAAAACATAAAATATTGAGATTAATGAAGCTATAAGTGAATAAAAAAAAATAGAAAAATTTGTCCATAGAAATTTTGGAACATACCAGCCTTTAATTGTCAAAAATGAAATTTCACCAAAACTGATAGCATTTTCTGGCATTGGTAAAAGCCTTAATGCTCCATAATACCAAAAGAATATTTGCAATAATAATGGGATATTTCTAAAAATCTCTACATACCATTCTGCTGCTTTAGCGATTAAATAATTTTGTGATAAACGACCAATACCAATAGTTACACCAAGTATCGTACAAATAATAATTCCAATGACTGAAACTAAAAGTGTATTAAGTAAACCAACTAAAAAGGCTCTGCCATAAGAATAAGAACCATCATAATCAATCATTGAAAAAGTAATATCAAAAGATGCTTCTTGACTTAAAAAACCATACCCAAATGAAATACCTCTGTTACCCATATTTATTTGGGCATTGTAAGAAAAATAAGCAAAAACTAAAAATATAAAGGCAATAGTTAATACTTGAGGTATTAAACGTTTTTTATTTTTAAAATCTATTTTAAATTTTTTTAAATTCATTTAATGGAGAGTAAAAAAAAGGGCCAGAAAAATCCAGCCCTTTCTATTTTTATTAGCAATTATCTTGCAGGTGGTACGTAAAGAATTCCACCTTTAGTCCATAGTTCGTTTGGACCTCTATTTGGTAGAATACCTGTGTCAGCTATGTGTTTTTTATAACTTTCACCGTAATTACCAACTTGCTCAATAATTCTTAAGCTCCACTCGTTATCTAAACCGAATGCTGCACCTAACTCACCTTCAGAACCTACTAATCTTTTGATTTGTGGGTTTTCTGAGTCTTTTAAGCTAGAAGCATTTGAAGAATTAATACCGTACTCTTCTGCTTCGATCATAGTATTTAAAGACCATCTAACGATATCTTCCCATACAGAATCACCTTGTCTTACAACAGGTCCTAATGGTTCTTTTGATATAGTTTCAGGTAATACTTTATGATCATCTGGCGCAGACATTTTAGTTCTTTGTGCCGCTAAACCAGATTTATCAGTTGTGTAAGTATCACATCTTCCAGCATCATAAGCTTGAACAACTTCGTCTGCTTTTTCAAACGCAATTGGTTCATAGCTAATGTTTTTAGAATTAAAGAAGTCTCTCATGTTTAACTCAGTAGTCGTACCTGTATTTGTACAAGCAGAAATACCATTTTTAAAATCATTCACAGAATTAATTCCAGAATTTTTTCTAACCATGAAACCTTGTCCATCATAGAAGTTTACACCAACAAAAGTTAAACCAATGTCAGCATCTCTTGATAATGTCCAAGTAGTGTTACGTGCAAGAATATCTATTTCACCAGATGTTAATGCAGTAAATCTTTCTTTTGCACTTAACGGAGTGTATTTAACTTTGTCTGCATCACCTAATACAGCAGCTGCAACAGCTCTACATACGTCAACGTCAAGACCAGTCCAGTTTCCAGATGCATCTGCATTAGAGAAACCTGGTAAACCTTGTGAAACACCACATTTCACAAAACCGGCTTTCTTAGTGTTGTCTAAAGTTTTAGATTTTTTTGAACCAGCACCGCCTCCACCTTGACCGCAAGCAACCAAAAGTAAAGAAGCTAATCCAACAAAAATCATAGTTTTTAATGATTTGATCATAATAATGATTTCCTCTTTTTGTTTATTTATTGTTAACAATATTTTTGGAACTTGTTCCAAAACGAGTTCATTATGGTTGTTTTTATTAAAATTTCAATTTTTAAGAGCCACTAAATATAGGCATGAGTAAAATTTGATGTCTATATATATAATTATTCTACTTTTGATATCTATAAGATTTTAGTCATCTCAAATAGTCTGCTTAGAGTTCTTTTAAATATTTCAAAGTGTTTTTTTGATGAGCCTAAAGAATTTAAATTATTAGCTAATGATAAAGTGAGAGAAATTTTTTTTTCATAAAGAATATCTATTAAGGTAATAAATCTTAGCTGTTGGTTAGAATTATTATCATTAAAAATCGGAATTTCTTCAATAAAAATATGGTCAGTAACATTGGCAATATTAATATAATCTTCGGAACCAAGATTTTCATCACATAATTCTTTAAATTTTATTCTAAAAACTCCATCATAAAAATTATCAATTATAAAATCTCTTCCCTTTGTAGTAATTTTTTTTTTTTCTTTTTTTTTTTCTCTAGTAAATTCACGAAAGATTTGACTGATCTTAAATAACGAACTTTCATCTAATGGATAAAATATTCTTTGTGCTTTAGCTAAACCCTTAAGCCGATAATCATTTTTTAATAATAATTCTTTCTGTATTGATTGATCTCTTATAATCGATAAAAATGGTAAAAATTGTTCACGTTGTAATCCATCTTTATAAAGTTCACTTAATTCTGTATTTGTAGTTATTATTATTTTAATATTTTCAGAAAAAATAACCTCAAATAATTTACCTAAAATCATGGCATCTACAATATTTGTTACTTGAAATTCGTCTAAATAAATTAGTTC
>JAOHKR010000015.1 GCA_028101445.1 Candidatus Pelagibacter sp. | reverse complement strand
ACAAGAATTAGAAAGACTATTAGAAAAAAAACAATAACGGATTTTTGTAAAGATAAATTATTTAAAAATTTCATATTATATATTTATTATCTACATTAGAAAATTCAATAGGAAATTTTGGTGCGCCTGCTAGGATTTGAACCCAGAACCTCCTGGTCCGTAGCCAAGCGCTCTATCCAATTGAGCTACAGGCGCATATTAACAAAATATCAAATAAACTATTGTATTTAAAGTAATTAAATTTATATTGATAGAATGGATAATTCAGTTGTGATCACATCTGCTGTTAGAACAGCTGTTGGTTCATTAGGAAAATCTTTTAAAAATATTTCAGCTCATGAGCTGGGTTCAGAAGTTATTAAATCAGCTATTAAATTCTCAAAAATAAACAGTAAAGAAGTTGATGAAACAATTTTAGGTCAGGTACTAACTGGTGGCATGGGACAAAATCCAGCAAGGCAAGCTGCTATAAAATCAGGAATTCCAAAAGAAAAACCTGCTTACGTCGTTAATCAAGTTTGTGGTTCAGGTATTAGATCGATTGCATCAGGTTTTCAAAGTATAAAATCAGGTGACTCCAAAATTGTTATTGCTGGTGGACAAGAAAATATGTCTTTAGCCCCTCACGCTATTCATTTAAGAGATGGAAAAAAATTGGGAGATACTGCGTTAATAGATACTATGATCAAAGATGGTTTATGGGACGCTTTTCATGGCTATCACATGGGTATTACAGCTGAGAATGTTGCTGAAAAATTTCAAGTAACAAGAGAAGACCAAGATAAATTTGCACTTAGATCTCAAGAGAAAGCTCTTAAAGCTCAAGTTGAAAATAAATTTAAAGAAGAAATAGTAAATTTTAAAATTAAATCGCAAAAGACAGAATTAAATTTTAATAAAGACGAACATCCTCGAGAAGGTATAAATTTAGAGGCTTTATCAAGATTAAAACCTGTTTTCAAAAAAGATGGGACTGTAACAGCTGGTAATGCTTCTGGAATTAATGATGGTGCAGCTGCCGTGACTTTAATGTCAGGTGAATTAGCCGATAAAAAAGGTTTAGAAAAATTAGTTTCAATAAAATCTTGGGCTAGTTGCGGAGTAGATCCCGCTTTAATGGGCACTGGACCAATTCCATCGTCAAAAAAAGCTTTGGATTTAGCAGGATGGAATATAAAAGATGTTGATCTATTTGAAGTTAATGAAGCTTTTGCTGCCCAAAGCCTTGCTGTTTTAAATACACTTTCTATTCCTGAAGAAAAAGTGAACGTAAATGGAGGCGCCATTGCTTTAGGGCATCCAATTGGGGCTTCTGGAACCCGTATACTTGTTACTCTTATTCATGAAATGAAAAAAAGAGACGTTAATAAAGGACTTGCAACTCTATGTATTGGAGGTGGAATGGGTATAGCTATGTGTATCGAAAGGTAAATTATTTTAGATCTTTTAGATTTTTAAAATAATCTAAACAACTCGGATTTGAAATTGCTTCTTTATTATCAACTTCCTCACCATTGATTATTTTTCTCACTGCTAATTCAACAATTTTTCCACTTTTAGTCCTTGGAATTTCTGGTACTTTTATCACTATTGAAGGAACGTGCTTAGGGGAACAATTTTTTCTAATTTTTGATTTTATTAATTTAATTTTATCAGAATCTAATTGATGATTTTTTTTTGTAGTTACAAATAAAATAATTCTAACATCATCATTATAATGTTGCCCTACTACAAGTGCTTCAGTAATAAAATCGATATTCTCCACTTGCTGATAAATTTCTGCAGTTCCAATTCTAACACCACCTGGATTTAAAGTGGCATCAGATCTTCCTCTCATAATAAAACCATTATTAGGAGTTTTTTCAATAAAATCACCGTGATGCCAAATATTTTTGAATCTTGTGAAATAAGCTTTGTGGTATTTTTGACCATCATCATCTCCCCAAAATTTTACAGGCATCGATGGAAAAGGGTTTTTTACAACTAACTCACCTTTTTCACTATCATTAATGCTTTTACCTTCTTCCGTAAAAACATCTACATCAATTCCTAAACTTTGACCTTGAATTTCTCCTTTATAAACGTTTGAAAATAAGTTGCCTAAGATTAAACAGCCAACTAAGTCTGTACCTCCTGCAATAGACGCGAGGTGCACATTCTGTTTTATATTTTCATAAACATATTTAAAACTTTCTTCAGCCAAAGGAGAACCGGTTGAGGTAATAATTTTTATAGAACTTAAATCAAGATTTTTACTATTATAATTTTCATTCTTTAAATAATCTATGTATTTTGCGCTAACTCCAAAAAGATTAATTTCTTTGTCTTGACAATATTTTAATAAAACATCTATGGTTGGATAAACGGGTGCGCCATCAAAAAGAAAAATTGAGGAACCAGTTGCGAGTCCTCCAACTAACCAGTTCCACATCATCCAGCCTGTAGTAGTATAATAAAATAACTTTTCGTTATCTCTTACATCACAATGCAGCATGAATTCTTTATTGTGTTCTATTAATACATTTCCAGCGCCATGCGTAATACATTTAGGTTTACCTGTTGTTCCGCTAGAATAGAGAATATAAATTGGATGATTAAAATCAAAACGTTCAAATGTATAATCTGATTTAGATTGAGTCAAAATCTTATTAAAGCTCACAAAATTTTTATATTCAATTTTTTCTTTTTTATTATAAGCAAACACTAAAGTTTTTTTTATTGATGGAATTTCTTTTAAAATATCATTTGTTTTTTCAAGTATATTTATTTTTTTTCCATTATAAAAATAATGGTCACATGTAATTAGTACCTTGGGTTCAATTTGTTTAAATCTATCAACCACGCCACGAGTTCCGAAATCTGGAGAACAGGATGACCAAATAATTCCATTTTTTGCACAAGCTAAAAAACTAATAATAGACTCTATTTTATTAGGAACATAAGCTGCAACTCTATCTCCTTTTTTCAAATCTAGTGTTTTTAGGTAAGAAGAAAATTTACAAACTTTTTCATAAAGATCTTTCCAAGTTATACTTTCTTCAAAACCTGTTTCAGATAAAAAGTTTATTGCACAATTATTAGTTTTCTTTTTTAGAATATTTTCAGCATAATTAATTTTGGAGTCAGGAAAAAATTTTGTTTCATTAAAAATTTTATTTTTTCTTATTACTTCTTTACCCTTATCTCCTATGATTTTTGAATAATCCCAAAATTTAGACCAAAATTCCTCTTTATTTTTGACGCTCCACTCCCAAAGACTCTTAAAATTATGATTAGAATTAAAATTTACAAATTTTGAAAAGTCTTCTAGAAGAGACTCTTGCTTCTTTCGTTCTGAGGGTTTCCAAAGAGATTTATTCATAAAAGCTAATTTAGCTTTTATCTTTTTATCTTAATAGATATTTCTTTAAAATAATTTTCTGTATGATTTTTACTCTTTCAGATTTAATATCTCTTCTTCTAAATAAAAATTTAATTAACCAACGCATATTTTACTTGATTAAATTTAGATGACGAAAAAAAGCATAAAATGTGACAAAAATTGATCTAATTCGACTATTTGCCCTATTCTTTAATGTTTATTATTTATTTATTTTTTAATATGTTGCACCCAGTTTATAATAGCTAATTATGGCCCAGAACATTGCTGTACCAGATATAGGAGATTTCAAAGAAGTTGAGGTTATTGAAGTTCTAGTTAAACCTGGTGATCAAATAAATAAAAATGATCCTGTTGTTACGATAGAAAGCGACAAATCTAGTGTAGAAATTCCCTCACCTGAAACTGGAAAAATTAAAGATTTAAAAGTAAAAATTGGAGATAAGGTCTCAGAAGGTAGTGTTTTAGCAACTATTGAAAATAATCAAGCTGCACCCGTTAAAAAAGAGATTGTTGAACATGAAACTAATGAGGAAGTTCCTACTATAGAAAAGCCAAAAACTAATGGTGAACTTAATCCTGTTAAAAAAGTAAAAAAAGTTTTTGCAGAGCCTGCTTCTAAAGACGATATCGATCCTGTTGAAACTAATGAATGGATCGAATCTCTAAATTCAGTTATTGAAAATGACGGTTCATCAAGAGCTAGCTATTTATTAAATAAAGTAATTGATCAAGCTTACAAATCAGGCTTGATATTACCTGATACTAGAACAACACCATATATAAATACTATCCCGCCCGAAGCTGAAATAAAATCTCCTGGTGATCAAAATATTGAAAAAAGAATTAGAGCTTATATTAGATGGAATGCCGCTGCGATGGTGGTAAAAGCTAATAAGAAAAGTCCAGAGTTAGGTGGTCATATTGGAACTTTTGCCTCTGCTGCTACGCTTTATGATGTAGGTATGAATCATTTTTGGAGAGCAAAAAATAACAAATTTGGTGGGGACTTAATTTATTTTCAAGGACACTCTGCACCAGGAATGTATGCTAGAGCTTTTTTGGAGGGAAGATTAACTTCAAAACAATTAGATGGGTTTAGACAAGAAGTAAACCCTGGTGGACTTTCTTCTTACCCTCACCCTTGGTTGATGCCAAAATTTTGGCAATTTCCTACTGTGTCTATGGGGCTTGGACCCATCATGGCAATTTATCAGGCTCGATTTTTAAAATACTTAATTAATAGAGGTCTTATTAAAGATGAGGGTAGAAAAATATGGGTCTTCCTAGGTGATGGTGAAATGGATGAACCAGAGTCATTGGGAGCAATTGGTTTGGCCGCACGAGAAAAATTAGATAATTTAATTTTCGTAGTTAACTGTAATTTACAAAGACTAGATGGTCCAGTTAGAGGAAATAGTAAAATCATTCAAGAACTTGAGGGAAGTTTTAGAGGTTCAGGTTGGAATGTAATTAAAGTTATATGGGGATCATACTGGGACCAATTACTGGCAAAAGATAAATCTGGATTATTAGTTAAGCGAATGAATGAGTGTGTTGATGGTGAATACCAAGTATTTAAAGCAAAAGGCGGTTCTTACGTAAGAGATAAGTTTTTTGGAAAATATCCTGAACTTAAAATGCTTGTTTCATCAATGACTGATAAAGATATATGGAAATTAAATCGAGGTGGACACGACCCTCATAAAGTTTATGCGGCGTATAACACTGCGATGCAAAATACTGGCTCCCCAACTGTAATATTAGCTAAAACTATTAAAGGGTATGGAATGGGTAAAACTGGGGAAAGTGTAAATACAACTCATCAACAAAAAAAATTAGATGAAGAGGATCTACTCTATTACAGAGACAGATTTAATGTTCCCCTTACAGATAAACAGGTTAAAAATATAGAATATTTCAAACCTAGTGAAAATTCTGAGGAAATGAAATATTTAAAGGAAAGAAGATTAAAGCTTGGGGGGTTTATACCTGAGAGATCATCATTTGCTAAACAAATTAAAGCACCTTCTAAAGATATTTTTGATGCATTTATGAAGTCAACTGGTGAAAAAGAAATGTCTACAACAATGGCGCTTGTTAGAATGATGACAGCATTGCTAAGAGATAAGAATGTAGCTCCAAGATTAGTTCCTATAATACCTGACGAAGCCAGAACATTTGGGATGGAAGGCTTTTTTCAAAAAATAGGAATTTATGCTCATGAGGGTCAAAAATATGAGCCTGTAGATTCAGAACAATTAAGTTCTTACAGAGAAGATAAAAGTGGCCAAGTTTTAGAGGAGGGAATTAATGAGGCCGGTGCGATGTCATCTTGGATAGCTGCAGCCACCGCTTATACAAATCATGATATTGAGATGATACCAATTTATATATTCTATTCTATGTTTGGTTTTCAAAGAATCGGAGATCTTGCTTGGGCAGCAGGTGATTCACAAGCCAGAGGATTTTTGATCGGAGCTACGGCTGGCAGAACAACTTTAGCTGGTGAGGGTCTACAACACCAAGACGGTCACAGCCAATTATTAGCTTCAAATATCCCAAATTGTATAAGCTATGATCCAACATTTTCTTATGAGATGGCTACAATTTTTAGAGAAGGCTTGAGACGTATGCATGAAAAAAAAGAAAAAGTTTTTTATTATATAACTGCAATGAATGAAAACTACACTCATCCTGAAAAGCCAAAAGGATGCGATGAAGGTATTTTAAAAGGAATGTACCTTTTTAAAGAAAACAATAATAAGGGAAAAACGAAAGTACAACTTCTTGGATCAGGCACAATTTTGAGAGAAATTATTGCAGCTTCAGAAATATTAAACAAAGAATATGGTATCGATTCTGATATTTGGAGTGTCACAAGTTTTAATGAGCTAAGAAGAGATGGTATGGAGACAGAAAGATTAAATCTTTTAAATCCTAATGAAAAAACAAAAAAATCTTATGTACATAAATGTTTAGAAAAAAGAGATGGTCCTATCATTGCTGCTTCTGATTATACTAGAGCTTTCTCGGATCAAATCAGGCCTTATACAGATAAATCATTTTATTCTTTTGGAACTGATGGATATGGAAGAAGTGATACAAGAAAAAACTTAAGAAAATTTTTTGAGGTAGATAAAGAACATATTGTTGCTTACACGTTAAGTGCCTTATCAAAAGAACAATTGATCGGATCTGACGCAGCAGAAAAAGCATTAAAGAAATATAAGATTAATAAAGATAAAGATTTTCCGGCAAATTTATAATGGCAAATTTAAAAATTATTGTACCAGATATGGGGGACTTCAAAGATGTAGAGGTAATTGAAGTGCTCGTTAAAGATGGTCAAACAATTAATAAAAATGATTCTATCATTACTTTAGAAAGTGACAAATCTAGCGTCGAAGTACCGTCTACTCATTCAGGAAAAATAGAAAAGGTTAATGTATCAGTGGGTGATAAAATTAATAAAGGTGATTTAATATTAACTTTAGATTCTAAAGAGAAAAAAGAAGAAATAAAAAAAGAAGAACTTAAAAAAGAAAATAAAGTAGATGTTTTGGTTCCTGCAAAAGAAGCTACAACAAAAAATCTTATCTCACCTATTCCTCTAAGCGGTAAGGGTTCAGCTAGTCCTAAAGTTAGAAGATTTGCACGTGAGCTTGGAGCAGATGTATCAATAGTTCCTGGAACACAAAGATCAGGAAGAGTTTCTGAAGATGATGTAAAAAAATTTATACGTTCTCAAGTAACTGTTAGCCAAGGTGCAGTTCAGAAAAAAGAAACTTCTAAACATATGGAAGAATATCCCCACGAAGAATTTGGAGAAGTTTCAGTTAAAGACATTCCAAGAGTCAAAAAACTTTCGGGTCCTCACCTAGTAAGGTCTTGGACAGAAATTCCACATGTAACGCAGCATGAGGAAATTGATATTACTGAAATGGAACAGTTTAGATCTTCTTTATATGACTATTATACAAGTGAAAAAATTAAAGTTACTCCTTTAGCATTTATTGCAAAAGCTTTAGTTAGTGCTCTGAAAGAATTTCCAAACTTTAATGCTTCTATAGATGTAAACTCTAGCAAAATTACATACAAAAAATATTTTCATATTGGTTTTGCTGTTGATACGCCTCATGGTTTAATGGTTCCTAAAATAAGAAATGTAAATGAAATGAGCATTCAAAAAATTGGTGAAGAGTTAAAGAATACAAGCAAGCTGTGTAGAGAGCTTAAAATTGATAAGAAAGAATTTTTTGGCGGTTCGATGACTATATCTAGCCTGGGTGGAATTGGTGGCACTCACTTTACTCCGATAATAAACCCTCCTGAAGTTGCTATCTTGGGCGTAGGCAAAAATTTTGACAGACTAGTAAAAGAAAATGGCAAAATAGTTTCTAGAAAAATTTTACCTATATCTTTGTCTTATGATCATAGAATAATAGATGGTGCTGAAGGAGCAAGATTTTGCGTTTATTTAGGTAAATGCCTAGGTAAAGATTTTGCTTTTAAACTTGCTGTCTAACTATTCTTTAGATAACAAGCTTCATGGATAAGAAAACATTCTCCCTTATTTGCGCAATCATTACTTCAATTCTATGGGGATCAGCATTTGTTGCTCAAGATATGGGTATGGATTTTATTGGTCCACACACTTTTAATGTTGGAAGATTTTTAGTTGGTTTTTTAACCTTACTGCCTTTCTTTTTTATTTTTGAATTTAAAAAAATAAATTTAAAAAAAATTAATAAGAAAAAAGTAGCTTATTTTTTATTTTTTCTAGGATTTATTTTAGCCGTTGGGCAAGAGTTACAACAAATTTCTTTAATTTATACAGATGTTGCGAATACCGGTGTATTCACAGTTTTTTATGTTTTGGTGGTGCCAGTTATTTCATATTTTGTCTTTTCAAAAAAAATGCATTGGTCGATTTGGCCAGCTGTACTAATTTGTTTAGTGGGAGGATTACTTTTAAGCGAACTAAAAAATACTTCTGTTAGATTAGGCGACTCTCTTGGAATACTAAGTGCCTTTTGTTGGGGAGTTCATATATTGCTAATAAGAAAAACAATTGATTTTTTTAATTATCCAATAACTATAGCGATGTCTCAATGTTTAGTTGCTTTCTTAATTTTAATGCCCCCTATGTACTTTTTCGAAGACCCCTCAATTAGCAATATCTTAAAAGACTCATATGAAATTATATATGTCGGTGTTTTATCAAGTGGTTTAGCTTTTTTATTACAAACATATAGCTTACAAAATATTTCTCCAGCTCCAGCAGCAATAGTATTCTCTCTTGAAGGAGTTTTTGCGGCTATATTTGCTTGGTTAATATTAGATCAATTCTTAAATGAAATTAAAATTTTGGGAATATTTTTAATTTTATCTGCAGTAATTTTTTCACAACTAATGCCAATTTATGATAAAAAAAAGTATGGATGAAACTAATAAAGGTTTTATGAAATATCTTGGGGGTCTTGATCTGAAAAAGATCGATGAAACTAATTATGAATTCACAGTTAAAGTGCAAAGCATGCATTTAAACACAGGAAAGATTGCACATGGTGGTTTTCTCTCTACAATTGCAGATACTGGTATGGGAACCGCAGCGCATAGAGTTGCTGGTGATAGGCGGTGTGTAACAATAAATTTAGATATTAAATTTATATCAGCAGGTATGCTTGATGATATTCTTAAAGGAACTGTTAAGGTTTTAAAAAAAACAAAAACTTTAGTATTTATTAATTGTGAAGTTACTAACGACAAAGGACTAGTTATTTCTGCCTCTGGGACTTGGAAAATTCTTTAAACTTTTCTTCTATAATTTAGATATCCAAAAAATAATAAAAAAGTTAAAGCAAATGGATAAATAATTGCTTTGTGTGGTCTATCTGGATTTTCAATTTTAAAATTGCTTATGATATCTCCCATTTGTATCCCTGATTTTTTTGCTTCACCTTTCCAATCAAGTTTATCTACGATTAACTTGTTGTCTTGTTCTATAAGATTAACTCCATAATTTTCTATTTTATAATCATTTTGAAATTTATTTTTGTCAATCACAAATAATTTATATCTTTCTCCATAGCCTGTTAGTCGTGTGACTTTAATATGAACTTCTTTTTTTGGATTAAATGTTAAATTTTGAATTATGTCAGCAGATAGTTTTTGCTCATTAAACTTTGGATAAAATTTATTTAAAACAAAATCAGGTGCTAAAAAAGATAGTGAAATAATTAAAAATGCTGCTACTTCATAAAATCTTAATTTATTAATAAACCATCTTTGAGTTGCGGATGTAAAAACTAAAATACCAATTAAAGAAGTAATTATTACTAATAAAGCATGCCAAATATTATCTACCCCAATAAGAAGTAATTCGTGGTTAAATAAAAATACAATAGGCAAGATACCAGTTCTTAAACTATACCAAATAGCTTGTAGTCCCGTTTTTAAAGGGTCACCTCCAGAAATTGCTGCTGCTGCATAAGAGGCTAAGCCTACAGGTGGGGTTACATCTGCCATTAAACCAAAATAAAATACAAATAGGTGAACGGCTATTAGAGGAAAAACAAATCCTGATGCGTTACCAACATCCACTAGTACTGTTGCCATTAAAGATGCAACAACAACATAATTGGCTGTAGTTGGTAGCCCCATTCCAAGGAGTAAACATAAAACTATAGTTAACAAAATTAAAATAATCACATTGTCTCTAGCTATCGTTTCAATCACGATAATTAAATTGGTACTTAATCCTGTTGACCCAACTGCACCAACAATTACTCCTGCAGTTGCTATGGCGATTCCAACACCCACCATATTGATTGCACCTTTTTGAAAACCAATAACTGTTTGATTATACCAATTTTTTATACCAGTTTTTAAATCACTATTTTTAAGTAATCGATTAATTAAATTTACTAATATTAATGAAAATGTTGCGTAGAAAATCGAATATGAAGCTGTATATCTCATAAATACCAGTAAATAAATTAAAACAAAAATCGGTATTAAATGGTGTAATCCTGATAGAAATGTTTTCTTTAAATGTGGAACATCACTATCATCCATTCCCTTAAGCCCTAATTTTAATGCCTCAAGATGTGATATATAAAATAAAGCAATATAAGAGATTATAGCTGGCAAAAACGCATGCTTAACTACTTCAAAATAAGTTACTCCTATAAAGCTTGCCATTACAAAGGCTGCAGCACCCATTACTGGTGGCATAATTTGACCGTTGACAGATGATGACACTTCTATCGCTCCAGCTTTTTCTTTTGAAAAGCCAGTTTTTTTCATAATAGGAATTGTGAAAGTTCCAGTAGTTACTGTATTAGCAATAGAAGATCCTGAAATCATTCCAGTCATGCCAGATCCAAGTATCGCTGCTTTAGCTGGGCCACCTCGCATTTTGCCTACCATTGCAAATGCTAAATCTAAAAAATATTTTCCTCCACCTGCGGTTTCTAAAAGCGCTCCAAATAATACAAATAAAAATATAAAGTCTACAGATACACCTATTGGTATTCCAAATATTGCTTCTTGATCAAACCACTGAAAACCTACTAGTCTTTTTAGAGAAAGCCCTCCATGTGAAATAATATCTGGAGCATATTGACCAAAATAAGAAAATAAGAGAAAACAAATTGCTATTATTACTAAAGGAAGACCAATGGCTCTTCTTGTTGCTTCTAATAATATTAAAATACCAATCGTTCCAATAAAAATTTCAATTGGAACTTTGAAACCAAATATCTCTTTAACTAAAAGTATCCCTCCTCTATTAACCAGATCGTCATAAAAAACGTAAATATAAAGACAGCAAAATGCTGCCACAACACTAATTATAACATCATAGATCGAAATTTTTTTTCCTCTAGCTACTGGAAAAATTAAAAAAGTTAATGTTAAAGCAAAACCTAGGTGAATTGCTCTTGCCGGCAAACCTTTAAACATTCCAATATTAAACCAAAAAGGAAAAGGTGAAGCGTACCAAAGTTGAAAAAATGTCCAGAGGATTGCAATACCTAGAACTATCTTTAAATGTAAACCTGTTAAATTTCGTGTAGGAGATATATCCTCACTTATTTTATCTACGATTTCATTTTGAATATTTTTATTCATTTTTTACAAGATACATGATTATAAAAAAAAAGGCCCAAGAAATATTGGGCCTTTTTTAATTAACTTTTAAAGTTGGATTACATTAACCCAGCTTCTTTGTAAGCTTTAATTGCACCTGGGTGTAATGGAGCAGATAAACCAGCTTTAATCATGTCTTCTTTTTTCAAGAATCCAAATGCTGGATGTTGAGCCTTGAAATCATCAAAGTTATCCATTACAGCTTTAGTAACTAGGTATACTAATTCTTCAGAGACATCAGCGCTTGTAACAACTGTAGCTTTTACACCGAATGTTGTCGCGTCTTTTTTCTGATTTGAGTAAGTTCCTTTTGGAATTACTGCTTTAGCATAATAGTCAGCGCCACTAATTAAACCTTGAACTGGAGCACCAGTTAAATTAATTGGGCTAGCTTTAGCTTTACAAGTTGCAGCTTGTTCCATAGCTCCATTTGGAAATCCTACTGAATATCCGAATGCATCTATTTTACCGTCACAAAGTGCTTTTACTTGCTCAGATGAAGTTAATTCAGTAACTGATTTAAAGTAACTGTTGTCAACTCCCATTGCTTTCATTAGCTCTTCCATGGTTCCTCTTTGACCAGAACCAGGGTTACCAATATTAACCACTTTTCCCTTTAAGCTTTTAAAATCTTTAATTTTAGATTTTTTACTTGCCCAAATTTGGAATGGCTCGTTGTGAACTGAAAATACAGCTCTTAAATTACTAAACTGATTTCCTTCCCATTTGCTAGTTCCATTCACAGCATGATATTGCCAGTCAGACTGGGCAACACCAAATTGAAACTCACCGTCTTTAATTTGACCAATATTATAGTTTGATCCACCAGTTGAAGGTGCAGTACATCTGTAAGCTTTAGCTGTACCTTTTTTTCTACCGTGGTCAGCACTTATCGCTGATTTATGTAACATTTTACAAATCGCGTTACCTGTCTGGAAATATACTCCAGTTGGTCCACCTGTTCCTATCGTAAAGAACTCTGCTGATTTTGCGATTGAAGTAATCGGGCTTGATAAAGCAAACGTTACTAAAACTGCTGAAATCATAGATATCATTTTTTTCATTTGATCTCCTGTTTGTTGTTATTCGATAATTAAACTACGTTATATAACTTAGGTCAAAGGGAATCTTATAAATTTTTAGCCCAATTTGACAAATTTGAAACGCCTTCAACTACATTTGGGGCATACTTTTTGATCATATCATCATCTACTGAATTATAGTTTGAAACATTATTAAAAAATTCTGCTCCGTCAAAGTCTGTGTAACTTAATCTAGTTAACATTTTTTTAGGTTTAAATCCAAAATCTGATCCTGGCAACATAGCTACCCCTGTATCTTTTAATATTGCCTCGCACATTTTTGAAGAATTTTTATATTTTTTGTTTTTGAACTCTGGCATTAAATAAAAAGCTCCTTGAGGTGGTCTTAACAAAACTTTATTCGATTTTAAATTATTATAAACATAATTCCCTATGGCATTTAAAATACCTTTTACTTTATTTTTGTATTCATCATAATTTCCACTATAAGCTTCTGCAGCTGCAAATTGAGTAGGTGTATTAACGGTCGAATAAGATTCACTGGCTAATGATTTTAAGCATGATAAGAAATCAGTTAATTTATTTGGAACGGCTAAAAAACCTAATCTCCATCCACCAGCTCCGCACCATTTACTTAAACCACCAGTTATGAAAGTTAACTCAGGGTAATATTTAGATATAGAGTTATAATTATTTTCAAATGTTAAATCGGTATAAATTTCATCAGATAGTACTATTATTTTATATTTTCTTGCCACTTTAGCTAATTCTTTTAAATTTTTACAAACTGAACCGGATGGATTGTTTGGTGAATTAAGAATAAAAATCAAATTTTTCTTTTTGCCAATTTTTTTTATTTTTTTCTCCAGTTCATCTGCCGTAGGAAACCAATTATTAGCTCTTGAAGTTTCTAACCAATGAACTTTGTTAGATCCTATTTGAGCTTGGGGTTCATAAGACACCCAACCTGGTGCTGGTATTATAATTTCACCATTAAAGGCAATATGCATTAGCAACATGGCTTCTTTCGACCCTGGTGTAATTAGAATATTTTCCTTGGGGTAGATATTTCCTGTTTTATTTTGCAAATAATTTGAAATAGCTTCTCTTAATTTTGGTAAACCCTGAATTGGTAAATATTCTTTTCTGTGAGCGTGATTTTTTAATGCTTCAACTATTTTCTCAGGAACTGGAAATGGTGATTGACCAAAACCAAACTGATATACTTTTTTCCCTTTGTTGATTAATGCTTTTGACTTCTCATTAATTACAAGTGTTGAAGACTCTTTTAGCTTGAGGATTTTGTTTTTTAATCTATTTGACATCTTTATAGATAACCACCTATACGGGGACTTTATGTTTAAAGTCAAATAAATATTTAAAAATAGGAACATTTGACAAAATGATTCGGTCATGTTTTACTCCTATTTTGTTCTCAAATTTGATCTACATATAGTATAAAAAAAATTACCCAACACAAAAATGGAAAATCAATCTCAAAAAATAATAGCTCTGTTAGGACCAACAAACACAGGGAAGACTCATGTTGCCATTCAAAAAATGCTCGAACATGACACGGGTATTTTTGGTTTGCCTTTAAGACTTCTTGCAAGAGAAGTGTATGAAAAATGTATAGAAAAAGTTGGAATTGAAAAAGTAGCGTTAATTACTGGTGAAGAAAAAATTATTCCTGGAACAGCCCAATATTTTATTTGTACAGTTGAGTCTATGCCAAAAGATAAGGAAGTTGATTTTGTTGCCATAGATGAAATTCAAATGTGTGCTGATCGAGAAAGAGGTCATATTTTTACTCAAAGAATGCTGGAAGCTCGTGGAACAAAAGTAACAATGTTTCTAGGTTCGCAGGTAATGGCTAGTATAATCAATGATTTAATTAACGAAGTGGAGTTTGAAAAAAAAGAAAGATATTCGAGCTTAAGCTATTCAGGAATAAAAAAAATTTCTAGGTTAGATCGAAAAGTAGCAATTATAGCATTTTCAATAGAGGAAGTTTATGCGATTGCTGAATTAGTAAGAAGACAAAAAGGAGGCGCAGCGGTTATCATGGGGTCTTTAAGTCCTAAAACTAGAAATTCACAAGTTGGATTGTATCAATCTGGAGATGTTGATTACTTAATAGCTACAGATGCCATTGGAATGGGTTTGAATATGGACATCAATGAAATTTACTTTTCAAATCTTAAAAAATTTGACGGAAAAAAAACTAGAAGACTTAACCTTATTGAAATGTCGCAAATTGCAGGTCGTGCAGGTAGATATAAAAATGATGGTGGTTTTGGAACCACAGGAGATTGTGAAACTTTAAACTCAGATGAAATTGAAAAAATAGAAAAACACCAATTGCCTGATACGAAAATGATATATTGGAGAAACTCAAAATTGGACTTTGTTTCTCCCGAAAAACTTATTGAGTCTCTTGAACAAAAACCAAATCAAAAAAATCTTTTAAGAACAAATGACTCCCTTGATGAAAGTGTGTTAAGATTTTTTTTAAAAAAAGGTACAAATAATATTATTTATCATAAAAATTTAGATCTACTTTGGGAATGTTGTCAAATTCCGGATTTTGAAAAAAAGGCGTATGGACAACATATCAATATAATAGATAAAGTTTTTCAGTTTTTAACTACCAGAAAAAGAAGGATTCCGAGTTCATTTATGAAGGATCAACTTAAAGGTCTTGAGAAAGATCATGGCAATGTAGATCTCTTATCTCATAGACTGTCAAATGTTAGAACTTGGTCTTACGTAGCAAATAAAAAAAACTGGGTCGAAAATTCAGATTACTGGGTTCAACTAACAAAAAATATTGAGGATAAACTTTCAGATAAACTACATGATGAGTTAACTAAAAGTTTTATAGACAAGAAAATTAGCATTCTTTCCCGAAGTTTAAAACAGGATCTTGTTTTAAACACGAAAATAAATGAAGAAAATAAAATTCATATTGATGGTCAATTGATTGGCGAGTTAAAGGGTTTAAAATTTCTAATTGAGGTTACATCAAAAACCTTAGATACAGATATTAAATCAATAAAAAAAGCAGCTAGAAAAGGTGTTGAAGAAGAATTAATAAAAAGAGTTGATAATATTGTATCAAATGGAGAAATTGAAATTAGTAATGAAAATAAGATAATTTGGAAAGACAATCCAATAGCTTGGTTAAAAAAAGGTAATAGTTACCTAAATCCAGAAATTGATATTATAGCTGACGACGCCTTAAGTTTAGACTCAAAAAATAAATTGATTTTATATTTAAATAAATGGTTAAATGATCATATCGATAAAGTCTTAGGTGATCTGATTAAACTAACTAAACATAAAATTGAGAATAAATATTTACGAGGATTAGTTTTTCAACTTTATGAAAATAATGGTGTTGTAAAAAGAAATAATGTTGAACAAGTTGTTAAAGCTATACCAACTGAAGAAAGAAGAAAATTATGGGATATGGGAATAAAAATTGGAAGATATCATATTTATTTACCTAAAATGCTTAAACCAAAAGCAGTAGAGTTTAGGGTTAGATTGTGGAAAATATTT
>JAOHKR010000014.1 GCA_028101445.1 Candidatus Pelagibacter sp. | reverse complement strand
TACGAACAATGTGGATGACACCATTTTATTTATTTTTTGGAACTCTTTTTATAGAAATATTTCGTAAAAATATTGATCTAAAAAAAATAAGAAAATTTTTAATATTTTTTTTATTTTTATTTGTTTTATCACCTGCTATTTATTTAGGAATATCAATATATGATAAAAATAAGAGAACTGATTTTCCAGGAAAAGAAATAGCGAGATTAGTTCAGAATAAATGGAATGATAATTTTGTGAATGATATAAAAATAGTTATTGGTGATGAATGGTTCGCAGGAAATTTGTCTTATCATCTAAACTCAAGACCAGTTTGGTTTAATGATCTTAAAAACAAAGCTTCTAAAGTGAAGGATGATCAAGGTGTTATATACGTGGGTAACTCAAAAATATTAAAAGAAATATGCCCAGGTGTATTTGGTAAAATTGCACCAGTTGGATATTGTATGATTGGTAAAAGATGAAAAAAATTATAATCTTAATACCGGTATTTAATGATTGGGAGTCTTTAATAAAACTTATTTCTGAAATAAATGAAAATGTTAAAGATTATAAAAATATTAGCTTCGATTTAATGATAGTAAATGATGCATCCACAATTAAACAACCAAAATTAATTAAGCCAAGTAATATTAATTCTATTCAGATTTTTAATATGAAAGAAAATAGAGGCCATGCTCGATGCAATGCTTTTGGTATAAGATACGTTGAAAAAAATAAAGAATTTAATAACCTTATTTTAATGGATGGAGATGGAGAAGATAGACCGGTTGAAATAAAAAATTTAATTAACGAGTCAATAAATAAATCTAATATTTCAATTGTAGCGAAAAGAATAAAAAGATCTGAAGGTCCTATTTTCCAGCTCTTATATCAAATTCATAAAATTATTACTTATGTATTTACTGGTAAATATATAAATTTTGGTAACTATAGTTGTTTAACAAAAAAAGATGTAGAAAAATTAAACTCAGAAGCAAGTTTATGGAGCAGTTATTCAGGAACGTTAAAAAAAATTATACCAGAATTTGGTGAAATAGACTCTATAAGAGGTAAAAGATATTTTGGTCCATCAAAAATGTCGCTTTTAAAACTTTTAATGCATTCCCTCGCAATTATTGCAGTCTTTAAATATCAAGTTTTTCTGAGGTCAACATTTTTAATAATAATATTAAGTTTTATAAATATGTTCTTGGGGAATATTTCTATTTTTTTTCAAATTTTAATTGTTATATTTAATTTAGTAATATTTATCATTTCACTACGAGAGAAAAAAGATGAGTTGAAAGAAAGTCATAATAATTTAAGTAGAATAGAAGAAATTACACACTAAAAGGTTGTAAATAGAGTCCCAAACAGAATCAAAAAGGAATCAAAACATGAACATTCGTAATAAATTTTAGACTATTGTGGATATAATTAAACAGAAGTAGTGTAACTAAACCAAATTTAAAAAATATGAAAAAACTAAAATGCCATTGTGGAGCAATAGAAGCGGAGATAAACCTATCGAACGATTTAAAAAAGACCATTAAATGCAACTGCTCCATTTGTAAAAGAAAAGGGGCAATTATGTCGATGGTTAAAAATGAAGACTTCAAAATAATAAAAGGCTCGGACAAATTAAAAATTTATCAATTCCACACTATGGTCGCTAAACATTTTTTCTGCTCTATTTGCGGTATTTACACTCATCACAATCCAAGAATTAATCCTTCAATGACAGGATTTAACGTGGGGTGTATTGATGAAATTGATTCTTTCGAACTCGAAGATATTTTGATAAATGATGGAAAAAATCATCCATTAGATAAAAAATAAGCTAATGAAACCAAAACAAAAGAGTTACGATAAATTAAAATATAAGTACTTAAAATTTATTAAATCCCAAGAAGTAATTTCAGAACCATTTAGAGATAAAATAGGCCAACTAAATAATTTTTTTCTACCAATTAGTAAAATGATTAACACAAATTATTTAAAACACAAAAAAACACAAATCATAGGCTTGTCAGGTGGTCAAGGATCAGGAAAATCAACTATTTCAAATATTCTAAAAATAATCCTTAAAGAGAATTTTAATTTAGAAACAATAGTATTTTCAATTGACGATTTCTATAAAACAATAAAGGAAAGAAAAATAATGGCTAAGAAAATTAGCCCTTTATTTCTCACTAGAGGAGTCCCAGGTACTCACGATACTAAAATGCTTTATAGTTGTATAAAAAATTTAAAGAGTTCTAAATTTAAAAAGATAATTATACCTAAATTTGATAAAGCAATTGACAACAGAGCTTCAAAGAATAAATGGCTTAAAGTCAAAAAAAAACCAAATGTAGTGGTATTTGAAGGTTGGTGTGTTGGGGCAGAACCTCAAAAAAAAAAAGATTTATTAATATCGATAAATAAACTAGAAAAACAGAACGATTACAAGAAAACGTGGAGAAATAAAGTTAATCAGGAACTTAAACAAGATTATAAAAAAATATTTAAATTAATTGATAAAATTATATTTTTAAAAGTTCCAAGTTTTAAATATGTTTTTAAATGGAGATTATTACAAGAAAAAAAATTACAAAGAAATTTAAAAGGAAAAAAGATAATGTCAAAACATAAAATAAAAAATTTTATTATGTTTTATGAAAGAATAACTAAGCATATGATAAAAACTTTAACTTATAAAGCGCATACGATGATTAAAATTGATACAAAACATAGATTAAAATCTATTAAATTTAATTAAATGAAAAAAATAATTTCAACATTAATAATTTCTTTAATTTTTTCTAATCTTCAAGCTGAAGATAATTTAAAATTTTATATAGACAGAGCTTTAAAAAATAATTTACAGTTAAATGCCGAAAAAAAAGTCTTTGAGTCTGCTAAACAAAGTAAAAATATTTCTAGAAGTGAATTTTTACCAAGTATATCTATTTCTGGAAATCAAAGTAGTACTACATCTACTAATAGAACCAATCAAAACGGATCTAGTTTAACAGATACTAATTCTGATTCCGAAAGTAAATCTATTTCTATTGAGCAAAAAATTTTTTCAGGCTTCAAAGGATTAAATACTTTTAAAAAATCTGAATTAGAAATACAAAAAGCAAATCTATCTTTAAAAAAAGTCACTCAACAAACTATTATTGATTCTGCTTCAGCATATTTTGATTTAATATTTAAGTCAAAAAGTAATAATTTTAATTTATCAAATGTTGATTTATTTGAAAGACAAGTAGAGTCAGATAACGCAAGGCTTCAAAAAGGAGAAATTACCTTAACTGATTTAGCTCAATCGGAGTCTTCACTTGCTGGAGCTAAAGCAAACCTAATTAAAGCTAAAACAGAACTTTTGGCTACTCAAAATAACTTTGAAAGAATAATTGGTGATAAAGCGCCAATTTACAAAAATTTAAGTGAAGAAGCCATTTTGGTTTTACCTAACACACTAGATGAGTCTATTAAATTAGCCAACCTTAACAATACCGATCTTTTAATTGCTCAACTGGATTATGAGATAGCTTCAAAGGACTTAAATATAGAAAAATCTAGATTATCTCCAACAGCTTCAATAAATTACTCTAAAACAGAAAACAAAGATTTTAGCTCTACAATTGACGAAATTGATCAAGAAACAGTTAAAGCTACTATTTCTTGGCCCTTAATTAAGGGTGGTGAAAATATATCTTCAATTAAAAAATCTACTTTTAATAAGCAACGCTACCAATTGATATTTCAAGATATGAAAAATAAAATAACAACAGAGACTTCAAATTCTTGGTCTAAATATCAGTCAACAAAAGGTGTTCTCCAAGCAACAAAAGCCCAACTAAAAGCCGCCGAAATAGCTAATGAAGGAATTACCTTAGAATATGACTCTGGCAATACAAGAACAACATTGGAAGTAATTCAATCAAGAAGCTTATTACTAGATGCTAGAATCGCCTTTGCTAAAGCTGAAAGAGACTTTATCGTTTCTCAATTTGAACTAGCTATGCAATCAGGATCACTTTCAATTAAATCTCTAAAATAGCTGTTTTTTTTAGAATATTTAAGCAGTTGAAAAAAAGAACAAAATGTGTACATTTAGTATAACGATTCGAACAACAAAAAAGGATAAAAATGACAAAAAATAACTTAAAAATCGTAAAAACAGACGATAAAAAAGAGAAAGAATTAAAGGAAAAAAACAAGTCTCTAGACGCTGCAATCAGTCAAATAGACCAAAACTTTGGTAAAGGATCAGTAATGAGACTTGGTCAACAACAAGCTTTAGACATAGAAGCGGTTTCAACTGGTTCACTAAGCTTGGATATAGCACTGGGAATAGGTGGTTTACCAAAAGGGAGAATTATTGAGATATATGGTCCAGAGTCATCAGGAAAAACGACATTAGCACTTCAAGTTGTTGCAGAAGCTCAGAAAGCTGGTGGTATATGCGCTTTTGTAGATGCTGAGCATGCAATGGATCCAATTTATGCAAAAAAATTAGGTGTTAAGACTGAAGAATTACTAATTTCACAACCAGATACAGGTGAACAAGCTTTAGAAATAACTGACACACTTATCAAGTCGGGTTCAATTTCAGTGTTAGTAGTAGATTCTGTAGCAGCATTAACTCCAAAAGCTGAACTAGAAGGTGAAATGGGTGACCATCATGTTGGCTTACAATCAAGACTTATGAGCCAGGCTTTAAGAAAATTAACTGGATCTGTATCTAAGTCTAACACTATGGTGATATTCATAAACCAAATTAGAATGAAGATTGGTGTAATGTTTGGAAACCCAGAAACAACATCAGGTGGAAATGCACTTAAATTTTATTCTTCCGTAAGAATGGATATTAGAAGAATAGGAGCAATTAAAGAAAAAGATGAAATTATTGGAAACTCAACTAGAGTTAAAGTAATTAAAAACAAGGTTGCGCCGCCATTTAAAGTTGTAGAATTCGACTTAATGTACGGAAAAGGAATAAGTAAATTAGGTGAATTAATAGATCTTGGAGCAAAAGCAGGCGTAGTAGAAAAATCAGGCGCTTGGTATGCTTATAAAGGTGAAAAAATAGGTCAAGGCAGAGAAAATGCTAAGACTTACTTACAGAAAAATCCTGAAGTAGCAGTAGAAATTGAAAAAATAATACGAGATAAAGCCGCTGCTATAACTAAAGAGTTAGAAGGAAATCCTTCACCAAACGAAAAAATTAGCGAAGATAAAGAAGATAAAGAAGATAAATAAATCTTCTGCCATCATTTAACGGGGAGAGTAAAATCTCCCCGTTCATCCCTTTTTTACAACTATAAATTGATGAACACTATATTTGGTACACCAAATAAATTTAAAAAAAATATATATGTACAATGCTGTTCAGATTGGTTTTAATTAACAACTAAAACAAAAGGGGGAAAAATGAGTACACAACAAGCAACAAGCTCGAAAGTGTCATCATCACTAGATACCTCTCATTTGAAGGTTAAATTTCCATTCAAATCTAAATATGGAAACTACATAAACGGTAAATTTGTAGAACCTAAATCTGGAAAGTATTTTGATAATACTTCTCCTATCACTAATGAAGTTATCTGTAAGGTGCCACGATCGAATGAAAAAGATGTCGATTTTGCTTTAGACGCAGCTCACGCAGCATTTCCTGCATGGGGTAAAACATCAATCGGTGAGAGATCAAATATTCTCTTAAAGATTGCTGACGTCATTGAAAAAAATCTTAATCTTTTAGCAACAGCAGAATGTTTAGATAATGGTAAGCCAATAAGAGAATGTATGGCTGCTGATTTACCTTTAGTAGTAGATCATTGGAGATATTTTGCAGGAGTAATAAGAGCGGAAGAAGGTTCTATTGGTGAGATAAGTAACGAAGAATATTCTTATCATGTACCTGAACCACTTGGTGTAGTTGGACAAATTATACCTTGGAACTTTCCACTTTTAATGGCTACATGGAAACTAGCACCAGCTTTAGCTGCTGGGAATTGCGTAGTTTTAAAACCAGCTGAGCAAACACCAGCATCAATACTTCTTTTAATGGAACTTATTGGTGATTTATTGCCTGCAGGTGTATTAAACATTGTTAGCGGTTATGGTCTTGAAGCAGGTAAACCTTTAGCATCTTCTAAAAGAATTAGAAAGATTGCTTTTACCGGTGAAACTACTACTGGACGTTTAATCATGCAGTATGCATCTCAAAACTTAATTCCAATCACTTTGGAATTAGGAGGAAAATCTCCTAATATTTTCTTTGAAGATGTTTTGTCTAAAGATGATGACTTCTTTGATAAATGTTTAGAAGGCTTCACAATGTTCGCTCTTAACCAAGGAGAAGTATGTACTTGTCCTAGTAGAGCTTTAATTCAAGAGTCTATTTATGATAGATTTATGGAAAGAGCCATTAAGAGAACAAAAGCTGTTACACAAGACAATCCTTTGAAAATGGAAACAATGATTGGAGCACAAGCTTCGCTAGAACAAATGGAAAAAATAAAATCTTATCTAGACTTAGGTAAGAAAGAAGGTGCCAAAGTTCTTTGTGGAGGATCTGTTGCTAAATTAAATAGTGGTTTAGAAAAAGGTAATTATATCCAACCAACTATTTTTGAAGGTAAAAACAATATGCGAGTATTCCAAGAGGAAATCTTTGGACCAGTAGTTTCGGTTACTAAGTTTAAAGATGAAAAAGAAGCATTGGAGATAGCTAATGATACTCTTTACGGATTAGGCGCAGGTGTTTGGACTAGAGATGGAAACGTTGCATACAGAATGGGTAGAGGAATACAAGCAGGTAGAGTTTGGACAAATTGTTATCATGCTTACCCTGCACATGCTGCATTTGGCGGATACAAACAATCTGGTATTGGAAGAGAAACTCACAAAATGATGTTAAATCATTACAGACAAGTGAAAAATTTACACGTGTCTTACAGTGAGAAAAAATTAGGTTTCTTTTAAGCCTTATATTATAATGGCCCGTGATAGACTCGCGGGCCATACAAATATGAAAGTTAAAGCAACATTATCAGCAAAAAAACTTCTGAGTGATCTAAAAGAGGTGCATGGAAACGATCTTTTGTTTCATCAATCTGGGGGCTGCTGCGATGGTAGTGCTCCAATGTGCTATCCTGCTAAAGAGTATATGGTGGGAAATAGTGATATAAAATTAGGTGAAATTGATGGAACTCCATTTTATATGAACGAAGACCAGCATGATAAATGGAAACATACAAATCTTACTATAGACGCTGTAAAGGGCATTGGCGGGATGTTTTCACTGGATAATGGAACAGGAAGAAGATTTCTCACAAAGTCAGAGATTTGTCTTATAGAAGACGAAAAAAACTGAATAGACAACTTAAAAAATATCTGTATCTAATAGAGCATGAGCCAAATTTTGCTGACTGATGTAAGAAAAAAATTTCTTGAATATTTTAAAAAAAACAATCATCAAATTGTAGAGTCAAGTAATTTAGTTCCAAATAACGATCCAACACTTATGTTCACTAATTCGGGCATGGTTCAATTTAAAAATGTATTTACCGGGTTGGAAAAAAAACCATTTAAAACTGCAACAACAGCACAAAAATGTGTAAGAGCTGGTGGAAAACATAACGACCTTGAAAATGTTGGATACACACCAAGACATCATACTTTTTTTGAAATGTTAGGCAATTTCTCATTTGGTGATTATTTTAAGGAGCAAGCAATAATACATGCATGGAACTTATTAACTAAAGAGTTTGGACTACCAAAGGAAAAACTCTTAGTCACAGTCTATCACGAAGATAATGAGTCTTTTGATCTTTGGAAAAAAATAGCAGGATTAAGTGACGATAAAATAATAAAGATTTCTACATCAGATAATTTTTGGTCAATGGGAGACACAGGACCTTGTGGACCATGCTCAGAAATATTTTATGATCATGGAGATAAGTTAAAAGGAGGACCTCCAGGGAGCCCGGATGAGGATGGGGATAGATTTATAGAAATATGGAATCTCGTATTTATGCAGTACGAACAAATTTCAAAAGAAAAAAGAATTAATTTACCAAAACCATCTGTCGATACTGGTATGGGCTTAGAAAGAATGACAGCAGTATTACAGAATACCCATGATAATTATAACATTGACCATTTCAAAAAAATTATGGAAGCATCATCCGAAATTTTAAAATCGCCAATTGATAATAAAACTATAGCAAGCCACAGAGTGATTGCAGATCACTTAAGAGCAAGTAGTTTTTTAATTGCTGAAGGTATTCTACCATCCAATGAAGGAAGAGGATATGTTTTAAGAAGAATTATGAGAAGAGGAATGAGACATGCCCATACCTTAGGTAGAAAGGAACCAATATTTTATAAATTATTTGATGTTTTATTAAATGAAATGAAAAATAGTTACCCCGAACTTTCTCAAGGAAAAGATTTAATAATAGAGACACTTAAAAATGAAGAAGAAAAGTTTTCTTCCCTTCTTGAAAGAGGAATAAAAATTCTTGATGAAAATTTAGGCAAAGTTAAGAATAAAATACTCCCTGGAGATATTGCATTTAAACTTTATGATACGTATGGATTTCCACTTGATTTAACGGCTGATATTTTAAGAACTAGAAATATTAAGATTGATATTAAAAGTTTTGATACAGAGATGGAAAAAAGCAAAGCTTTAGCAAGAGCAAACTGGAAAGGTTCAGGCGATAAATCTTTAGAAGAAAAATGGTTTAAAATCCGAGAAGAGTTAAATCCTACAGAATTTTTAGGTTATGAATTTAACAAAGCTGAAGGTGTGGTTTTAAAAATTTCAAAAGGAAAAGAATTCATTGAAGAAGCTAAAGAAGGTGACGAAGTAGAATTAATTACAAATCAAACTCCTTTTTATGCTGAATCTGGTGGTCAAGTCGGAGATCAGGGTGTGATTGAAACATCAACAGGAAAAATCAATGTTTTAGATACACAAAAAAAAATGGGCGATCTTCATGTACACGTTGGAAAAGTCTCAAAAGGTTCAATAAAAGTGGGTGATAATGTTAATTTAGAAATAGATGTAAAAAGAAGAAAAGATGCTAAGGCATATCACTCTGCTACTCATTTATTACATGAAGCCTTAAGAAGAACTTTAGGTAAGCATGTTACTCAAAAAGGTTCCTTAGTTAGCCCAGAAAAACTAAGGTTTGATTTCAGTCATAATAAACCGATTGAGAAAAGCGAAATAACTAAAATTGAAAATTTAGTAAATGATATGGTTTCTAATTCTACTGATGTAAAAACTCGAATAATGACCCCTAAAGAAGCTGTAGATAATGGTGCCCTAGCATTATTTGGAGAAAAATATGGTGATGAAGTGCGTGTTTTATCAATGGGAAATGAAAATAATAAATATTTTTCAACAGAATTATGTGGAGGGACACATGTAGCCAATACAAAGGAAATAGGAAAATTTAAAATAATAAGCCAGTCATCAATAGCCTCAGGTGTAAGACGTGTAGAAGCTTTAAGAGCTGAGCAACTTGAAAAGTATGAAAAAAATCTAAAGCAAACTAAATTCACCCAAGAAAATAAACTTATTGAAGAAATTAAAGATATAAAAAAAGAATTAGAGAACTTAAAAATCAAACCAAATTATAAAACTGATTTAAGTAGTTCTGAAAATTTAAAAGATTTAAAAAAACAATTAGATCAGGCTAATGTAGCAAATATCGTTAAAGATAAAAATAAAAATATTATTAAAGATAATAAAGTTAGTGATTTTATATTTCGATATCAAACGATAAAAAACTTACCTTCAAAAGAGTTAAGAACAATTGTTGATGTAGGGAAAAAAGATATTAAAAAAGGGGTTCTGATTGTTTTTTCTACACTTGATGGCAAAGTAGGTGTTTCAGTTGGTGTAACGAAAGATTTAATTAAAAAATTTGACGCTGTAGAGTTAGTTAAATTAGCAGCTTCTATTTTGGGAGGTAAAGGTGGTGGTGGAAGAAAAGATTTTGCTCAAGCAGGGGGTGATAATGAAAATAAAATTGAAGAAGCGTCTAAAGCTGTATTAAAAAAGATTAGTTAAGTTTTTTTTTAAGATTACTATCTATTGCTTCTAAAAATTGATTTGTGGTTAAATATTTTGCTGATTTATCAATTAGTATTGCTAGATCCTTTGTCATAGATCCGCTTTCTACAGTTTCAACACAAACTTTTTCTAAAGTTGAAGCAAATTTAATTAGTTCATCATTATTGTCTAATTTACCTCTATGGGCAAGCCCCCTGGTCCAAGCAAAGATTGAAGCAATAGGGTTCGTCGAAGTTTCTTTGCCTTGTTGATGCATTCTATAATGTCTAGTAACAGTTCCATGAGCAGCTTCTGACTCAACTGTTTTACCATCTGGAGTCATTAAAACACTTGTCATTAAACCTAAAGAACCAAAACCTTGAGCCACTGTATCTGATTGAACATCTCCATCATAGTTTTTACAAGCCCAAACATAACCACCGCTCCATTTCATCGCGCAAGCAACCATATCATCAATCAGCCTATGTTCGTATGTGATGGAGTCTCTATCGAATTTATCTTTGAATTCATTTTCAAAAACTTCTTGAAATAAATCCTTAAATCTTCCGTCATAGGCTTTTAAAATTGTATTTTTAGTTGATAAATATACAGGCCATTTTCTTTCCAACCCATAATTCATACAAGCTCTAGCAAAATTTTTAATAGAGTCATCTAAATTATACATTGATAAAGCGATACCAGGGCCAGTAAAGTTAAATACTTCAAATTCTTTTTTATCTTTACCATCTTTCGAAGTCCACTTAACTTCCATTTTACCTTCACCAGGTATTAAAAAATCAGTTGCGCGATATTGATCTCCAAATGCATGTCTTCCAATTACTATTGGCTGTGTCCATCCAGGAACTAATTTTGGAACATTTTTACAAATGATAGGTTCTCTAAAAACTGTTCCACCCAATATATTTCGAATTGTTCCATTAGGTGATCTCCACATCTTTTTTAATTTAAATTCTTCAACTCTAGCTTCATCAGGAGTTATAGTTGCACATTTAACACCTACTCCAAATTGTTTAATGGCATTTGCAGCATCAATTGTTATTTGGTCATCAGTTTTATCTCTACTTTCCATACCTAAATCATAATATTTTAGGTCTATCTCAAGATAAGGCTTGATAAGCTTGTCTTTTATAAATGACCATATAATTCTAGTCATTTCATCACCATCTAGCTCAACAACTGGGTTTTTTACTTTTATTTTTGCCATAAATATAGATTGATTAAGTCGGATTTTTATACATATTAAGAAAAATTATCAAACTTTTAATTATGTTTAACACAATTTTTCCAAAGATACATAAAGAAGGCTATAAATTCTTAGCAATCTCAATTTTAGCTACATTCATAGTTTTGCTATTCTCTAAATTTTTGGGATTTGTTTTAACATTAATAACAGTGTGGGTTTATTACTTTTTTAGAGACCCGGAGAGATATTCAATAAATGATGATAGTTATTTAGTAAGCCCAGCAGATGGATTGATTACAGATATTTCAGAAAAATCAGGACCAGAAGAATTAAGATTAGAGAATACTTCTTACACAAAAATTAGTGTTTTTATGAACGTTTTTAATTGTCACGTTAATAGAGTACCATCTTCTGGTAAAATTGAAGAAATTTATTATAAGCCAGGTAAATTTTTGAACGCATCTTTAGATAAAGCAAGTGAAGAAAATGAAAGAAATTATTTTAAAATTAAATTAAACAATGGAGAAGAGATTGTAATTGTTCAAATTGCAGGTTTAATAGCAAGAAGAATCGTTTGTGAAGTAGAACAAGGTCAAGAATTAAAACAAGGTGAAAGAATCGGAATGATACGATTTGGAAGTAGAGTTGATATATATTTTAAAGGAAAAAAAGTATTAGCAAAAATGGGACAAAATGTAGTAGCTGGTGAAAGCTTAATAGCATCAGACTGATGGAAGAAAATAAAAAATTTAAACTAGTCACATCAAAAAAAACAAGATACTTGCTTCCAAATATTTTAACTTTGGGGGGCGTTTGCTTAGGTATAAGTTCTATTAAATTTTCTATTGATGGAAACTATAACTTAGCCGTCACTTTAATTTTATTTGCAGCAATTTTAGACGCATTAGATGGAAGAATAGCTAGGTTAATTAAGGGTACGTCTGAATTTGGAAAAGAACTAGACTCATTAACGGATTTTGTTAGTTTTGGTATTGCCCCAGTCTTTGTTTTATACTTTTGGGAATTGAGTAATTATGGAAAATTAGGTTGGGCTATAACATTAATTTATTCAGTATGTTGCGTTTTAAGGCTAGCAAGATTTAATTTGACGAAAGTAGATGAAAATCAAGAATGGAAGAAAAATTTCTTCGAGGGTATACCATCACCTGCTGGCGGGTTATTAATTTTAATGCCTTTAATATATGATTTGACTGATTTAAATATAGGTTTTGATATTAAAATTTTAACACCTTATTTAACTATCGCTATTGCTATACTACTTGTTAGTAAAATTCCGACATTAGCTTTAAAAAAAATTTCAATTTCTCCAAAAACAACAGTTTTTTTACTACTTGGTATTGGAATAATTTTTATTGCATTATTGTTTTATACTTTAAAGACACTTCTAGCCTTTGGTATAATCTACTTATTGTCTATTCCAGTGAGTATCATTATTTACAACAATCAAAATAAAAAAAATTTTAAAAAAATATCAGATGAAGAACATGAAGATATTTTATAATGAAGAAATCAAAAAGAATTAAAAAAAGTAATTCTTGGAAAATTAAACAACATAGAGATCAGTTTTTTAAAAAATCTAAAACTCTTGGTTATAGATCTAGAGCTTCTTTCAAACTTATAGAATTAAATAAAAAATTTAAATTTATTAAAAAAGATACAGATTTATTAGATTTAGGATCTGCCCCAGGTGGTTGGGCTCAGGTAGCAAGTAAAATAATACAAAAAGGAAAAGTATTATCTATTGATATAAAAGATATGGATCCAATTAATAATGTAGAATTTATTAAGAGTGATATTTTTGAAGAAAGGACCAAAAATAAGGTAAATCAATTTTTTGAAGGAAAGTTGGACGTAATAATATCTGACATGGCAGCTGATACCACAGGAAATAAATCATTAGACTCGATTAGAACAAATCAATTGTGTGCAGATGTGATTGATTTTTCAAAAATAATACTTAAACCTAGAGGTGTATTGGTTTCTAAGTTATTTATGGGTGAAGATTTCATTGAGGTTAAAAATCTCGCAAAATCATTATTTAAAAAAGTAAATTTCTTTAAACCCGAGTCTAGCAGGAGAGAATCGAAAGAAACTTATTTACACTGCGAAACTTTAAAGTCTTTATAAATTTAAATAATCGTATATAAGTTTATATGGGTACAATAAATGAAGCTTTAACCTTTGATGACGTTTTGATGCTACCAAGGTATTCAGATGTTTTACCAATAAATACAAATATAACACTCAAATTAACTAATAAAATTATCTTAAAGGTTCCTTTTTTATCATCAGCAATGGACACCGTAACCGAGTCAGCTATGGCAATAGCCATGGCTAAAGCTGGAGGTATTGGGATAATACACAGAAATTTAACAATAAAAAAACAATCTCAAGAAGTAAATAAAGTTAAAAAAAAGAAATTACTAGTTGGAGCTGCAATTGGAACTAATAAAGAAGACTATGATAGAGCAAAGTCACTTCATGATAATGGGGTCGATTTAATCGTGATAGATACAGCACATGGTCATAGCGCAAAAGTTTTGAACGTTTTATCAAAATTAAAAAAAATAAATAATAAAACCCCGATTTGTGTTGGCAATATAGCAACAGGTGAGGCTGCTAAAAAATTATATAATGCAGGAGCAGACATTTTAAAAGTTGGAATTGGCCCAGGATCAATTTGCACAACACGAATGGTTGCCGGCATCGGTGTCCCGCAAATATCTGCAATTATGGAAGTAAAAAAAGCATTAAGAAAAAAAAAAATAAAGATTATTTCCGATGGAGGAATTAAATTTTCAGGAGATATACCTAAAGCATTAGCAGCTGGAGCAGATGCAATTATGATGGGTTCTATATTTGCCGGAACAGATGAAAGTCCAGGAAAAAAATTTAAGTCAAAAGGTAAAATTTATAAACAATATAGAGGAATGGGCTCTATAGGAGCTATGTCTAACGGATCGGCTAACAGGTATTTTCAAAAAAATTTTAAAGATAAATCTAAGTTTGTGCCCGAAGGAGTAGAAGGAAGGGTGGAGTATAAAGGAAACGTATCAAAAATAATTTATCAATTACAAGGAGGCTTGAGATCTTCAATGGGGTATATTGGAGCCAAAAATTTAAGTGAAATAAAAGATAAAGCAAAGTTTATTAAAATTACAAAAGCTGGATTTTATGAGAGTATGGTTCATAGTGTTGAAATGACTCAAAAAACAATAAATTTTAAATTATGAAGAAAAAATTATTAACAATATTATTATTTTCATTTTTAACTTTAAATTCTTTATATGCAAAGAGCTTATATTTTGAAGAAGGTGTAAATTTTTTTCAAAGTAAAAAATTTAAAAAAGCACAATTAAAATTTGAACAAGATATAGTATATAACCCTAAAAGTGAATTATCTTATTTATACTTATCAAAAATATTCAAAAATTTAGATAAAAAAGATTTACAAGAAAATAATTTAAATACAGTAATTTTAATAAATCCAAAAAATGAAGAAGCAATTTTAAATCTAGCAAAATTAAAATTATCAACATCTGACTATAAAAAAAGTAATGATTTAAATAATAGTTTAAGCAGTTTTTGTAAAAAATTGTGCAATGAAAGTAGAAAACTAAAAATTGAAATTGAAAAATTATCAGCAAAATAAATGCAATTTCATAAAGATAAAATTATAATTATTGATTTTGGCTCCCAACTAACAAAATTAATTGCAAGAAGAGTCCGAGATTTAGGTGTTTATTCAGAAATAATTCAACCAAAAGACCTTTTTAAGCAAAAAATTTCTGAAAATACTAAAGGAATAATTTTATCTGGCGGCCCATCAACTGTAACAAAAAAAAATTTTCAGACGATACCGAAGAAAATATTAAAAAAAAAAATACCAATTTTAGGAATTTGTTATGGTTTACAATTAATTGCAAAATTATTTGGAGGAAAAATAAACCCTTCAAATAAAAAAAGAGAATTTGGTCGTGCTATTCTATTCAGCAAAAAATCTTCACTACTAACAAATAATTTCCTTAGAACAAAAAAAAACGTTTGGATGAGTCATGAAGATGCTGTTGTTAAACTGCCAAAAAATTTTCATATAATAGCCTCTACAAAGGAGTCAAAATTAACAATAATAGAGAATACAAAAGAAAAAATTTATGGAGTTCAATTTCACCCTGAAGTGACTCATACTGATAATGGCAATCAGATATTTAAAAATTTTTTATCCAAAATTTGTAAAATAAAAAAAAAGTGGAATATTAATTCTCAAAAAAAAAGAATAATTGATGAAATTAAAAAAGAAGTTAAAAAAGATAAGGTTATTTGCGCTCTATCAGGCGGTGTGGATAGTAGTGTAGTTGCTTTATTAATCAATAAAGCAATAAAAAAAAACCTTATCTGTATTATGGTCGATACTGGCCTAATGCGAAAAAATGAATTTAAATTTACGTACGGAGTTTTTAAAAAGAAATACAAACTAAATGTTAAATTAATTGATGCTTCGAATATTTTTTTAAACAATTTAAAAAATATTTCAAATCCCGAAAAGAAAAGAAAAATAATAGGAAATTTATTTATAAAAATTTTTGAAAAAGAGTCTAAAAAATATTCTAATTTAAAATTCCTTGCCCAAGGAACTTTATATCCTGATATAATTGAAAGCAAATCAGCAAGTGGCAGTAAAACCTCAAAGATTAAATCTCACCATAATGTTGGAGGTCTGCCAAAAAAAATGAATTTGAAACTAATTGAACCTTTAAAAGAATTTTTTAAAGATGAAGTTAGGATCTTAGGTAAATCAATTGGATTAATAAAAGATATTAATTACAAGCACCCTTTTCCTGGACCTGGTTTAGGAATAAGAATAATTGGAAACATTACTTCAGAAAAAATTAAAATTCTGCAAGATGCAGACTTTATATTTATTAATGAATTAATTAAAAATAATCTCTATAATAAAATATGGCAAGCATATGCAGCTCTTCTACCGATAAAAACTGTTGGTGTAATGGGTGACTCAAGAACCTATGAATACACATGTTTACTAAGAGCCGTAACTTCAGAAGATGGAATGACTGCTGATTATTTTAATTTTCCACAGAGTTTTTTAGATAAAATTTCTAATAAAATAATAAATAATGTAAAAGGAATAAATCGAGTTGTTTATGACATTACCTCCAAACCACCAAGTACAATTGAATTAGAATAATGAATATAAAAATAAAAAAAATCTTACTAAAAAAAAATAAATCAAAAATAGTATGTTTAACTTCATATTCAAAAGTAATTGCCAAAATTTTAGATAATTATTGTGATTTAGTATTAGTTGGAGATTCAATGGCTAACGTTTTATACGGTTTTAAAAATACTCATAAAATTACTTTAACCAACGTTATTGAGCACGCCATAAGTGTAAAAAAAGGTTTAAAAAAAACAATACTTATTGTTGATATGCCAAAAGGCTCATACAGTAATATCAGTACAGCAAAAAAAAATGCTAAATTAATCATTAAGAAAACAAAATGTGATGCAGTGAAAATAGAAAGTAATAAAAAAAATTATGACATTATTAAAAATTTAGTTAAGGAAAAAATTCCTGTTATGGGGCACATTGGGTATACACCACAATTTACAAAAAAATTTAAGGTAGAAGGTAGTACATTAATTGAAGCTAAAAGATTGCTTAAAGAAGCTATACATATTGAGCAAGCAGGTGCTTTCTCCATAGTATTAGAATGTATTCACCCTGATACTTCAAAATTGATTACATCAAAATTAAGAATACCAACTATAGGCATAGGCTCATCAATACATTGTGATGGACAAATTTTGGTTACAGACGATATGCTGGGTTTAAGCGGTTTTTATCCAAAATTTGTCAAAAAATATGTAAACTTGAATAGAATAATTGAAAAAGCTGTAAAAAAATATACTAGAGATGTTAAATTAAGAAAATTTCCAACTATAAATAATTTTTTAAATGGAACTAAACGTAGAAAAAAAAATAGAATTTAAGGATAAATTAAACTCTTTTTATTCGGAAAATAAGCTGAAAATATACATAGTTATATTTATTGTAATATCTTTAGTAATTTCAATTAATCTTTTTAATACAAATAAGGAAAAAAAAAATGAATTGATAGCAGAAAAATATATTCAAGCTGGACTACTTTTATCCTCAAAGAGTCAAGAAAAATCAAAAAAAATTTATGAAGAAATCATTTTAAGTGAAAATAATTTTTATTCAATTTTATCATTAAACACAATTTTAGAAGAAAATTTAATAACTGATAAAAATAAAATTTTAGAATATTTTTCGATTGTAGAGAAATTAACTAAATCTAATGATCAGTTAGATTTAATATTTTTTAAAAAGGCTTTGTTTTTAATTAAAAAACAAGAAATTACAGAAGGAAAAGCTATTCTTGAAAAATTAATAAATAAAGAATCCAAGTATAAATTTTTAGCTGAAGAAGTATTAGAAAAATAAAAATATAAGATGAATAAAATTAAATTATTTTATATTTTTATAATTTTAATTTTTATTAACAATTGCTCATTTGACAACAAAACAGGCATTTGGAAGAATGAAAATGTCACTTCAAATAAAGATGAAAATCAATTTAAAGATTTTAGAACCTTGTATTCTTCAAAAGAATCTTTTGATGAGATTATACCTTTAGATAAAAATTACAGGTTTAAATTGACTAAACTGATTTCCAATTTTAATTGGAAGGATATTTATTTTGATCAAACAAATAACTTAGTAAATTTAGAGTATAAAGATCAAAATAAGATCATTTTTAAGAGTAAAAAATTAACAAAATACAAGTCCAGCAGTTATATCTTGTTTGAAAAAAATAATTTATTAATAAATGATGAGAAGGGTAACATAATTATTTTCTCTATAAATGATAACAAAAAATATAAAAAAATTAAAAAAGTTTTAAATTATATAGTTGAAGATAATATTGTATATGTTTCCGATAACATAGGTTACCTTTATGCATATAATTACCAAACAAATACCATTTTATGGGCAAAGAATTATCAAGTTCCGTTTAGATCTAATTTAAAGGTAGCTCAAGACATGCTTGTTGCTGCAAATCAAAATAATAATTTATTTTTTTTTAATAAATTAAACGGTGAAACCTTGAAATTAATTCCAACAGAAGAAACAGTTGTAAAGAATAAGTTTATAAATAACTTATCTTTAAACGATGAGTCATTATTTTTTTTAAATACCTATGGCTCTTTATTTGCATTTGATAAAAATACGATGACAGTTAATTGGTTTAAAAATTTCAATCAATCTCTAAATTTAAATCCAAGCAATTTATTCTATGGAAATCAAATAATTAATAACAAAAAATTATTAGTAGTTAATTCTAAAGATTATACTTATTTCTTAGACTCAAATAATGGATCAATTTTATTTAAAGTAAACTTTGTTTCATTAATAAAGCCTATAATCTCAAATGATTA
>JAOHKR010000013.1 GCA_028101445.1 Candidatus Pelagibacter sp. | reverse complement strand
ATAATTGAAAGAGTAAACCCGCCTCTTAATATATAAAGTAAACATATGATTAAAGTGACACCTGCGGTAATCCATAATGGTACTTGTGAAATAAAGTTCAATAATGAGGCTATTGCAGTTACTTCAGCTATTAAAAATATTGTTAGATAAAATAATATCAAAAATAAACATATTTTAAGTATTCCAACTCCAAATCTCTTTTTAATAAATTCAGTCAATGTTAGGCCTTTTGGAAATTCTTTTCTTATTTTTGGCCCAAAGTTATACAAAAAAAGCATTGGTGTAGCTGTTCCTAAGGCATATCCAATAACAGCCCCTATTCCACCCCAAGTAGCTGCTGAAGCTGGGCCAAATAATATCCAGGCTCCAAGCGCTGATGCAGTTAAACTGGCCGTAAGTGAGAATGTATTTTCATTTCTGTTTCCAACTATATAAGTTTTGTTATCTGTAATTTTTTTTGAGTTTAAATACCCTAATCCTATAAAGAATAGGCCAACAATTACTACCGTAGTTAAAGATGTTTGTATTGATGTGTATGTTTCCATATTTCCCTTACTGAATTACCGGCCAGGTTCTTCGGGTATAATCTCAGTCTCTTAGACACCCCGTACTTATTTTATACACTAATTTCTGGCAGGAAGTCAAATGAAGCTGTGTCTATTTTTGAGGAATGCTCTCTTCTCATTTTCCAATCATTATTTATTCCTGCTTGAGCTATGCTTATTGCATTTCTACCATACTTAGCATTTGTAAGATCTATCGCTTGCATTAATGTTTTTGATTTTTTTTCCATAATAGGTGTTAATAAATTAAATTCATTTTCGCTAGCCTCTCTTAGTTTCGATAAAATAATTCCAGCTTTTTGATAAAAATATCCATATTTATATATTTTTGTTAAACCATTTATAGCTGTCTTTACTAATTCTAAACTATTATTTGTAGATACCGGTAGATCAATAGTTATTGAATTTGAATAATATTTTCTATTTTTATCAAAAGGACTAGTTCTTATGTAAACCGTAATTGATTTTGTTGTTTGTTCATCATTTCTAATTTTTTCAGCTGCATTTAAACAATGAGTTGTTATCGACTCTTTTAGCTTATCTAAGCTTTCTACTTTTTTTCCAAATGACCTTGAAACACAACAGCTTTTTCTTTTAGCTTCTTCTATTTCAAAATCAACGCAAGGAATTCCTCTAAGTTCCATCACTGTTCTTGCTCCTAATACATTTGTGCTTTTTTTAACCCAGCTATTAGAAATATTTTTTAGTTGGTACGCAGTGTATATTCCATTTTTTTCATATAATTTTGATAACTGTTTCCCCACTCCCCAAATATCAGAAACATAAAAATTTTTTAAATGTGTGTCTATATCTTTATTTAAGTATATAACACCAGTTTTATTTTTCTTTGCTATGTGATTTGCAACTTTGCTTAAAGTTTTTGTGCTTGCAATACCGACACTAGTTGGAATTCCGGTCCATTTTAAAATTCTTTCTCTTATCTCTTTTCCATAATTTTCTACCTCTTCTTCTTTTACATGAGATAGATTTGCAAATGCTTCATCTATTGAATAAATTTCTATTTTATCTGAAAAAGATTTTAATGTTTTCATAACTCTTCTAGATAAGTCTCCATACAATGCATAATTAGAAGAAAAAATATGAACTTTATTTTTTTTAACAAGCTCTTTAACTTTAAAATAAGGTTCACCCATTTTAATTCCAAGTCTTTTTGCTTCTGTTGATCTTGAAATTACGCAGCCATCGTTATTAGATAACACAACAACAGGTTTATTATTTATTCTAGGATTAAATAATCTCTCACAAGAAACATAAAAAGAATTACAATCTATTAATGCAATTTTATTTTTTTTATTGTTGTTTATGGATGACATAAGTTACCACTCCCCAAATAATTATTTCTGGATTTTCTGTAAGATTAATTTTATCTGATACGTTTTTTGACCCTGATGTAATGTAGCTAACCCCTTTTTCTTTTATTAAAGTTTTTACTACAAGCTCTTCGTTTATATTTGCAATTACGGTTGAAAAATTTCTTGGGTCTTTACTTTTATCTACTATTAATAAATCACCATCATAAATACCAACATTAACCATCGACTTACCTTGTACTCTTATTATGAATGTTGCTGGCGCATTTGTTATTAGATGTGAATTCAAATCTATGTCATCTTCTATGTAGTCTGTTGCAGGAGAAGGAAAACCAGCCCCTACTTTGTGTAAATAAAATGGTATTGTAAGCTTCATAATGTTCCTGTTTTGTTCTTTATAGGATATATAACTACCAACAGTCAAGTTATTAATTGGGTCAATTTGCGTTTAGATATAAAGATTAATAATTAGTAAAAAACTAAATGAAAAAAATATTATCTTTAATTACCCTACTAATAATGACGACTGCAGCTAACGCGGAGTCAAAACTTCAAACAATCAAAAAAAATGGTGAACTAAGAGTTGGTACTACCGGCGATTGGGATCCAATGTCAATGAAAGATCCAGCTACTAATAAATATAAAGGATTTGATATTGATGTAATGAGAGAGTTAGCAAAAGATTTGGGAGTTAAAGTAAAATTTGTTCCTGCTGAATGGAAAACAATAGTTGCCGGGATTACAGCAGATAGATATGACATTTCTACAAGTGTAACTAAAACGCCTAAGAGAGCTGAAGTTGCTGGTTTCACAGAAACCTATTATAAATATGGCACAGTTCCACTAGTACTTAAGAAAAATTCAAAAAAATTCTCAACCTGGAAATCTTTAAACAATAAAGATGTAACAATTGCTACTACATTAGGAACATCTCAAGAAGAAAAGGCAAAAGAATTTTTTCCAAAATCTAAATTAAAATCAGTTGAAGCGCCTGCTAGAGACTTTCAAGAAGTTCTTGCTGGAAGAGCTGACGGAAATATAACAAGTTCAACAGAAGCAAATAAATTAGTTATCAAATATCCTCAGTTAACAATAATTAACGATGGTGAAAAAAATCCAGCTTTTTTAGCTATGATGGTTCCTAAGAAAGACAAAACCTGGAACAATTATGTTAGTAAGTGGATTAAAGAAAAAAAAGCATCAGGCTTTTTTGAAACCTTACTAGCTAAATATAATCTAAAAAGTTTATAATTTAAGTTTAAATAACTTCAATTAACCAATATGATTAATCTGTGAAGTTTATAAAATATTTTGCTCTATTTTTTTTATTACAGGGGTGCAGCTCAGACTATGAATGGGGTTGGTACATATTAAGCCCTAACAATGTTGAGGGACTAACTAACTTAAAGTTTTTAATCAGTGGAATAACCACTACAATTTATATTTCCGTGATCTCAATAATTCTTGCAATGATAATAGGTTTAGTTGTTGCTCTGCCCTCTCTTTCTAACAATAAATTTTTAAGTTATTTTAATATAGCTTATGTAGAAATTGTAAGAGCTGTGCCTTTGTTAGTTTTAATACTTTGGATTTATTATGGCTTACCAATCATGTTGGGAGTAAGTTTTTCACCTTTTGTCTCAGGAATAATCGCTTTAACAATTAGTGAAAGTGCTTTCCAAGCTGAAATATTTCGAGCTGGGATTAATTCAATTCATAAAGGACAACATGAAGTTGCTGGTTCACTTGGAATGGATTTTTGGAAAAAAATGAGATTTGTAATTCTTCCTCAAGCAATTAAGGTTGTTTTACCAGCTTTGGGTAATCAATTTGTTTACGTTTTAAAAATGTCTTCGCTAGTTTCGATTATAGGGATAGCTGATTTAACAAGAAAGGCTAATGAGTTAGTTACAACAACTTATAGACCATTAGAAATTTATACTTTTTTAATTTTAGAATATTTAGTTTTAATCTTAATAGTTTCTTATTACGTCAGGAAACTTGAAAATAGATTAAAATACAAATAATTTTTTAAAGCTTATTCTTAACTTTTTTCTAAAGAAAAAAGGAATAAAAAATAAAACAGCTAATCCCATCAACCAATTTGTGGCCATTATAGTGTAAAAAATATCGTTATAGTTTCCTCCTCTAACGTTGATCACATACCATAAGGATAAAAATGGGAATGCTGTTAATCGAAGAATACTTAAGTAAAGACTATAAATTGATTTTTTAAGAGCCTGAAATACTGCAGTAGTAATAAAAAATACAGGATAGATTGGTCCTATCAAAGCTGCAATTTTAAGATAAATAGTGCCATGATATATTGCTTTTGTGTTATCAGTAAATTGAGAAACAAAAAATTCTGCACCAAAAAATAAAATTATTCCTGCGATAGCCATAAATGTACATCCAAATAAAAGAGCTTTGTAATATAATTCTTTTATTCTATAAAATTCTTTTGCACCAAAATTTTGACCTCCAATGGAAAGAACAGCTGTATTTAAACCAATGACTGGTAATAAAAATACTTGTTCAACTCTTAAAGCGGCACCATAACCTGCTGTTGCTAGCTCACCGAATTGACCTATGAAATATAAAATGTTGAAAATACCAACACCTATAAATAACATGCTGAACATTATTGGCACTGCTTGAGATAATAAGTCTCTCATCAATGCATACTTAGGAATGAAACATTGTATATATAAGTACTTTCTTAATTTACATGAATTAACTTTGTAAGCTAAATAAACAGTTCCTATTAATTGAGATATAACTGTAGCAATTGCAAGTCCACCAATTCCAAAAGCAGGAATAAAACCATATCCCCAAATAAATATAGGATTTAAAATTATATTTAAAAAGAAACTAAAAATTAAAACATTTCTGTAACTTTTTGTATCACCTTGAGCATTCAACGTTCCATTAAGAGAAATTTGAATCATTACAATAAAAGTACCGTAAAAAATAATATCCAAATATTCTCTTGTTAAAATAATGCTTTGAAGATCAGATCCCATTACTGTTAATAAAAAATCAGAAGCATTAAGCCCAAATAAAGTAACAATGATAGATATTATAATTGCAAAAACTATAGATTGAGCGACTAATAGTGAAGCTTGATTAGTTTTTTTTGCTCCTAGTAAATTTCCAATACTTGCGTTTGTTGCAGCGCCAATACCAACACCAACAGCTATTATTACAAAATATATTGGAAAAGACTTTGCTATAGCTCCTATAGCTTCTGCAGAAATTTTTCCAGCAAACCAAGTATCTACTAAATTATAAAAAGTCTGAAATAATGATCCTACGCTAGCAGGTATAGTTACTTTTCCTAGCAAATACCAAATTGGATCTTTAGTTAAGTTTAATTTTTTAGACAATTTTTTCCTATTTAAATTCTTTTTGGAATATATGCTTCCTTCCAGCTTTCTTAGCAAGCATAATCTGCTTTTGTCTCATTCTAAATCTACTTTTCTGTGTGTTAGTTAATGTGTCATAACATCTAGGACATGAAACTCCTGTTTCGTACTTTTTTGATTTTTTATCTTTTAATGAAATGGGATTTCTACAGCCACTACAAATAGTGTATGAACCTACTGAGAGATTGTGTCTAACAGAAACTCTATTATCAAAAACAAAGCACTCACCTTTCCACAAACTATCTTTTTTATTAATGCTTTTAAGATAATTTAGAATTCCACCTTTTAATTGAAATACATTTTTAAAACCATTTTGATTTAAATATACCGAAGCTTTTTCACATCTAATTCCACCAGTACAAAACATGGCAACAGGTTTTTTTTTATCTAATTTATTTAAGTATTTAGGAAATTCTCTAAAATGTTTAACATTAGGATTAATAGCTTTTTTGAAGGTGCCAACTTCATATTCAAAGGGTTTTCTGGCATCTAGTACGAGAGTGTTTTTGTTTTTTATAAGATTGTTCCATTTAGAAGGGGTTAAATGATTGTCCTTTTTAGCTTTAGGTAAGATTTTTAAACCCATAGGCACAACTTCTTTTTTTATCTTAACTTTAGGTTTGTGAAATGGTTGAAAATTACTCTTAGAAAGATTTTCACTATCAAACTTACTAAACCTCAAAAAAGATTTAATCTTCTTGTTGATATAGGAAATATTTATAGATTTACCTGATATAGTTCCGTTAATACCCTCCTTTGAAAGTATTAAAGTTCCTTTAATATTATTTTCGATAAAATATTTTTGAAGAAAAATCTTTTTTTTACTTAGTTGATCTAATTTTTTAAACTTATAAAAACCTAAAACTGTAAACATTATAACTTTCTACAAACAGTCAAGCCGTCACCAATGGGTAAGATGATTTGTTCAACTCTGTTATCATTTTTTACATGTTTATTAAATTCTCTAATAATATTTGTAAATTTTTCGTTATTATTTTCATCAGCTACTTCTCCATGCCACAAAACATTATCTATAATAATTAAACCGTCTTTTTTAATTAATTGAATTACACTTTCGTAATAATTAGTATAATTAGTTTTATCAGCGTCAATAAAAACAATATCAAAAAGGATATTTTCTTTTTTAATATCATTTAATGAATCTAATGCTGGTTTTACAATAGTTTTAATCTTTTTACCTTGATTAGCTTTATTAAAAAAATCTAATGCTACTTTATTGGTTTCTAGATTTTTATCTAAGGCTATTATAGAGCCTTCATCTGGTAAAGCTAAGGACATTGATAAAGTGCTTAGTCCTGTAAAAGTTCCTATCTCAAGTATATTTTTTGCATTACAAGTTTTAATCATCAAATGAAGAAAATGACATTGGGATACAGAAATTTGCATCCTTTTAATATCACCAAGGGTTTCGTTGTAAGCAATTATTTCTTTTTGAATAGGATGAAGGGGTTGACTTAAATTCTGAATATAGGTTTGTATTTTATTATTAATATCAAGGTCTTTACCCATTATTATTTAAGTTTTTTTTTAAGAATATCGTTAACTAATTGAGGATTAGCTTTACCACCTGAAACTTTCATAACTTGACCAACAAAAAAACCAAATAATTTATCTTTTCCAGATTTATATTGTTCAACCTTATCTTTATTTTCTGATATCACATTATCAATTATCCCTTCTAGTTCTTTAGGATCGCTTTTCTGCTGCAGGCCTTTACTTTCAATTATTTTATTTGGCTCTTCACCTGTTTCTTTCATTATTTCAAACACTTCTTTGGCTGTTCTTCCTGAAATAGTACCTGAGCTAATAGAATCAATTAGCTGAGACATTTTTTTGGCAGTTACAGGTGACTCTGAGATTGAAATATTTTTTTCGTTTAAGGATGCAAAAAAATCACCCATAATCCAATTTTTAGCTAATTTAATATCTGAAGTTTTAACAACTTCTTCAAAATAATCTGATATTTCTTTTTCTGAAACCAAAACATTAGCTTCGTATGCGCTTAATGAATAATCTTTTATAAATCGCTCTTTTTTTTGATCAGGTAGTTCAGGCAAATCTTTCTTAATTCTTTCTATTAATTCCTTGTCTAAGCTTAATGGAAGTAAGTCAGGGTCAGGAAAATATCTATAATCATGAGCATCTTCTTTGGATCTCATTGATCTAGTTTCATTTTTTTTTGTGTCAAATAATCTAGTTTCTTGATCAATTGTTTTACCAGACTCTAATAATTCAACTTGTCTCTGTGCTTCGTAAATTATAGCCATTTGCATAAATTTAATTGAATTTACATTTTTAATCTCACACCTAGTGCCTAATTTTTTATCCCCTTCTTTTCTAACAGAAACATTTACATCTGCTCTCAAAGAACCTTCTTGCATATTTCCATCGCAGGTACCGAGATATCTCATAATTGATCTAAGTTTTTTTACATATGCGTTTACTTCATCAGGTGATCGCATGTCTGGTTTACTTACAATTTCCATCAGGGCTACTCCTGATCGATTTAAATCTACGAAAGTATTACTGGGATCTAAATCGTGAATACTTTTTCCTGCATCTTGCTCTAGGTGTAATCTTTCTATACCTACTTTTTTGCTACCGTTTGGTAGGTCTAGTGTTATTTCACCTTCCCCAACTATTGGGTGTTTAAATTGAGATATTTGATAACCTTGAGGCAAATCTGCATAAAAATAATTTTTTCTATCAAAAACAGAATATGGATTTATTTTTGCATTCAAACCAAGTCCAGTTTTAACTGCTTGTTTAACGCAATACTCATTTATTACAGGAAGCATTCCGGGAAAAGCTGAGTCCACTAAACTTACTTGTGTGTTAGGTTCAGCTCCAAATTTAGTCGATGATCCTGAAAAAAGTTTTGAATTTGATGTAACTTGAGCATGTACTTCAAGACCGATTACGACTTCCCATTTCCCTTTTTCACCATCAATTAAAAAATTACTATTTTCTTTACTCATTATTTTTCCCACCATTTATTTAAATCTTGTTTAAAGTTTATTTTTTTCTCAGCTGCAAAGGCAATATTTAATAATTTTTGTTCCTCTAAAGTATTACCTATTAGTTGTAGCCCTAGTGGATATTTGTTTTGATCAAAACCTGCTGGTATTGAAATTGCCGGTATTCCTGCTAAATTAACTGGAACAGTAAAGATATCATTCAAGTACATTGATATAGGGTCATCTTTCTTTTCACCTATCTTAAAAGCTGCACTCGGTGTTGAAGGGGTTAGTATAGCATCAACTTTTTTAAATGACTGGTCAAAATCATTTTTAATCAGTTGTCGAACTTTTTGAGCTTTAATGTAATAAGCATCATAATAACCTGACGAAAGAACATAAGTTCCAATTAAAATTCTTCTTTTTACTTCATCACCAAATCCTTCTGATCTTGTATTTTCGTACATCTCAATGAGATTATTTCCTTTAGATGATCTAAAACCATATTTTACGCCATCGTATCTAGCTAAGTTTGAAGATGCTTCAGCAGGCGCTACTATATAATAAGTAGGTAAAGCATACTTTGTATTTGGTAATGAGATATCAATAATTTCTGCGCCTGCGTCTTTCAGTAAAGATTTTCCACTTTCCCAAAGTTTATCTATCTCTTTTGGCATACCATCAACTCGATATTCTTTAGGTATACCAATTTTAAGACCTTTAATATTATCTGTTAAATTTTTAGAATAATTTTCTTTTTTTTTATTTATTGAAGTTGAATCTTTTTTATCAAATCCAGCCATTGCTTCTAACATTAAAGCACAATCTTCAACAGTTTTTGTCATCGGCCCTGCTTGATCAAGAGATGAAGCAAAAGCAACTATTCCCCATCTAGAGCACAAGCCATAAGTTGGCTTTAAACCAACGATTCCTGTGAATGAAGCTGGTTGTCTTATCGATCCACCTGTGTCAGTTCCAATTGTTGTTGGAGTAAGTTCTGCTGCTAGTGCGCTAGCAGATCCACCTGATGACCCACCGGGAACGGTATTTTCTGCAATTGGATTCATTACGTTCCCAAAATAACTTGTTTCATTTGATGATCCCATTGCATACTCATCACAATTTAATTTACCTAATAAAAAAGCCCCTTCGTTCCATAGGTTATTTGTAATAGTAGACTCGTAATTAGGAATAAAATTTTCCAACATTTTACTTCCTGCGGTTGTTTTGGTTCCGTTTGTACAAAATAAATCTTTAACAGCTATTGGAACGCCAGGTAATAATTGGTCAAGTTTAGGGTTTTTGTCAAAACCTTTCGCTTTTTCTAAAGCTTGTTCATTGCAGTTAGTAATAAAAGAATTTAATTTCTTATCATTTTTAATATTATCTATAAATGATGTAGTTACTTCTACAGATTTAATCTCTTTTTTTTTTATTAATCTAATTATCTCAGTTAAACTTTTTTTGGTTATATCTGACATTATTCTATCACCTTTGGAACAACAAAAAATTCCTCATTTTTTTTGGGTGAATTTTCTAATATTTTGTCTCTCATTTTTCCATCATCAATTTTATCTTCTCTTGATCTCAATGGCTCGTTTAAAATTGATGAAAGAGGTTTAACTTTTTCTGTATTTAATTCATTAAGTTGTTCAATAAATTTGAATATAGAAGTTAGATCTTTAGTTAAACCATCAATTTTCTTTTCATCTACTGAAATTCTGGCTAGTTTACTGACATGTTTAATTTTATCTTTATCTATAGACATTTGTGAATTATGTTAATTTTACAGGAAATTAATAGAATAAACATAACATAAACATGCTTGATATTGAAGATTTTAAGAAAAAACTCCCTAAAAAGTCTAGATTAATGGGAATTGACCCCGGTGGTAAAAGGATCGGAATAGCCATTTCAGATGAGAACAAAATTATAGCAACACCTTACACAACTTTAATAAAAAACAAATATTCAGATTTTGCAGACGAATTAATTAACATTGTTAAAGAAAATCAGATAAAGGGGATAATTATTGGAAATCCAATAAACATGGATGGTAGTTTAAGTCGATCGTCACAGGCAGCTAAAGATTTAGCCATAAATTTATCAAAAGATATTACTGAAAATGTCACAATGTGGGATGAGAGACTATCCAGTCAAGGAGCGTTCAATTTATCCAATGATTTCGGTGTTAATACGAGTAAAAAAGTTGACAAACTAGATCAAAACTCTGCTCAATTTATATTGCAAGGAGCATTAGATTACTTAACTAAAGAAAATACTTGATCTAATACCGTTAAACGCCTATAGAGTTGATTTTAATGGCAGTTAAGAAAAAAAATACAGCTATTAAAAAATCTCCTAAACATCTTCTGGGTATCCAAAATCTATCTATTCTAGAGGCTAAAGATATTTTAAATGAAGCTAAAGAGTTCATAAAATTAAATAGAAGTAACTCAAAAAAATTAGATATCTTAAGGGGAAAAACACAAATTAATTTATTCTTCGAACCATCGACAAGAACTCAAAGTTCATTTGATTTAGCAGGCAAAAGATTAGGTGCCGATGTAATGACAATGAATATGGATAATTCAGCTCTTAAAAAAGGTGAAACTTTAATTGATACCGCAATGACTTTAAATGCGATGCATCCAGATTTAATTGTAATTAGACACCAAGACTCTGGTGCACCAAATTTATTATCTCAAAAAGTTAATTGTGCTGTAATTAATGCTGGAGATGGAAGAAGAGAACACCCTACTCAAGCTTTATTAGATGCACTGACTATAATAAACAGAAAAGGTAAAATTGAAGGATTAAAAATTGCAATATGTGGAGATATACTTCATTCAAGAGTAGCTAGATCAAATATTTATTTGATGAATATGTTAGGTGCTGAGGTAAACGTCATAGCTCCTAAAACTTTAATGCCTAAATCAATAGAAAGAATGGGTGTAAAATCTTTTACAGATATGAAAAAAGGTCTTGATGGATGTGATATTGTAATGATGTTAAGATTGCAAAATGAGAGAATGCAAGGATCATTCCTTCCATCAAAAAGAGAGTACTACGAGTTCTATGGATTAACTCCAGAAAAATTAAAATTTGCAAGTAAAGATGCTTTAATTATGCATCCAGGTCCAATGAATAGGGGTGTGGAAATAGATACAAAATTAGCTGACGATATAAATGTAAGTTTAGTGAAAGAACAAGTTGAGTTAGGTGTTGCCGTAAGAATGGCTTGCCTAAAAAGGTACTGTAAGTAAATGAAAGAAAAGATATTTATAAACGCTAGAATTATAGATCCGTCTCAAAAAATGGATGAAATAGGTTCTTTAATTTTAAATGAAAAAGGAAAAGTTAAGGCTATAGGTAAAAACGTTAAACAAAGCGATGCTAATAAAGATGCAGAAATCATAGATGTTAAAAAAAATATTTTAATTCCAGGCCTAGTAGATATGAAAGCCTTTGTGGGTGAACCTGGATATGAATATAAAGAAAATTTTAGAACTTTAAGTCATGCTGCTTTGTCAGGAGGCGTCACATCTATAGTAACTATGCCGAATACAAAGCCTATTATTGACAATGTATCTATGGTCGATTTTATTATTAGAAGAGGAAGAGACAAGGCAAACGTAAATCTTTTCCCTTGTGCCTCAATAACCAAGCAAACAGAAGGAAAACTAATGACTGAGTTTGGCTTACTTTCTGATAGAGGAATAGTAGGCTTTAGCGACGTTAACAGAACCATTCAAAATACTGAACTGATGGCAAGGATTATGGATTATGCATCTGATATAGGTGTTCTAATAATGCAACATGCAGAGGATTATGAGTTATCAAAAAATTCTTGCATTAATGATGGGGAAATAGCGACCAGACTTGGTCTGGAAGGTGTTTCTTCAATAGCAGAAAAGATTATAATTGAGAGAGATTTAAGTTTATTAAGTGAGTACCCTTGTAGATATCATATAAATCAAATTTCATCACAAAAATCACTTGAGGTAATTAAAAAAAATAAAAATAATGGTAAAAAATTTAGTGTGGGGGTTTCGATAAATAACTTATCACTTAATGAAAATGATATAGGTGAATTTAAAACTTTTTTAAAACTTTCACCGCCTCTAAGACTAGAAGAGGACAGATTATCATTGGTTCAAGGTATTAAAGAGGGATTAATTGATGTTATCGTTTCTGATCATTTGCCTGAAGATGAAGAAAGCAAAAGATTGCCATTTGCACAAGCAGCTACAGGAGCTATAGGGGTTGAAACCCTGCTCCCACTTTCTTTAGAAATGTATCACAATGAATCTCTTCCACTAAATAAAATTATAGAAACACTAACAATAAATCCTTCGAATATATTAAAAATCAAAAAAGGTTCTTTATCTAAAGGATCGGATGGAGATATATGTATTTTTGATTTAGAGGCACCATGGGCAGTAAAAGCAGAAGACTTAAAATCAAAATCTAAAAATACTGCTATAGAAGGTAGAAATCTACAGGGTAAAGTTTTAATGACTTTTTTAAACGGTGAATTAGTATTTAGTTAAAAATGAATTCAGATATCATATACGTATTTGTTTACTCATATTTATTAGGTTCTATCCCATTCGGATTAATAATTACAAAAATTTTTTTAGGAAAAGATATTAGAAAAGTAGGTTCAGGTAATATTGGAACTACTAATGTTTTAAGAACTGGAAAAAAATCTTTAGCTGCTGCTACATTATTGTTTGACGTTCTTAAGGGATATTTTTCAATTTTAATCACTTACAATTATTTTAATGATCTAATTTATTTATCTGCTTTAATTTGTTTTATAGGTCATATTTTTCCAATATGGCTAAAATTTAAAGGAGGTAAAGGAGTGGCAACTTACCTAGGAGTCATTTTAGGAATCTCTTTAAATTTAGGAATTGTTTTTGGAGTTACATGGATCGTTATTGCGTTAATATTTAGATATTCTTCTTTATCATCTATTCTAGGTTCAATGGCTGTTTGGATTTATTCAATTTCTTTCACAAACGAAATGCAAAGTTACTTCTCGTTTTTTTTATTTGTGATTATTTTTTTTACTCATAAGGAAAATATTATTAGACTAAAAAACTCTAAAGAGACGAAGATTAAGATATAATTCATTAATTTACCTCTATCATTAATAAAATTCGAATATAAAAATTGACAAACACAATTTTTTTTGAAAATAAATTAAATTATGAATTTAGTAATTGTTGAAAGTCCTGCAAAAGCAAAAACTATAAATAAATATTTAGGTAAAGATTACTTGGTATTAGCTAGTTACGGACATATAAGAGACCTTCCTTCAAAAAACGGGTCAGTTGATCCAGATAAAAATTTTTCAATGCTTTGGGAAATTGACTCATTTTCAAAAAAATATTTAAAAGAAATAACTAATGCCGCAGAGGACTCTAGTAAAATTATTCTAGCTACAGATCCTGACCGTGAAGGTGAAGCTATAGCTTGGCATGTAAAAGAAGTATTGGAAGCTAAAAAATTACTTAAAGGAAAAGAATTAGAAAGAGTTGTTTTTAATGAAATAACAAAATCTGCAATTTTAAATGCAATAAAAAATCCTAGAGATATTGAGCTTCCTTTGGTTGAGGCTTATTTGGCAAGAAGAGCCTTAGATTATTTAGTAGGTTTCAATATCTCTCCTATACTTTGGACTAAATTACCTGGATCAAAATCAGCAGGAAGAGTTCAATCAGTTGCTTTAAAATTAATTACAGAGCGTGAAAAAGAAATTGAATTATTTAATCCTAAAGAATACTGGACATTAACTTCTGACTTCACGAACACAAAGAATAAAAATTTTACGTCTAAACTTAGTTTATATGAAAATAATAAAATTGAGAGATTTACTTTTAAAAATAAAGAAGAAATGGATAAAGCTATTAATATTATTAATAAATCAAAATTTACTATTAAAGATGTTAATACAAAAGTTTTTAAAAGAAATCCTTTAGCTCCTTTTACAACTTCAACTCTTCAACAAACTGCTTCAAGTAAATTTGGTTTTGGTGCTTCAAGAACTATGCAAATAGCGCAAAGACTATATCAAGGTATAGATATTGAGGGAGAGACAACCGGTCTTATTACCTACATGAGAACTGATGGAACAAATATATCAAAAGAAGCTGTTAACGAATTCAGAGAATTAATTGAAAATGATTTTGGAAAAGATTTTTTACCCGATCAACCAAATAGTTATGCAGGAAAAAAAGCTAAGAATGCTCAGGAAGCCCACGAAGCTATAAGACCTACTGACGTCAGTCGCAAACCAGCTGACATAAAAAAATATGTAAATGCAGATCAGTATAAACTTTATGATTTAATATGGAGTAGAGCGCTTTCATCTCAAATGAATCCAGCTGAATTTGATAGAAATACAATTTTGATTTCATCAACAGACAAAAAGATAAATTTTAGAACAACTGGTTCAGTAATTAAATTTGAGGGTTTTTTAAAGGTTTATGAAGTGCAGGAAACTGATGAAGACACTAAAAATATATTACCTGAAGTAAAGGTTGGTGAGAATGTAAGTATACTCAAACTTAATGATGAACAACATTTTACTGACCCTCCCCCACGATACTCTGAGGCGAGTTTGGTTAAAAAAATGGAAGAACTGGGAATTGGTAGACCATCCACATATGCAAGTATTATATCTGTTTTATCTACTAGAAACTATGTTGAACAAATAAATAAAAGATTTCACCCTACTGATAGAGGTAAATTAATATCAGCTTTTTTAGAAAAATTATTTTCAAAATACGTGGATTACAACTTTACCGCTGATTTAGAAAATCAATTAGATGAAATTACTAGTGGAAAAATTGAATGGGTTGAGGTTTTAAATAACTTTTGGAAAGATTTTTATAAAAATGTTGGGGATGTGAAAGAAATAAGAACTCGTCAGGTTCTTGATATGTTAAATGAAAGTTTAGGTGCATTAATATTTGATAAAGACACTAATGATTCAATTGATAGAAAATGCAAGCTTTGTTCTAATGGAGAACTTAGTCTTAAAAATAGTTTTAGAGGCGGGGCTTTTATTGGATGTTCAAATTATCCAGAGTGTAAGTTTACACGCCCTCTTTCAAAAGCAAAAGCTGCAGCTCAATACAATCTTGCAGAACCAAAACTACTTGGGCAAAATGAATTTGGAAAAAATATATATTTAAAGAATGGTAGGTTTGGACCATATTTGCAATATGAAAAGGAATTAGAAAAATCAAATATTGAAGAAAAAGTTAATAAGAAAAAGAAAAAGAAAAAAAAGAAAGTTGGAGAAAATGATCATTTAAAAAATGTTTCCATACCTAAAGGGATTGAAATTGATAATGTAGATTTAAAACAAGCAAATTTTCTTTGTTCTCTACCGAAAATAATTGGCCAACATCCTGACTCGGGAAAAGATATCACGTTAAATTCAGGAAGATTTGGTCCCTACTTAAAATGTGAAAATAAATCTGCTAGACTTGAAAATGTTGAAGAACTTTTTTCAATAGGAATAAATAGAGCCATAACTTTAATAGCTGAAGCTAAACCTGGTAGAATATCTTCTTCATTAATTAAAGATTTGGGTGAACATCCAGAAGATAAAAAACCTGTAAGAATAATGAAAGGGCAATACGGACCTTATATTAAATACAAATCCTTAAACGCGACAATACCTGAAGAAAAAGATCCCAGTGAACTAACTATGGATGACGCATTGATTTTAATTGAAAAAAGAAAAGAATATGACAAGATGAAGAAAAAAAAGAAAAAAAAATGAAATTAAAAACACTAATACTTATTATTATATCATCAATATATTTTTCTAATTCATATTCAGAACAAAAAATTGATTGTAGAGATTTAACAGACAAACCAATTGAGTATTCAAAATGTATTGCAAACAAAAGTAAAGAGGTGGGTAAAAAAGGTTTAAAAAGTCTTAATACAGACTCAAAATTAACTGATTGGGTTAAAAAAAAGTTAAATAAATGAATTCTATAGATTCAAATCTTAAAAAATTAAATATATCATTGCCCGATCCAAAAGCCCCAGTAGGAGCTTATGTTGCGACTAAAATAAGCGGAAACTTATTATTTATCTCTGGGCAAATATCTATAGATAAAGATAATAATTTAATTAAAGGAAAAATTGGAAAAGATTTAGATTTAACTCAAGGCTACGCTGCAGCTGAAAGATGTGGACTAAGTTTAATGGCTCATGCTAGAAACGCGTGTGATGGAAATCTAGAAAAGATTAAATCATGTATTAAACTAACTGGTTATGTAAATTCTACAGACGATTTTATTGATCAACCAAAAGTTATAAATGGCGCATCGGATATAATTGCTAAAATCCTTGAAAAAAAAGGTGAACATACAAGAGCGGCGGTGAGCGTTAATAGTTTACCTTTAGGCGTTGCTGTAGAAGTTGACGCTATATTTGAACTTAATTAATATCAGGACGTCCGATTGAATAATACTTAATTTTATTTCGCTTCATTTCTTCGCCTGTATAAACATTTCTTAAATCGTAGATTTTAAAGTTTTTCTTTTTTACTACCTGCTTAAAATCAATTGATTTAAATTCATCCCATTCAGTCAATAGAATAATCAAATCAGCATTTAAGCAGTTTTCCTTAATATTTTTTTTAAATTTACAATTTAATAGTTTTTTAAATTCTTTCTTTTCACCTGTTGGATCGTAATATGAAATTATTGCTCCCTTTTTACTTAGATAAGGAATCATCTTTAAACTTGTTGAGTCTCTCATATCATCCGTATTAGGCTTAAAAGAAACACCTAAAATACTTATCTTTTTACCTCTTAGATTATTTCCTAAAATTTTATGAACACGTTTAATTAAAAAATTAACTCTATCTCTGTTAGATTTTATGACAGATTTAACTATTGATAAATTAGTTTTGAATTTTTCAGCTGCAGATACTAGGCCCTTTGTGTCTTTAGGAAAGCATGAACCGCCATAAGCAGGTCCAGGACGTAGAAATCTGCTGCCTATTCTTGTATCTGATCCAATTCCAAGTGCAATATCTTTAACATTTATTCCTGACTTTTCACATAAGTTAGCTATTTCATTAATAAAAGTTATTTTAGTTGCTAGAAAGGCGTTAGCAGCGTATTTAATTAATTCAGCGCCCCTTCTTGAGGTGGTAAAAAATTTTGCACCTTTGTTAATAAGAGGAGAATATAATTTTTTCATAGTCTTAAATTCATTTTTACTATTTGATCCTATTATTATTCTATCTGGATATCTAAAATCACGAATAGCCTCACCTTCTCTTAAAAACTCAGGGTTAGATATTACTGAAAATAATTTTTTCTTTTTTTTAATAATGTTTTCAATTTGATCACCTGTCCCGATAGGTACTGTAGATTTTGTCACTATTATTTTTTTCTTTTTTGTAATTGCAAGAATTTCTTTAGTACATTTAAAGACAGATGATAAATCAACTTTTAAAGAACCTTTAATATTAGGAGTACCAACACAAATAAAAATAATATCTGATACAGTAATTGCTTTTTTTAAATCAGAAGTAAAATATAATCTTTTAGCTTTGTGGTTTTTTTTAATTAATTCATCTAAACCGGGTTCATAAATTGGAGAAACTCCAGAATTAAGCTGATTAATTTTAGATAAATCTTTATCAACACAGTAAACCTGGTGTCCAATATCAGCAAAACAAGTTCCGCTAACTAAACCAACATAACCTGTTCCTATCATGCATATTTTCATTATTTACCTTTTAAAATATGAATACTTGATTGAATATATCCATTAATAGTTCCGCAGTCCAAATATTTTCCCCTAAAAATATTTCCAAAAAAATTACTGCCTTTCAAAATAAGGTTTCGTATTGCATCAGTAATATGTATTTCTCCACCTTGACTTGGCTTAAGTCTTTTTATTTCATTAAAAATATTTATCGGAAGGATATATCGACCAATAATTGCATAATTAGATGGTGCTTCTTTTATACTTGGTTTTTCAATAACATCATTGATTTGAAAATAATTTTTTTTTCTATTTTTAATAGATAAAATTCCCCATCTAGATATTGTTTTTTTATCAACTCGTTTAGTAGCAATAATAGAACCTTTTGTTTTATTATGTAAATTAATCATTTCTTTTGTGCAATTTTTTTTAATTATTAAGTCATCAGGTAACAACATCAAGAAAAATTTATTTTTAATAAGTTTTTCACATTTTAAAACGGCATCACCAGTTCCTTTCGGCTTATTCTGGTAAACGAATTTAATCATTTTTTGATATTTTTTTATTTTACGAAATTCTTCAATAATCCGTTTATCTTTTTTTTTTTTAATAATTTTTTTATAAAATGAATCGTTAAAAAAATATTTCTTTATACTAATTTTATCTTTTGATATTATGAAAATAAACTGTTTTACTCCTGCGTCTAAACATTCTTCCAATATATATTCAAGATTAGGCTTCCCGTTGATTGGAAGCAATTCCTTAGGCATTACGCTTGTTAATGGAAGTAGACGTGTGCCTAATCCTGCTAAAGGAATAATTGCTTGTTTTATCATAAGATTCTTATAATAGTTGATATCATTGAAGTTAAGAAATGAAAATATTTAAAAACAAACTAATTCTACAAAAAGAGATTTCTAAAGATAATTACTTATCATTTGTGCCTACTATGGGTGGTCTACACAAGGGTCACCTTTCATTAATAAAAAAAGCTAAGAAATATAAATGTAAAATTTGTGTATCAATTTTTGTTAATCCTTCTCAATTTAACAAAAAAAATGATTTTAAAAATTATCCTAGAAACATTAGATCTGATATAAAAAAACTAAAAAAACTTAAAATTAACTATCTTTACTTACCTCCCTATGCAGATATTTACTCTTTTAAAACAAAAAATGAAATTTATTTAGATAAATTTTCTAAGCAATTGTGTGGTAAATATAGAAAAGGACATTTTGAAGGTGTTTTAAATGTTGTAAATCGTTTTCTTGAAATTATTGATCCTAAATATATTTTTTTAGGAATTAAAGATTTTCAACAATTAATTTTAATTAATGAACACATACAAAAAAACAATATTAAAACAAAGGTGATCGAATGTTCGACTATTAGGGAAAAAAGTGGTGTTGCATGTTCTACTAGAAATTTCAATTTAAACAATAAAGAATTATTAATAGCATCTAATATTTACAAATATTTATTAAATTTGAAAAAAAAAATAAAAAATAATTACAAATTATTTAAAAT
>JAOHKR010000012.1 GCA_028101445.1 Candidatus Pelagibacter sp. | reverse complement strand
TAATTCTGAATTATTTAACATGGAGATTTTAAATTTTGCTAATTTACTAACAACATCTAAAATAAGCTTAATAATTTTTATGATTATTGGAAAAATTGAGTTAATATCAATTTTCAAAAAAATAATATTTAAAGATTAAATATGTCAAAAATTGTAATTATTGGTGCAGGTGCAATGGGTTCAGCTTTTGCTTTACCGTGTTTAGACAACAATCATGATATAAATATTGTCGGTACACATCTAGAAAATGAATTTATTGATAATTTAAAAAAAAAAGACAATTTACATCCAGGTTTAAATACTAAAATCCCCCAAGAAATTAAAATATTTAAGTTTGAAAAATTTGATGAATTATTAAAATCTAATGTAGATATGATAGTTCTTGGCATTAGCTCAAAAGGAATTGAATGGGTTTCTGATCAGTTAAGTAGACTTTATAAGGATAGCAAGATTCCTAAACTACTAATGCTTACAAAGGGTTTAAGTATTCACAACAATCAATATGAATTATTAGTAGATAAGCTTGAAAGATTATTAGCTGATAGAAAAATTTCTAATGTCGATATTTCAGCTGTTGGTGGACCATGTCTTGCTGCTGGTTTAGCTAATAGAGTTCATAGTAGTGTTGTTATAGCTAATAAAGATATTCAAACCGCTAAAAAAATTGCCGATATGTTAAATACAAGCTATTATCATACTTCTCACTCAAATGATCTTAATGGAGTTGAAGTTTCAGCTGCAATTAAGAATATTTTTTCAATGGCCGTTGGTGCAGCAAAAGGACTATGCAGTCAAAATGTTACTAATGAAGTACGAGAAAAAAATTACTTAAATACTGCTTCAGCTTTAATTAAACAATCAATTCATGAAATGGAAATTTTTGTAGAACATTTAAAAGGAAAAAAAGAAACTGTTAAAGGATTGGCGGGTTTAGGAGATTTATATGTAAGTTCAGGTGGTGGTAGAAATGCTAAAATGGGATCTTATATTGGTGAAGGTTTAACTTTCTCTGAAGCCAAAAAAACTAAAATGGAAAAAATTACTGTAGAAGGAGCTGATCTTGCGAAAGAAATTTCAAAAAAAGTTAATAAAGATTTTGATCAAAAAAAATTACCTTTAATGCTTGGCATGATAAATGCGATTGTTAATGATAAAAAACTTGAGCTGGACTGGGAATCTTTTAGGTGAAAAAATTTATAATTTCAATTGATCAAGGGACTACGTCAAGCAGAGCAATACTTTTTGATTTAAAAGGAAAACCTGTTTTTTCTTCTCAAAAAGAATTTACACAATATTTTCCAAATAGTGGATGGGTTGAGCACAATCCTGAGGAAATATGGAGTACGACAAAAAAAGTTTTGCAAGATGTAATTAAAAAAGCAAAACGTATTAATGGAAAAGTTTTAACTATTGGAATTACAAATCAAAGAGAGACTACAGTTCTTTGGGATAAAAAAACTGGCAGACCAGTTTACAATGCAATAGTTTGGCAAGATAGAAGACAAGAAGTGTATTGTGAAAAGTTAAGAAAGCAAAACAAAGAAACTTTAATTTTTAATAGAACCGGTCTTTTAATTGATTCATATTTTTCAGGTATGAAAATTAAATGGATTTTAGACAATGTTCCTAAAGCAAAAGCATTAATGAATAAGAAACAGTTATTATTCGGTACAATTGATAGTTTTTTAATTTGGAGATTCACTAAAGGCAAAGTACATGCAACAGATGCAACAAATGCTAGTCGTACAATGATTTACAATATCTCATCCAATAAATGGGATGACAAAATATTAAGTTTACTTAAGATAAAAAAACACATTCTGCCTGAAGTGAAAGATTGTGCTGATGATTATGGATCTACTCATCCTTCTATTACTGGAAAATCAATATCGATTAGTGGCGTAGTTGGTGATCAACAATCTGCAACTATTGGCCAATGTTGTTTTGAACCTGGATCTTTAAAAAGTACATACGGCACAGGTGCTTTTGTGCTTTTAAATACTGGTAATAAAATAATTTACTCAAAAAATAGATTGTTAACTACTATTGCGTATAGAATTAAAGGTAAAACTACTTATGCAATGGAAGGCTCTATTTTTATTGCTGGTGCTGGTGTTCAATGGCTTAGAGATAGAATGAAATTTTTCAAAAAGGCTCCTGAAACAGAAAAAATTATAAAATCTTTAAAAGGTAATAGTGATGTTTATTTAGTACCAGCATTTACAGGATTAGGTGCTCCTTACTGGGATTCTAATTCACGAGGAGTATTAAGTGGCTTGACTAGAGACACAGGTCCAAAAGAAGTAATCAGAGCGACCGTAGAGTCTGTTGCCTATCAAACTTATGATTTATTTGAAGCTATGAAACATGATGGTTTGAGGCCAAGATTAGTTAAAGTAGACGGAGGAATGGTAACAAACAATTGGTTTTCTCAATTTTTATCTGATGTTGTTAATGTTGGAGTTTTAAGACCAAAAGTTCAAGAAACTACTGCATTGGGAGCCGCTTTTATGGCTGGACTTCAAATTGGAGTTTATAAGTCTTTAAAAGATATTTCTAAAAATTGGGCATTAGACAAAAAATTTTCTCCTAAAATGAAAAATAATAATAGAACAAAATTGCTTAAGGGATGGTCTAAAGCAATTAAAAGAACTTTAATAAGTTAATACAATCAGCAGTTGTGTTAAAAGCTCATTAAAAAACTGTACACTCTGAGTTTTTTTTGTTTGAATACACTTCAATAAGTTAAAAACAACAATAGGGGAAATAATGTTTAAATCATTTAAAATTATCTTAGCTTTTGCTGTTTCTTTTTCAATCGTATCTATTTCTAATTCATTTGCTGACGGTCATGCAGGTGCAATTAAGAAGTGGTCTGACGGAGAATTTAAACTTTCTGTTCTTTCTGCCAAAGAAAGAGAGAAGGAATTAAATTGGTTCCACAATGCTGCGAAGCCGTTCAAAGGAATGTCTTTAAAAGTAGTATCTGAGGGTATACCAACTCACGTTTACGAGTCTAAGACACTAACAAAAGCGTTTGAAGAAATTACAGGTATTAAAGTACAACACCAAATTATCGGTGAAGGTGATGTAGTAATGGCTGTACAAACACAAATGCAAACAAACGTAAGTATCTACGATGCTTATGTAAATGACTCAGACTTAATTGGTACGCACGCGCGTATGCAACAAGCTGTAAACTTAACTGAATGGATGAAAGGTGAAGGTAAAGATGTTACTTTACCAACTTTAGATCTTAAAGATTTTATCGGACTTCAATTTACAACAGGTCCAGATGGAAACCTTTATCAGTTACCAGATCAACAATTTGCTAACCTTTATTGGTTTAGAAAAGATTGGTTTGACAGACCTGAGATTAAAAAACAATTTAAAGCGAAATATGGTTATGAATTAGGTGTGCCAGTTAACTGGTCTGCTTATGAAGATATCGCTAAATTCTTTTCAGAAGATGTTAAGAAAATAGACGGTGTTAACATTTATGGTCATATGGACTACGGTAAAAGAGCTCCGGATTTAGGTTGGAGAATGACTGATGCATGGTTATCAATGGCTGGTGCAGGAAGTAAAGGTCTACCTAATGGAGTACCTGTAGACGAGTGGGGCATAAGAATGGAAAAAGGTTCTTGTAACCCAGTTGGCGCTAACGTATCAAGAGGTGGAGCGACTAATGGCCCTGCCGCTGTATACGCAATTAGAAAATGGGATGAATGGTTAAGAGCTTACGCACCTCCGGGAGCAGCAGCTATGGACTTTTATCAGTCTTTACCATCTCTTTCTTCAGGAAATGTTGCTCAGCAAATTTTCTGGTACACTGCTTTCACAGCTTCTTTAGTAGGAAAAAATCCTAACAATAAAGTAGTTGATAAAGACGGTATGCCTTTATGGAGAATGGGCCCATCACCTAAAGGACCTTATTGGGAACAAGGCATGAAGCTTGGTTATCAAGATGTTGGATCATGGACTATGTTTAAGTCTACTCCAGTTGACAGAAGAAAAGCTGCATGGTTGTACGCTCAATTTACAGTTTCAAAAACTGTATCTCTTAAAAAAGCTGATGTTGGTTTAACATTCGTAAGAAAAAGTACTGTTAACAACAAACACTTCACGAAGAGAGCGCCTGAACTAGGTGGACTTATTGAGTTCTATAGATCAGACAACAGAAATGTATGGTCACCAACAGGTATCAACGTTCCAGATTATCCGAAGCTAGCACAATTATGGTGGCAGCATATCGGAGAAGTTAACTCTGGTACATTTACACCACAACAAACTATGGATCGTCTTGCAGATGAGATGGACTTAGTTATGTCTCGTATGGAAGCTGCTGATAAAGGTAGTAACGCATACGGTGGATGTGGACCAAGACTTAATAAACCAAGAGAAGCTTCTTATTGGTTGAATAAAGCTGGTTCGCCAAAAGCTAAAGTAAATGAGAAACCTCAAGGAAAAACCGTAGCATTTAAAGACGCTTGGAAGTAACCTAGGTTAATCTAAATTTAAAAAGGGGGCATTTATTGCCCCCTTTTTTTAAAACTAAATTATAAATTGCAAATATGAGTTTAGAATTAAAAAATGTTGAAAAAAAAGTAGGTATAGAAACTCATATATATTCTACAAACCTTAAATTAGAAAAAAATACCATCAACGTACTATTAGGATCTACTCTAGCTGGTAAAACAACCCTTATGCAAATTATGGCAGGACTGGATAAACCTACATCAGGTGAAATCTGGTTTAATGGTGAAAATGTTACAGGTAAAGAAGTACAAAAGAGAAATTGTTCAATGGTTTATCAGCAATTTATTAATTATCCAAATTTTACAGTTTTTGAAAACATAGCTTCACCTTTAAAAATCACCGGTGTTAGTTCAGATCAGATTAAAGAAAGAGTAGGAAAAGTTGCTGAACTTCTTAAATTATCAGCAATGTTAAATAAAAAACCTGATGAATTATCAGGAGGACAACAACAAAGAACCGCTCTTGCTAGAGCATTAGTAAAAGACTCAGATCTAATATTGTTAGACGAACCTTTAGCAAATTTAGATTTTAAACTTCGTGAAGAACTTAGAGAAGAATTACCCAAATTATTTGAAGATAGAGATTGCATTGTTGTGTACGCAACAACAGAACCTTTGGATGCATTAATGATAGGTGGAAACACAGCAACATTATTAGAAGGAAATATTATTCAGTATGGAAAAACCTTAGATGTTTACAATAAACCTGAAAATTTGACTTCAGCAAAGGTATTTAGTGATCCTCCAATGAATATAGCTGAAATAAGTAAAAATGGAGAAATGTTTAAATTAACTGATAATAATGTCCAATGGAAATCGAATGTAAAAATTAAAGATGGAAACTATAAAATAGGCATAAGACCCCATAACATAACTACGTATAAAGAAGGAAAAAATTCAGTTGAAATTAATGGAAAAGTTTTGATTTCCGAATTAAGTGGATCTGAAAGTTTAATTCATTTTACTAATGGAAAACTTAATTGGGTTTCTTTATCAAACGGTATTCAACAAAAAAATATTGGTGAGAATACAAAATTATTTATGAATGTAGATGAGTTTTTATATTTTGATACAAATAATAGGTTGGTAAATAATGGCTAAAATTACTTTAAAAGATTTAAGTCACAGCTATTTAACAAAACAAAATAACGATGCGGACTGGGCATTAAGAGGAGTTAATATTGATTGGAAAGACGGAGGTGCTTACGCATTGCTAGGTCCATCTGGTTGTGGAAAGACGACATTGTTAAATATTATTTCAGGTTTATTAAAACCAACTAAAGGTGAAATTTTATTTGACGATAAAGATGTAACATCTTTAAACCCAGTTGAGCGAGATATTGCGCAGATTTTTCAGTTTCCGGTTATATACGACACTATGACTGTTTATGATAATTTAGCTTTCCCGCTAAAAAATAGAGGTCTTTCTGAAACAGAAATAGATTCTAAAGTTAAAGAAATCGGAGAAATGTTAGAGCTGACATCGACTTTAAAAAACAAAGCTGCGGGTTTAACAGCTGATGGTAAACAAAAAATTTCTTTAGGAAGAGGATTAGTGAGATCAGATGTAAATGTAATTATGTTTGATGAACCTTTAACTGTAATAGATCCTCATTTAAAATGGGTTTTAAGGTCAAAGTTAAAAGAATTACACCAAAAAATTAATCGAACTATGATTTATGTTACTCATGATCAAATCGAAGCCTTAACTTTTGCAGACCAAGTGGTAGTAATGCATGAAGGTCAAATTGTTCAAACGGGCACACCAGTAGAGCTATTTGAAAAGCCAAAACACACTTTCGTAGGACATTTTATTGGATCACCAGGTATGAATATCCTTCCTTGTGAAATTAAAAATGGCCAAATTAATTTTGAAGGAAAAATATTACCTACTAATACTAATTTAAAAAAATCTAATTTTAATAAAACTCAAGTTGGAATTAGACCAGAGTTTGTTCATTTTTCAAATGAAGGCATCGCTGTTAAAGTAAAAAGAGTAAGTGATACCGGTAGACATAAAGTAATTGATACTGAATGTAGCAGTGGAAGTATTAAAATTTTAGCTAACTCATCTACTCAAATACCAAATGGTAGTGCACATATCACTTTCGATCAAAAACATACTTATGCCTACGGAGATAATTGGATAATTGAATAATGAATAAAACACTCAATCAAAAAGCTTGGTATTTTGTCATTCCTGTATTTGTACTTGTAGCATTTAATGCAGTAGTTCCATTAATGACTGTTGTTAATTATTCTTTCCAAGAAACTTTTGGCAGCAACGTTTTTGCGTGGGAGGGCACTAGATGGTTCAAAGAAATTTTGCATTCTGAGAGATTTCACGCATCTTTAGGCAGACAAGCAATTTTTACTTTCATAATTTTATTAATACAACTGCCATTAGGTATAGCAATTGCGTTAACTATGCCTAAAAAAGGTTGGGGTGTTCCGGTTTGTTTAATTTTAATGTCTATGCCTTTGTTAATTCCTTGGAATGTAGTAGGGGCAATGTGGAATATATTTGCTTTACCCGAAATAGGTTTCCTTGGAAATTCTTTAAATTCACTAGGATTTGATTATAATTTTACACAACAAAGTGGAGATGCGTGGTTTACAACTATTCTTATGGATGTTTGGCATTGGACTTCTTTAGTGGTTCTTTTATCTTACGCAGGTTTAAATTCAATACAGCCAGCCTATTACCAAGCCGCAGAAATAGATGGTGCTAGTAGATGGGATATTTTTAGATATATAGAACTTCCTAAAATGAAAAAAGTTTTAACTTTAGCTATACTTTTAAGATTTATGGATAGTTTTATGATTTATACAGAGCCATTTGTTTTAACTGGAGGTGGACCAGGTAATGCAACAAATTTTCTATCATTAGATTTAGTAAAAATGGCTCTAGGTCAATTTGATCTTGGACCTGCTGCTGCAATGTCACTTATTTATTTTTTAATTGTGCTTTTAATATGTTGGGTTTTTTATAGTTTAATGATGAGAGATGAGGGCAGAACATGAAGAAAATAAAATGGTTAGTTCCAACAATTTATATAATTTTTTTAATGTTACCAATTTATTGGTTGCTAAACATGTCTTTTAAAACAACTACCGAAATCATCAATGTTTATTCTTTATGGCCACAAGATTTTACATTAGATAATTACAAAACAATATTTACAGATAGCACATGGTATATGGGTTATGTAAATTCAATTACTTATACAGTTTTTAATACTATAATTTCTGTATCAGCAGCACTTCCTGCGGCTTATGCTTTTTCAAGATATAAATTTTTAGGTGATAAACATTTATTTTTTTGGCTCTTAACAAACAGAATGGCTCCACCTGCAGTTTTTGCTTTGCCATTCTTTCAATTTTACTCGTCAGTAAATTTATTTGATACGCATATAGCTATTGCATTGTCTCATTGTCTTTTCAACATTCCTCTTGCAGTTTGGATATTAGAGGGATTTATGTCTGCCGTTCCTAAAGAGTTAGATGAAACTGCATATGTAGATGGATATTCATTTGGAAGATTTTTCTTTAAAATATTTATTCCAACAATTGCAGCTGGAATAGGTATTACGATGTTTTTCTGTTTTATGTTTTCATGGGTAGAATTATTATTAGCAAAAACTCTTACTGCTACAATAGCAAAACCTATCGCCGCTATAATGACTAGGACCTCAAGCACATCTGGCTATGAACTTGGTTTATTGGCAGCAGCTGGAAGTTTAACTATTATACCTGGAGCTGTGGTAATTTATTTTGTGAGAAATTATATCGCTAAAGGATTTGCAATGGGGAGAGTATGATTTTTACGAATCTACACGCATCTAGCTGGTCGACGGTTGGTCAACCTAAAGAAAAAGGCCTTTTTGATTTTGATTTTATAACATGGATGGCATGGACTTGGCCTACCGCAAGTTTTTTTATTTTTATAGCTCTATGTATTACCGTTATGTATTTCTGGGAAAAAAAAGTTCCAGGCGGATCTCCTAGAAGAGGTATATTAGGTTTAGATACTACAAGAGGTGATAGACTATTTGTATCATTACTTGGTAGTGGATTCATTCATTTAGCTTGGTTAGGATTAGTGGGCAGCCTGTTGTGGATAGCAACAATTATTTGTGTTGCTTATTTCGTATTAGTATTTAAATACGTATAAAATATGATTAAAGTTGGTATAAATGGTTTTGGAAGAATAGGAAGATTAATTCTAAGAGCTCTACTAGAAAACTATAAAGGTAAAATTCAAGTCGTTGGAATTAATGATCTCGGCTCAATAGAAGCTAACGCACATTTAATAAAATACGACAGTACTCATGGAACTTTAATACAGGATGTTAAAACTTCAGCTGAAGGGTTTCAAATTGGTGACCAAAATATAAAAGTTTTTGCTGAGCGAGATCCAGCCAAATTACCTTGGGGTAAAATTGGTGCTGATGTTGTTTTAGAATGCACTGGTTTTTTCTTAGATAAAAATTCCGCAGGCAAACATATAGAAGCTGGAGCAAAAAAAGTTATTATTTCAGCACCGGCAAAAGAAGTTGACTTTACTGTTGTTCAAGGTGTAAACAGCAAAGATTTAAAAAAAGAACATAACATTATTTCTAATGGATCGTGTACTACAAATTGTTTAGCGCCGGTTGCAATGGTATTGGAAGATACTTTTGGAATTGAATATGGATATATGACTACAATTCACAGTTACACGGGTGATCAAAAATTATTAGATACATTACATAAAGATTTGAGACGAGCACGAGCTTCTGGTGACTCAATGATACCAACATCTACAGGTGCAGCCAAAGCGATGAGTTTAGTTCTGCCAAGTTTAAAAGGTAAATTAGATGGCACAGCAATAAGAGTTCCAACTCCAAATGTATCTTTAATTGATCTAACATTTGTGCCAAAAAAAGAAATTACAGTTGAAAATATTAATAATGCTATGAGTGAAGCCGCAAATGGTCCTTTAAAAGGAATATTGGCCACTAATTCTTCTCCATTGGTTTCTAAAGATTTTAATCATAACCCACATAGTTCAATATTTGACTTAACACAAACCCAAGTAATCAAAGGTAAATTCAGTAGAGTGCTTTCTTGGTATGATAATGAGTGGGGTTTCTCAAATAGAATGTGTGATACAGCAATACAGATAGCGGGATTAATTTAGCTATTAATTGTTTTCGGCTTCTTCTATTAATTTTAAAGTGTTTTTAGGTACTGCTGAAAAATCTTTTTTGATGGGGCTATTTTTAATAGTTTCTATTTTTCTTTTTTTCTTTTTATTTTGAATTTCATCAACAGCAGATAAAATTTCATCAATATTAAAACTTTCTTCCATCAGGTACCAACTTTATATAATCTTATCATATTAGTCATACCAGCTTTGCCAAATGGTAAACCAGCAGTTATTATTACAAAATCATTTTTTTTTATAAATTTAATTTTTTTAATTATTTCTTTTGAAATAGACATCATGTCTTTCCAACCGTGAGCATCACGGCTGTTGATAGATTGCACACCCCATAATAGTGATACCTGTCTACTTACATTTATGTTTGGTGATATGGTTAAAATTTTAGCCGCAGGTCTCATTGCTGATACAAGTTTTGCAGATTTACCAGAGTTTGAAAAAACTATTATAGCTTTTACATTTGTATTGTAGGCAATGTCTTTAACAGAAAGAAGAATAGACTTAACAGGATCTTTATTTGCTAAAATCTTGTTTTTGAAATCTTCAATGTGCTCTTTTTTATATTTTTCAGTTGAAATTATTGTTTTTGCCATTGTTGATACAGCTTGTGATGGATATTTACCTATAGCAGCTTCAGCTGATAACATAACTGTATCAGCGCCCTGAAAAATTGCTGTTGCTATATCGTTAATTTCTGCACGCGTTGCCGTATTATTTTCGATCATACTTTCAAGCATTTGAGTAGCAACTATTACAGATTTAGAATATTGAGAGCATTTTTTTATTAAACTTAATTGAACTTTAGGAACTTCACTATGACCTATATCTATGGCTAAATCACCTCGTGCAATCATGATAGAGTCAGTTGCCTTTATAATATTAATTATATTTTTTAGCGCATGTTTGTTTTCAATTTTTGAAATAATTCCCATATCTTTTTTTATTAATTTTCTAGCTTCAAGAATAAGTTTTTCATTTTGAATATACGAAAGCGCTATCCAGTTACAACCTAGTTTGATTGCAGTTTTAATATCTTTTTTATCTTTAATAGTTAAATTATTAAAAGCTATGTCTAGTTTTTGTATATGTATACTTTTATTACTTTTCATAAAACAATTTTGACTTTTACAAATCGTCAAAACAGAATTGCCTATTTTTTTTATTACGATAAAAGTAAATTTTCCATCATCAACTAAAATTTTATTTCCCTTTTTTAATTTATTTAAAATTTTAGGGTAAGCAAAAGTAATACGATCGCTATTTCCGATTTCTTTTTTATTATCAAAAACAAATTTTTGATTATACTTTATCTTTTGACTTTCATTTTTTATTTTACCCACTCGAAGTTTGACACCTTGAAGATCAGCAATTAATGAAATTTTTTTTTTAGTATTTTTTTCAATTTTTCTTATTCTAGAAACAATTTTACTTATACCATTTGTGTTATGACTAAAATTTATCCTAAAAGCATCTACTCCTAAATCTATAAGCGTTTTTAACTTAGTGTGGCTATAAATTGCTGGTCCAAGAGTGGCTATAATTTTGGCTTTTTTTTCCATTAAGTAATTTTTGTGTTATAACACCTCTTACCTTAAAAAAAAATATATAAGAAAATTAAAATGAAAAATAAAAGGATCGGAGTTTTGACTAGTGGTGGTGATTGTGGGGGCTTAAATGCAGCTATAAGATCTATCTTCTATAGAGCTAAAAACAAATACAATATGGATGTTTTTGGTATAAAAGATGGTACCGCAGGATTAATGCAAAGACCAGTTTCAGCTATTGAGCTAACTCATAAAATATTTGAAGGATATTTACTTAGACAAGGGGGCACTTTCTTAGGCTCAACAAACAAAGGTAATCCATTTAAATTTCCAACTAAAAATGGAAAGTATTTGGACAGATCAAAAGAAATAATTGAAGGTTACCATAAAATGCAATTGGATGGATTAATTATTATCGGCGGTGATGGAAGTATGCAAATTTTAAAAAAATTAGCTAAGGCTGGTAATATGAAAATAGTAGCAATTCCAAAAACAATTGATAATGATGTGGGTGCTACAGAAAGTTCAATTGGTTTTCATACTGCTGTAGATGTAGCTACTCAAGCGCTAGATAATCTTCAATCTACTGCTGCTAGCCATAGAAGATCTATGATCCTTGAAGTTATGGGTCGAGATGCTGGCCATATTGCTTTAAACGCAGGTATAGCTGGTGGTGCAGATGTAATATTAATACCTGAAATTAAATATTCTATAGACGGTATAATAAAAAAACTTAACAACATGAAAAAACAAGATATTCAACACTCTTTAATAGTTGTGGCTGAGGCTGTAAAAAAAGAAGATGGTAGTAAAGTGCTACATAAATATATGGATGGTGAAAAAAGATTAGGTGGAATTGGTGATTATATAGCAGAAGAATTAATGAAAAAAACTGATGGAGAATGCAGAGTCACATCTTTGGGACACGTTCAAAGAGGTGCGCCACCAACTGCTAGTGATAGAATTTTAGCAAGTGCATTCGGCGTTTATGCTGTAGATTTGATAAATCAAGAAAAATTTGATCGTATGGTTGCGTGGAAAGATAGAAAAGTTGTTGATGTTCCAATTGATGAAGGCATAAGAACTTATAAAAATGTTGAAAGAAAAGACTCTTTAGTAGAAACCGCTTTATCTTTAGATATTTATATTGGAGAAGATATTTAATGATAGATAAAAATTTTGATAAATTTGCAAACAAAATTGTAAATGCTTTTTTAAAAAATAAAATTATATCACCAATACCTTCAACTTATACCAAAAAAATTTTAAATGCTCAAAAATTTAGAAAACATTGTGAAAGTAAAATTTCAAAACCTGTTGCAGGATTTAAGGCTGCTGGCACAGGAATTCCAGTGTTAAAAAAATTAAAAGAAAAAGAACCTTTTTATGCTACAGTTTATAAGCACAACGTTCTTAAAAATAAAGCAACTATAAAAATCAATAAGTACACTATGGGTATTGAGCTTGAAGTTTGCTATTTAATTAAATCTAATTTTTTTAATTTTGATAATAAATTAACAAAAAATAATATAAAAAAATTTATTTCTCATATAGCTCCCTGTATTGAAGTTGTTGGATATAGACAAAAAAAAAGGGGAATTAAAAACCTAGGAGATTTATGCTCTGACTTTGGTGCTAATATTAAGTTTGTGATAGGTGCAAAAAAAAAATATAAAAATAATGATGTAAAAAATTTAAAAACAAATATTTTTAATAAAAAGATTAATCAATCTGTTTACGGCAATACAAACACTGTTTATATAAATCCCATGAACTCTTTATTATTTGTTTTAAATAAACTTAAAAAAGATCAAATTAAACTTGATTCTGATTTTTATGTATTTACAGGTTCTTCTGTAGGTGTTGTGCCAATTTTAGGTAAAGGGTTCTATAAAGGAATTATAAATAAAATAGGTTCTGTAACTTCACGGATTAGTTAGATAAAAAATAACCACCAACTACTACGGTAGTTAAAAGTGTAATTACCTTAATTTTTTTCATTAAAATATTTTTTTTTTCACTTGAAACTTTTCTTTGTGAAAGAAAATATATATTAGATTGTGCTTTATTTCTAAATTTGGGTCTTAGAGGATTTGGAATAGCTTTATTTTTAATTAACTTAAATTTTTTTGGATTAATTTGTAACATAATTTATTAAACTCCATTTGTTATTTTATATCAACTATTAACAACTTATAGGTGCGTCATTATGCAAATGATAATCATTATCATTATAGTGTAACTGATAATCATTATCAATTAAAAAAAAAATTATGAGATTTAAGATAATTATAGGGCTTATAGCATACTTTGCTATTTTCGTGTTTAGTATCAGTCAGTCTAATGAAGTAAATATATTTAGCGCCAGACATTATGACTCTGATGTACAGCTATATGAAAAATTTACAAACAAAACAGGAATAAAAGTAAATGTAATTTCTGGAAAATCAGGGGCTTTAGAAAAAAGAATTATAGAAGAAGGTTCTGACAGTAAAGCAGATTTATACATAACTGCCGACGCTGGAAGATTAGGTGCTTTTGATGCAAAAGGAATGTTGCAGTCTGGTCTAAATACATCTGCTATAAAAGCAGCGGTACCAAACAATTTCAGGACTTCTAAATGGACAGGAATAGCTAAGAGAGCAAGAATTATTTATTTCGCACCAGAAAGAGTTAAAGGAGCAGAGTTAGCAGATTTAACTTATGAAAGTTTAGCTGATCCTAAATGGAAAGGCCGAATTGTTATAAGAGCTTCTAACAATATTTACAACCAATCACTAGTAGCATCTTTAGTAAATAATAACGGTAAAGTAGCTGCAGAAGAATGGGCAAAAGGTATGGTGTCTAATATGTCAAGAAGCCCTAAAGGTAACGATAGAGCTCAAATACTTGCTGTAGCAGCAGGAGAAGCTGATTTAGCAGTAGCTAACACTTACTACTTAGCACTTATGTTATCAGGAAAAAAAGGACCTGAACAACAAGCGGCAGCCAAAAAGGTAAAACCTTATTTTCCAAATCAAAATGATAGAGGAACTCACATGAACATTAGTGGTGCAGGACTTGTTAAAGGAGCGCCAAATAAAGCTAATGCTATTAAATTAGTAGAGTTTTTACTAAGTGAAGAAGCACAAAAACACATAGTAAATAATACTTTTGAGTATCCAATGATTGCAGGTGTTTTACCTCATCCTCTAGTAGTTAATATGGGATTAGATTTTAAACAAGATCTTAAAACTAAAGTCGTTAATTTCGGAAAAAAACAAGCAGACGCATTAGAAGTAATGACAGCTGCTGGTTGGAAATAACTGTATTTGACGTTTATTAATACAAGTTTTAAACCCCTACACATATTAAATAAAAAACTAAATATTTGGTATATAAGTTCAATTTGTGTATCATTATTTGTAGCCATTCCTATCATAACAGTATTTTCTAGTTTTTTTAGCACAACAAGTGACTACTTGATCTTGTTGAAAACAACATTTTTAAAAGATTATGTAATAAATTCAGCAATAATATTAATTGGTGTTTTGTTTTTAACTTTTGTTTTTGGAGTTTTATCAGCTTATTTTGTTTCTTTTTATAATTTTTGGGGTGTAAATTTTTTTAAATGGGCTTTAATATTATCATTCGCTGTGCCAGCTTACATTTATGCTTATTCACTTACAGCTTTTTTTGAAAACTATGGGTCCTTATTTTCTTTGCTAACGAATTTATTTGGTGAAGGAAATTATAATAAACATATACCAAAATTTGATGGAATGTTTGGCGCTATTATTTCAATGACTTTTTCGCTATTTGGCTATGTATACGTTCTAACAAGAGCTTCCTTTTACCATCAATCAAACAACTTAATAGAAGTAAGTAAAAATTTAGGCTTATCTGTTAGACAAAGTTTCTTTAAAATAATTCTTCCCTCAGCAAGACCGGCTATCGTCACGGGGCTATCCTTAGTTGCGATGGAATGTTTATCTGATTTTGGTACAGTTTCATTTTTTAATGTATCAACACTCACAACAGGTATTTATAATTCTTGGTTAGCATTTGATGATTTAAATACAGCAAATCAATTATCATTTTTCTTATTATTAATAATATTATCTTTATTTCTAATTGAAAATTATTCTAGAGGTGGAGCTAAGTACCATCAAAATTCAAACACTGGTTTACGTAAAATTCAAAAAATTGACTTAAAAAGTAATAAATCTATATTCCCTATAACTTTTTGTTCTATAATATTTTTTCTAAGTTTTATATTTCCAACAAGTCAAATGATTTACTGGACAGTAAAGTTTCCAAAATATTTTCAAGATACAAATATAATCTTGTTAAACTTTAATACTTTGCTATTAGTTGTTTTAGCAAGCCTGGTTTTAATAACCTTAGCTTTTTTAATAAATTTTGGAAACAGAATATCAAAAAGTAAAATTTTAGATAATTTAAGCATCTTTTCAATATCTGGTTATGCAATTCCAGGAATTATTTTAGCCGTAGCTTTTATTTCTTTTTTTTCTTGGTTAAGTGACGTGTTAACTAATAACTTTGGATTTATAAGCATAAAAAAAATATTTATAGGATCAATATTTGGTTTAATAGCTGCTTACTTTATTAGATTTTATTCACTTGCATTTAATGGAATTAAGTCAAGTTATTTAAAAATAAATCAATCAATAGATGATAGTTCATATCTTCTTGGTTATTCTAAATTTAGAACTTTCAAAAAAGTTCATTTTCCGAATTTAAAACACAGTATTTATTTAATCAGCATCTTAATAGCAATTGAAATTATAAAAGAGTTGCCTATTACCCTTATTCTTAGACCTTTCAACTTTGAGACTTTTGCTACAAAAGCATATGCTTATGCTTCACAAGATTTGCTTGAAGCAGCAGCTTTACCTTCATTATTTTTAATTTTTTGGTCTGCCTTGCTGATTTTTTTCACTTCAAAGCATATACTTTCTGAAAAATAATATTATATTTAATTAAATGTCGATAAATTTCCTCGAAATAAATAACGCAACATTTGTTGCAAGCAAAAAAAATAAAGTTTTAGATTTTAATCTTACAATTAAAAATGAAGGTGAAATTATATGTCTATTAGGTCCCTCTGGAATTGGAAAAACCACTATTTTAAGATCAATAGCGGGATTACAAAAAATACCAAAAGGTAAAATTTATCTAAAAGGAAATATACTTTCCTCTGAGGAAAAACATATTGAACCTGAGAAAAGAAATATAGCACTATCTTTTCAAGACAATAGTTTATTTCCTCACTATACAATTGAAAATAATATTAATTTTGGTGCTAAGAGAAATAAAAATGCTAAATATAATTTTGAAACTAAAGAGTTAATTAAAGTTCTACATCTAGAAGGTTTGGAAGAAAAATATCCACATCAAATTAGTGCTGGAGAGGCTCAAAGAGTTTCGCTCGCAAGATCATTAATGTCCAAACCAGATTTACTTTTACTTGACGAACCTTTTTCAAATGTTGACGAGAGTTTAAAAGTTGAATTACAACAAAAAATTAAAAAAATCTTAAAAGAAAAAAAAATAACTACAATTATCGTCACACATGACTCTTACGAGGCTTTTTATATGGCAGATTATTGTGGAATTCTTTTGAGTCAAACAATGAAACAATTTGATATACCTTATAATATTTACCATTACCCCAATTCAATAGAGGTTGTTAACTTTTTAAATAGAGGAATTTTAGTCGATGCAAAAGTTTTAGACGATAACAGTGTAGAACATAAATGTTTAGGTATAATTAAAGGAAATTTTGTTAAAAAATACAAAAAAGGTACAGCGGTAAAATTATTAGTTCAACCTGAAGATTTAGAACATGACGATAAAAGTATTTTACAATTAGAAATAATTGATAGAAAATTTAGAGGAACTAATTTTATTTACACACTTAAAACAAAAAATAATGATTTAATACCAGTTTTTGTCCACTCTCATCATATTCATCAACATGAGGTTGAAGAAGAATTTGGTGTTAAAACTCCGATTTATATTGACCATCTAGTATGTTTTTAAGTAAAAGAATGTATTCAGGCGCTCTTAGCTCAGCTGGATAGAGCATCGGTTTTCTAAACCGAGGGTCGGAGGTTCGAATCCTCCAGAGCGCGCCAAATTATGATTAACAATTCCATAAACGATTATGAAATTAGTCAAATAGACGGAGTAATTACTTTTAAGAATAAAAATACGACAATTGGATTTATTCGTTTTAATGACAATGGAGAAGTAGAATATATATTTGTAAATACAGCATTTAGAAAATAAGGTATGGCTAAAAAATTACTTAAATTAACTAGAAAAAAACCGGGAAAAGATCTAATACCTCAAGATCCAATTAGCCCTTTAGGTAAAAAATTGTTTAATATAACTTAATATAATGGTCAAAAATATTCTTATCACAGGTGGAGCTGGGTATATAGGTGCGCACGTGACTGAAATTTTATTAAAAAAAAATAAAAATGTATTTTTGATAGACAATCTATCTACCGGTCATCGTAAATTAATAAATTCAAATGCAAAATTTTTTAAAATAGATATCAAAAATAAACAAAAAGTAAAAAAAATAATTAAAAAATATAAAATTGATTCAATAATTCATTTAGCAGCCAATCTGATCATTGGTGAAGGAGAAAAAAAACCTAATAAATATTATAAAAATAACGTCTTAGGTACTAAAAAATTACTTGATGCTTGTAAAGACACTACGATAAAAAATTTTATTTTTTCATCTACAGCAGCTATTTACAAAGAAGGTCAATATAAAGTTTCAGAAAATTCTATAATAAAACCTAAAAGTATTTATGGACAAACAAAAATTAAAGCAGAAAAAATAATAAAGAGTTTTGCAAAGAAAAATAAGATTAATTATGGAATTTTAAGATATTTTAATATTGCTGGTGCTAGTCTATCTGGAAAGATAGGGTTAATTAATAAAAAAAGTGATCACTTATTTAAAAATTTTTCGATTGAAATAATGAAAAAAAGTCCAAAATTAAAAATTTATGGAACTGACTATAAGACTAAAGATGGATCATGCATAAGAGATTTTATCCATGTTTCCGACATAGCAGAAATTCATTATTTAATTTTAGAAAAAATTGATAAGTTAAATATTTCAAAAATATTAAATTGTGGTTACAATAAAGGAACTTCTGTTATAGAAGTTGCCAAAGAGTTTAAGAAACAATCATCAAAAAAAGTTGAGATCATTTTCTCTAAGAGAAGAAATAATGATTTGATTAAAATAATTGCATCTAATAATAAATTAAAAAACTTTATTAAGTGGAAACCAAAATTTAATAATTTAAGAAAAATTGTAAAAAGTTGTATAATTTGGGAAAAAAAATTAAATTAAATGAAAAGTTATAAAATAGCATCAATACCAGGTGATGGTATTGGCAAAGAAGTTCTCCCAGAAAGTTTAAAAGTTTTAAAAGAAACTGCTAAGAAGCATCAATTTGAAATACATTTTGATGAGTTTGATTTCGCATCATGCGATTACTATCAAAAGAATGGAAAAATGCTTCCAGATGACTGGAAAGAAAAAATTGGTTCACACGATGCTATTTATTTTGGAGCTGTAGGAGATCCTGCTAATGTGCCAGATCATATTAGCTTATGGGGATCTTTATTAAAATTTAGAAGAGAATTTGATCAATATATAAATTTAAGGCCAGTAAAATTATTTGATGGTGTTCCTTGTCCTTTAGCTAATAAGAAGCCTGGTGATATAGACATGTTAATTGTCAGAGAAAATACCGAAGGAGAATATTCCTCTGTTGGTGGAAGAATGTATAAAGATACTGAAAGGGAAATAGCCGTACAAGAAACTGTAATGTCTCGTCACGGTGTTGATAGAGTTCAAAAATATGCTTTTGAACTAGCAAAATCTAGAGGAAGAAAAAAAGTAACTAACGCTACTAAATCTAATGGTATTTCAATTACAATGCCTTTTTGGGATGAAAGATTTAATAAAATTAAAAAAAATTATCCTGAAATTAAAACAGATCAATTTCACATAGATATTTTAACAGCAAGATTTGTTTTAACACCTGAATGGTTCGATGTAATTGTTGCATCAAATTTATTTGGAGATATTTTATCTGATTTAGGCCCAGCTTGTACTGGCACAATAGGTATTGCCCCATCTGGAAATATTAATCCGGATAATAAATTCCCATCATTATTTGAACCAGTCCATGGTTCAGCACCAGATATTGCAGGTAAAGGTATAGCTAACCCTATTGGACAAATATGGTCAGGAGCTTTAATGCTTGATCACCTTGGTGAAAAAGAAGCTGCAAACACAATTATCAATTCAATTGAAAAAACTTTATCTGTTAAAGAAAATAGAACAAAAGATCTTCAAGGAAACAGCAACACTATACAGTGTGTGAAAGCTGTATTAGATAATATTTAATAAATGTCTAAATTTAATTTACAAGATTCATTTATAGAATTTTGTAATAAAAATTCATTTGAAAAAAATAATCAACAAATAGAAGTAATTAATTCATTAGATCAATTTTTAAA
>JAOHKR010000011.1 GCA_028101445.1 Candidatus Pelagibacter sp. | reverse complement strand
TATCAAATTGTTCAAGTCTGTATGGTAAATGTATAATTCTATATTTTTTTTTGTATTTTTTGTGAAAATAAGATCCAAGAACTCCTTTTCCACCTGTAATAAGAACTTTTTTTTTAGAGGCTTTTTTCAAATGCACCTACAAGTTTTTTAATATTTTTATCTGATATAGCACTTGTTGGTAGACCAATAAAAAAACCATGGTTATTTACTATATCAGAATTTTTAAAATTAGATTTTTTATTGAGTTTATATTTTTTAATTGAAGGTTGTTTTAGAAAATTACCACTAATTATTGGCCTTGTTTCAACACCAAGTTTTTCTATTTTATTCAAAAATTTATTTCTGTTAATTTTTTTGGAAAGTAAAATTGGTATTCCAAACCATGAAGCCTTTACATGATTATTTGCATCTATAAATGACAAATATTTCATCATTTTTATTTTTTTTTTAAAAATTTTTAGAATTTTGTCTCTATTAATTGATCTTTTTTTTATAAATTGATCAATATCTTTAAACTGATTTAGACCTATGCTAGCAGCTATATCAGTAGACCTTAAATTAAATCCTGAATTATAGAAAATAAATCTACTGTCTAAATGCTTGTTAGCAGCTGCAATTTTTTTTTCATTTTTAAGCCCTCTTGACCACCCGTGGGCTCTCAATGATTTAATAATCTCATGATCATCATTACTTTTACAACAAATCATGCCGCCTTCTCCTGAAGATATTTGATGTGATGAGTAAAAAGAAAATGAAGAAAAATCACCAAAAGTACCTAAATATTTATTTTTATATTTAGTTCCCAGTGACTCACATGTATCTTCAATTAATATTAAATTGTGCTTTTTAATTATCTTCATAAGTTCAGACATATCTACACAATTACCAAGCACATGAACTATCAAAATTGCTTTAGTTTTTTTTGAAATTTTCTTTTTTAAATCATTTAGATTAATATTTAGACTGTCTAAATCAATATCAACAAATTTTGGTTTAAGACCCGATTGAATGATTGGCCATAAAGATGTTGACCAGCATAACGATGGAATTAAAACTTCATCTCCAGGTTTTAACCTTTTTTTTCTGTAAGGATTTATTAAACATTGCAGTGCAAGTAAATTAGCTGAAGACCCAGAATTAACCATTAATGAAAAATTAGACCCTAATTTTTTAGTGAAACTATTTTGAAATTTATCAGTAACGGGACCAATAGTTAATCTTCTTGACTTTAAAACTTTTAAAGCTTCGTTAATGTCACTTTTTCGATAGGGGTTTTCAATTAATGGATAAAAATATTTATTCATCTAAAATATTTATCTATTCATTTCATCTTGAATCATATCATCAATTAATTCATTAGTGGATATCAGAGGTTTCCATTTTAACTTTTTTCTCGCTTTTGAAAAATCACCTCTAAGAAAGTCAACTTCAGTTGGTCTTAAAAATTTAGGATCTAAATCTATAATAGTTTTTTTGGTATTCATATCGATTGCTTTTTCTTTGATTCCTTTACCGATCCATTTTATTTTTATTGTAAGTTTTTTGGCAGTCAAATTTACAAAGTTTTTTACTGTATTTTCCTTATTGGTTGCAATTACCCAGTCATCTGGTTTTTTATACTGTAAAATTTTCCACATTGAGACCGCATAGTCCTTAGCATGACCCCAGTCTCTAACTGCATATAAATTACCTAGGGTAAGTTTTTTTTGTAATCCTTTTTTAATTCGTACTAAACCTTGAACAATTTTTTTTGTTACAAAAGTGGGCCCACGTCTAGGAGACTCGTGATTAAATAGAATTCCATTAGATGCAAAAAGACCGTACGCTTCTCTATAATGTACGGCAGCATGGTAAGCAAAAACTTTTGAAACACCGTAAACAGATCTAGGATGAAATGGCGTCTTTTCATTTAATGATTTCTTTTTATCAACAAGCCCATACATTTCAGAACTAGACGCCTGGTAGTATTTTGTTTTTTTTAAATTAAGAATCTTAATTGACTCTAATATTCTTAATGCACCAAGCGCTGTAATGTCGGCGGTATATTCAGGAACATCAAAAGAAACTCTTACATGACTTTGAGCTGCTAAATTATAAATTTCATCTGGTTTAATTTTATTAATAATACTTAGAGTGCTAGTCCCATCTGAAATATCTCCGTAATGAATGAAGAAATTCTTATTTGAAAAGTTTAAACTATCAAACAAATGATCTATTCTTTCTGTATTTGCACTTGAAGATCGTCTTTTCACACCATGGATTATGTAGTTTTTCTTTAATAAAAATTCAGCTAAGTATGATCCGTCTTGGCCAGTAATCCCAAATATAAGAGCAACTTTTTTTTTTATTTTTCCCATAAATATTTTTTGTTAGTTTTAACACCCAATGTTTTATCTATAATATATTCAGAAACAAGATCTGAATTGAAATATTTCATATATTTTTTCTTTCCGTTTTTACCTACTTTTTTTCTAAATTTCTCGTCTGAAGAAACTTTTAAAATCTTTTCAGACAAATCATTAGAATTTTTATAAAAAATCATTTCATTGTTCCCAAAAAAATCCTGATATTTTGTTTTTTCATCTATCAAACAAACTAAACCATTTCCTACAATTTGTGTAATCCTATCACTGCTGTAATATTTGATTGCCTCTCCTCTACTCAAATTTAAGCCCATTTTCGCATTAGCAATAGTTTTAAAATAATGGTCAGCCCAAATAGGTTGAACTTTATCTATACCATATAAATCAAATTTTACATCTGGTGTTTTAGCTTGTAAATCTTTCAAAAAAATTATTCGATCATCAGTCTTACCCGTTTTAAGAACACCTCGATGCACACCATGACTTAATGCAAAAAAAACATCTACATTGCATGATTTCTCAAAATTATTTAAACTTTCAAAAGATTTATCTGATGGGTTTGGAATATAAAATGAATTTTTATTTCTTAAAAAACTCAAAACATCTGGACTTGTTGTTAAAAAAGTTGCATCCACGGCGTTAATTTTATCTAATATTCTTTTTTTATTTCTCTCGAAATCTGGACCTTTTTTATTTAAAGGGTCTAAAAACCACTGACCAAAACGTGTATTCGGATAATCTTCCTTTAATTCTAAAATTAAATCTGCTGAAATTAAGTCTGCATGACCCAAAATTATTAGATCAGGTTTATAATTATAACAAGTTTTTCTTAGTTTATCATTTAATGTTTTAGATCCTTTTAAATCGTTAAAGGATTTATAATACTTAAGAATATCTCTATCGCTAAATCCTAACACACTATGACCTTGTCTTATAAATCCATTATTGATTCTTCTTCCCGTATTAAAAAATAATCGACCATCAAGTCTTTCGTTAAAATTTGTTATATGTAAAATTCTTAAATTGTTTAAAGATTTTTTCGTAAAAAAATTGTTATTAATTTGTAACTTTTCGTCCCTATAATTATCAATTTTATGTGTTACAAATTTGTGTGTTAAATAAAAATTTTGAATTGATAGTTTTTGGAGTTCTTTTCTATGAGCTTTATCAACAATTAGTTTCCTGATATTTTTTGTTAAAGTTTTTTCATCTAATACATTTAAAATTTTTGCATTAGTTATAGTTTCAGGTAAGCCACCTTTTTTGGTTATAATTACTGCGCATCCATTGGCTGAAGCTTCTAAACTAGTACGTCCAAAAGGTTCTTCCCATCTTGAACATGCTACAGCTATACTAGTCTTTTTAAAAATTTGTAGAACTTTATCGTGATTTAAGAAACCAAGTATGTGTGCATTTGGATGTTTTAATAAAATTTTCTCTCTTTTTTCATCTCCAATTATCTTTGCTTTCCAATTAGGATATTCATTTAAAATTTTTTTTATAGATTTAGCAAAAATATCGTAGCCTTTTGCTTTATTTAATTTTCCTACAAATGTAATCCAATTTTTTTTTTTATTAATTATAGATATATTGTTTTTTTGTGCAGATTGAAAAAAAACAACAAGTTTATTGCTGTTTACAAATTTATTATCTAACCCCTCTAAAAATCTTTTTTTAGACCAATTGCTATTAAAAATTATTTTATAACAATATTTTAATAAATTTTTTCTTTCTGCAGTTGTTTTTGACCCATCCATTGATAGAGGGTCATTGTGAAAATATAAGGAATATACTTTATTAGGATATTTATTGTATAATTGTGTTATATAACTTGGTCTATTATGCACCTCTATAATAGAAAAATCATATTTTTTGAGTAGATTGCTAAATTTATTTACATAATTTTTTGTTTGACTCCATAAAGGACTTTTTAATAAATCAATATTAACATACTTTATATTATATTTTTTTTTAAAATTGGTGTTACCAAAAACAATTATTTTTTTTTTAAATTTACTATTTTTACTTGTCTCATTAACAAACAAAGACACAGCTCCTGGATATTCTGGGGAAAAATTTTCTTTATAAGGTAATAAAATAGCTATTTTCACAAATATTTTTCTTTAATTTTTTTTCTTAATGGTTTGTTATTCTTTATATAATATTCTCTAGAAATTGCCTCTTTTTTTGATTTAAATTTTTCTTTATATATTAATACCCACTTTCTTCCTCTAGTAAATTTAGCACCCTTTCCTGAATTATGAAGTTTGATTCTTTTTGTTAGGTTATTTGTGTATCCAACATATGTAACTGATTTAATGCTCTTTGATTTGAGCATATATACAAAAAAAGACATTAATAATTAATAGCCTTTAGTATCTGGTCCTTTGCTTTTACCTTTTAACTTAGCAAGGTCAGATTTTGCTCCAGAAGCTATATATCTACTATCTGATCCGACTGTTACAAGATTAAAACCTTTATCTATCATTTTTTGAGCGTATTCTGGTGTACCGTTATGCAAACCTGCTAATAAATTCTTTTTTTTGGCAGCTTCAAGAATTCTCAATATTTCAGAAAAAGCCTTTGAATTTTCTGGTTTATCAAAACCTGGCTCTTCACCAACAGCAAGACTTAAGTCAGCTGGTCCAATATATATACCATCAAGATTAGGTGTATCTAAAATTTCATCCAATTTTTCAAGAGCTTCTTTTGTTTCAATCATTGCTAATTTTAAAATTTCGTTATCTGCATGTTTTGCGTAATCTGATCCACCGTAGATATTTGCACGCACAGGACCGAAACTTCTATAACCTTTTGGCGGATACTGACAAGCTTGAACAAATTTTTCTGCTTCATCTCTATTGCTAACCATAGGACAGATAACTCCATAACATCCAGCGTCTAATATTTTCATGATTTGACCAGGTTCATTCCAGTTTACTCTCGCCAAAGGCGTTGAATCTGTTGTAGAAATTGCTTGAAGCATATTAACAGCATTAGGATAATCAATTAAACCATGCTGCATATCAATTGTAATAGAATCCCAGCCTTGATTGGCCATTACTTCAGCTGAAAATGAACTAGGAATGGCAAGCCAACTATTAATGATTGGTTTTCCAGCTTTAAAAAGTTCTTTTAACTTATTTTTTCTCATTCGTAAGAGATACCAAAATGAGTGTATTTAATATTTAAATAATCTTTAATTGCCATTGAGCCACCTTCTCTACCGTAACCTGTTTGTTTGATCCCACCAAAAGGAGCCTCAGCAACAGCTACAACAGGTGTATTAACTGCTACACAACCTGTTTCTAAGATTTCTGATGCTTTATTAGCTTTTTTCAAATCAGTCGTGTAAACATAACTGCATAAACCTAAATCATTGTCATTTGCTCTATCCATTACCTCATCAAAATTCTTAAATGAAAGAATAGGAACAATAGGTCCAAATGGTTCTTCCTTCATAATAGTAAAATTATCTTTTATGTTATCAAATATTGTAGGTTCATAATAATAACCTTTATTAAAGTTAGCGTCTCGTTTTCCGCCTAATAAAATTTTTCCACCTTCTTTTTTTGTAGTTTCAACTAATTTTTCAACTCCCTCTAATCTTTGTTTGGTGCACAGTGGTCCCAGTAAAGTGTCTTTGTCCATTCCGTTACCAATTTTTAATTTTTTTGTTTTTTTTACCATTAAATCGGCAAATTCATCTTTTTTACTTTCATGAATATAAAATCTATTAGGTGAAATACAGACTTGACCATTGTTTCTAAATTTTGAGGTTATCGCCATATCAGTAACTTTATTTAAATCTACATCATCAAAAACAATGAAAGGAGAGTGGCCACTAAGTTCCATTGTGACCCTTTGAACTTTTTCTGCTGCTTGTTTTAATATCAATTTACCAACTCTAGTAGAACCTGTAATTGATATTTTTTTAACTATATCTGATTTAATTAATTCTTCAGAAATTTCTGCTGGATCGCCTGATAATAAATTAACTACACCAGGAGGTACACCAGCCTCTCTACATATATCGACTATTTCCATTACGCTGCCAGGTGTTATTACATCTGGTTTCACAATCACAGAACAACCTGCAGCTAAAGCAGTTGAAATCTTTCTTGATGCTAAAACAACTGGAAAATTCCAAGGTATTAAAGCAGCGACAACTCCAACAGGTTGGTATATTACATGAATTTTTGTATTTGGAAAACGACTCTGATTAATTTCTCCAAAAATTCTTTTAGTTTCTTCTGAGTTCCATTCAAATATATCAGCTGCACCCCCTATTTCACCTGGACCTTCAGTTAAAGGTTTTCCAACTTCTAACGTTAACCATTTCGATAAGACATCTATTCTTTGCTTCATTAACTCAGATATTTTTCTAATAATTTTGGATCTTTCCCAAGGAGAAGTATTTCTCCAAATTTTTAAACCTTTTTCAGCCGATTTTAGTGCTTTTTGTATATCTTCACTATTTGCTTTTGAGGCCTTACCAATAACTTCTTCAGTTGCTGGATTTATAACATCATATGTTTCACCGCTTGAAGATTTCTGCCATTTACCATCAATGAATTGTCCGTATTTTTCGTACATATATTGTTGTAATTAGAATATTAATTAAATAGTTTATATTGAATTTATGAAAAACATTCAACTTACTTGTGCTCACGCTTTAGTTAAATTTTTAATAGCTCAAAAAACTCTTATTGATGGAAAAAAAGCACCTTTGTTTCCCGGTGTGTTTGGTATTTTTGGTCATGGTAATGTTGCTTGCTTAGGTCAAGCTCTACAAGAAAATCAAAAAGAATTACCTACTTGGAGAGGCCATCATGAACAAAACATGGCACTTACAGGAATAGCTTATTCAAGAGCAAAAAGAAGAAAACAGATCTTTGTTGCTACTTCATCAGTTGGTCCTGGATCAACAAATATGGTAACAGCCGCAGCTGTTGCAATGAGTAACCGAGTTCCTATTCTATTTTTACCAGGTGATACTTTTTCTAGTCGTTTTCCTGATCCAGTTTTACAACAAGTTGAGCATTTTAATAATCCAGGCATAACTGCCAATGATGCTTTTAAACCTGTAACAAGATATTTTGATAGAATTACTAGACCTGAACAAATAATTTCAAGTTTACAACAAGCTTTACATGTAATGCTAGATCCAGCAGATTGTGGCCCTGCATGCATATCTTTAAGTCAAGATGTTCAAGGAGAAACTTATGATTATCCAGAGGAATTTTTTAAAGAACAAATTCATACGATAAGAAGAGCTAAACCAGATGATTTTCAAATTAAAGAAGCAGTTGAATTAATAAAAAAATCAAAAAAGCCTATTATAATTTCAGGAGGTGGAGTTTTTTACTCAGATGCAACAGATGAATTAAGCGCTTTTGCAATTAAACATAATATCCCTGTAACACAAACAGTTATGGGTTATTCCACAATGAAAAAAGATCATAGTCATTATTTAGGGGTAATTGGAGGTTTGGGTGGTAGAGCAGCAAACAATCTTAGCAAAGAAACAGATACAGCAATTGCAATAGGAACCAAGCTAGCTGATTTTACAACTGGTTCTTGGGCTAATTTTGAAAATCCTAATTTTAAGTTGGTTTCCATAAATGCAGCAAGATTTGATGCAAATAAACATATGGCAAAGGCAATTGTAGGTGATGCAAAAGTATCTTTAATGGAACTTTCGCAAGCTTTAGGTAATTGGAAAGCAAATGATAGCTGGTATAAAAAATCTAGAGTGGAATTAAAGGAATGGGAAAGTTACGTCGACAAAGAAAGTGGTCCTACAAATCAAAAATTACCGAGTTATGCTCAAGTAGTTGGCGCATGTTATAGAAACTCGGACCCGTCAGATATAGCAGTAACAGCAGCTGGCGGCTTAGTTGGTGAAGTTATTCAAGTTTGGAAACCAAGAGAATTAAATACTCATGAAACGGAATGGGGTTTTAGTTGCATGAGTTATGAAATATCTGGAGCGCTAGGAATTAAAATGGCTAATCCTGATAAAGAAGTAATTTCATTTATTGGCGATGGTTCATACTTACTCTATAATTCTGATATTTATAGTTCTGTTATTACTAATAATAAATTAATAATTATTGTTTGTGATAATGGCGGTCACGCTGTAATTAATCGACTTCAACTTTATAAAGGTGGAAAAGAATTTAATTGTTTACTTAAAAGCTCTAATAATTCAAATTTAGTTCCAGTTGATTTTGCAAGTCATGCAAAAAGTATGGGTGCTAATGGTGAGCAAGTAAACTCTATAGCAGATCTTGAAGAAGCTTTTAAAAGAGCAAAAAAATCTGAAAAAACATATGTTATATCTATTCATACTGATGGATATCAATGGTTAGAAGGTTCTGCTTATTGGGAAAGCCCTACTCTCTCAATACCAACTACTGAAGAAAACAAAAGATCTCTTAAAGAACATCTGGAAGGAAAAAAGAAACAAAGAAAAGGTGTTTAAATAGCATGAATAAAATCTTCAATATTGGCCTAGTTGGCTGCGGCCATATATCTGAAACTTATTTTAGGGCAGAAGAATATTTTAATAATATTAAGATAATCAAATGTGCTGATATTAATAATGAAGCAGCTGAAAAATGTGCAAAAGAAAACGGTATTCAATCATCAAATATAGATGATATTTTTAAAGATAAAGATATTGAAATTATTCTTAACCTTACTATTCCTAAAGCTCACTTTGAAGTTTCTGAAAAAGCTCTGTTATCAGGAAAACATTCTTATAGCGAAAAACCTCTATGTATTAATTTTGACGATGGAAAAAAACTCTTAAAATTATCAAAAAAAAATAACCTTTATTTGGGGAGTGCACCCGATACTATTTTAGGAGCTGGTGTGCAAAAATCTAAAGAACTAATAGAGAGTGGATTAATTGGTAAAATTAATTTAGGTAATGCAATATTTGCATACCCTGGAGTTCAGTCTTATCATCCAAGTCCTGAACCATGGTTTGCAGCTAATGAAGGAGGCCCAGTAGTTGATATGGGGCCTTATTATATAACAGCTTTAGTAACTTTATTAGGAGCAGTAAAATCAGTTACAAGTAAATCAAAAAAAGTCTTTTTTGAAAGAGAAATTGGTATAGGACCTAGAAAAGGAAAAAAATTTAAAGTCGAATGCGATACCACATATGTTTCAACACTTGAATTTAAGAATAATTCTTTAATACAAATGACTTTATCTTTTGATGTTAAAGATCATAAAAGAAACCATATTGAATTATATGGTGACAAAGGATCAATTGTTGTTCCAGATCCAAATATGTTTGGAGGTTCTGCTTTTACCTGTTTGGAATTAGGTGGAAAATGGACTGAACATGAAACAAATAATTTAGAACTTGGTAAAATAAATATTAAAAATCAAAGTTCACGAGCCAATGAGTCACCAACAAATGCTAATTATAGAGGAGCCGGTTTATCAGAAATGGCATATTCTATCGAAAATAAAGATAAACATATGTGTAATGGTGAACTATCATTACATGTATTAGATATAATTCAATCTATTATGAAGTCAGCTAAGAGCCATAAATCAGTATTATTATCGACTCATTGTGATACACCAAAACAATTTACTCAGGATAAAATTAAAAAAATTCTTAAATAGATTTACTTCTACCTAATAACGCAGCGCCTCTTACACCACTTGCGTCCCCATATAGAGGTTTTAAAAAAATTGTTTTTAAATTAGGTTCATTTATTAGATTAGATGTAATTCTTTTAATCTCATCCAAAAAATCTATTTCATTAGATAAACCACCGCCAAAAACAATGGCATCTGGATCCAAAGTAGTAATAATTATTACAAGAGATCTAGCTAATTTGTTTTTGTAGTCATTTATGAAAGCACAAGCATTATTATCTTTATTTCTGTAATTAAAAAAAATTTCTTTTGCTGTTAATTTAATTTTAAATTTTTTTTGATAATTTTTTTCTATTGATTTTCCTGAAAGATAACCTTCTATTCTATTTGAAAAATCTAATTTGTTTTCAGATTTTAAATTTGAACTATTAGTCTCAGGCATTTGATTTAAGCTCCACTCACCACCTAAACCATTTGAACCTGATATAATTTTTTTATTTATTACAAACCCACCACCACAACCTGATCCTAAAATAATACCAAATACGGTTTCATAGTTACTAGCGGAACCATCAAAAGCTTCAGATAAACAAAAACAATTTGCATCATTTTCAGAATAAATATTATTCTTCAAAATTTTTTTTAAATCTTTAACTATGTCTTTTTTATTTAACCACTGAGAATTATGGGCATTTTTAATTAACCCTGTAGTTTTATCTGTTGCACCTGGATGGCAAATTCCTACACTAAGATCTTTATTATTTTTTTTTTCTAAATCTTTAACAATATTAATTATTGATAAAAGTGTATTGTCATAATCGTTAGGTGTTGGAACTCTGTTTCTGATTAATTCTTTATTATCATTATCTAATAGGACATATTCTATTTTTGTAGCACCTAAATCTATTCCTATTTGCATTATTAGGTTGAGGCTCTATTCATTTCTTGAAGTTCAACTTCTAATTTATCAAGTTCTTCACCCCCTGCCATCATACTTAAAAGCTTTTCTCTAGTAATGTCTTTTTTTGCGTAAGTACCTAGACTTCTTCCTCGATTCAAAACTGTAAAACTATTGCCTACTGGGTATGCATGATGAACGTTATGAGTAATTAGTATTACCGCTAGTCCTTCAGATGCAGCTTTTACAATATACTTTAAAACCACTGATGCTTGATGAACTCCTAAAGCAGAGGTAGGTTCATCTAGTATTAAGACTTTAGCACCAAAGTATATTGCTCTACTTATTGCTAAACATTGTCTTTCACCACCAGACATTGTTCCAACGGCTTGCGAAGGGTCTCTTACATCGATACCTATTTGACCCATTCTTTCTGCGGCTATTTTGTTTGCTTTTTCAATATCAAAAGTTTTAAATAAAAGAGGCCCCTTTAAAGGTTCTCTTCCCATAAAAAAATTTCTAGTAACACTCATTAAGGAAACCAATGCTAAATCTTGGTAAACAGTAGCTATACCCATATCTAAAGCATCTTTTGGACCATCAAAAATAGTATTTTTACCTTCTACTATTATTTCACCTTCATCAGGTTTGTGGACACCAGCCAATGTTTTAATCAATGTTGATTTACCAGCGCCATTATCTCCTAAAAGGCACATAATCTCACCTTTTTTCAATTTCATTGTTACATCTTTTAAGGCAATAACTTTTCCAAAAAATTTACTTATATTATTAAATTGAATTAAATAGTCTGACATTATTTACTCTCAGTTACTTTTCTTCTTATGTAGTTATTAAAAATTACAGCAATCAACATCATAGCTCCTAAAAATACTTTAAACCAATCAGTATCAATATCTGTGTAAAATATACCCATAGAAACAGTACCAAAAATTAATGCACCAAATGCAGCTCCGATAGCTGAACCATATCCGCCAGTTAATAAACACCCTCCTACCACTGCCGCTGCGATCGCTTCTAATTCTTTTAAAGTTCCTCTCATTGTATCTGCTGATCCAGCATCTAAAACCTGAATTGTAGCAAACACGGTAGATGCAACAGCTGTACCAATAAATAAACCAATTTTAACTTTTCCAACTGGAACACCTACGTTATTAGCACCGTTTTTGTCTCCACCTGATGCAAATATCCAATTTCCATATCTTGTTTTCATTAAAATCCATGTTGCTACAATAGCAAAAAATATAAACCAAATAACTGAAGGAGGTATTCCTGTTGCTAATGGAGTACCGTCAGTCCTCAAGTCAATTAAATTCATTGAGCCTAACCACGTAAAGACCCATTTAAATGTATCTGTCGCAAAAATCCAAGCCAATGGATCGTTTTCAATTAATACTCTCAAACCTGGAACCTGAGTTCTACCTGTAATTAATCTAGTTAATGCTAATGTAGCTCCTCTTAAAATAAAGAGCATTGCAAGCGTTACAATAAAGGATGGTAATCCTGTTTTAACAACAAGTATACCGTTGAAATATCCCACAAGAACGGCCATTGAAAAAGCAAAAATAATACTCATCCATAATGGCCACCCCCAATAAATAGCTGGTATGGCAATGCAAATTCCTGCAAACCCAATCATAGAACCAATTGAAAGATCAAACTCACCACCAATCATTAGCATCGCTGCAGCAATAGCAATAATTCCAAGATTAGCAGAAACATCTAAAAAATTTAACATTCCATAGGCACTAAACATACCTGTATCACCAGCAAATATTCCAAAAAAAATAAAAACAAGTATTGCTCCACCTAAAGCACCAAGTTCAGGTCTATTTAATAATAATCTTAATTTTGAAACCCTCTGAAGTCTCTCGTCTTGATTAACTTCTTTTTTATTTTCAATACTTTTTGATTTTGTAGACATAATTAAAAAATTAAAAAAAAATGGCCTAGCGATAGATCACTAGGCCATTTCAATATATTTTTTATCTATAACCTTGAGCAGCCCATTTAATTACACTATTCGCATTTTTTGGTGTAACAAAACCAGGTCCTGTCATAACTACACCAGCAGGCATAGTTCCATATCTCATGTATTGAGCAAAGATAGCTATAGGTAAGTATCCTTGAAGATACTGTTGTTGATCAATTAAGAATTCAACTTTACCACCAGCAGCAGCTTTAAGCATTCCTGGAGACATATCAAAAGTTCCAAGTTTAACACTTCCAACTTTACCAGCAGACTCTAAAGCTTTTAAAGCAGCTTCACCAGATAGACCAGCACCTAATGTTAAAATAGTGTCAAATCCTCCACCTAATTTAGCAGCAACAGCTTTTTGAATTTCAGTTGGGTCATTGGATGTACCTAGTATTTCTACAGATCCACCAAAACCTTTTTTGAAACCAGCACATCTTCTATCTAAAGCCACGTTACCTACTTCATGGTTAACGCATAGAGCTTTTTTTCCACCAGCAGCTTTCATTTTTTGTCCGCCACCTACTCCTGCTTCGAACTCCGTTTGACCAACATGAGCACTAATTCCTAACTTCATGTAATCATCTGAACCAGAATTCATAGAAATTACTGGAATACCAGCTGATATTGCAGCTTTAACAGATTTACCTAGAGCGGCAGCATCTGGTAAAGTTATAACAATACCTTTTGGTTTTTGAGAAACAGCATTATCGATTAATTTAGACATTTCTACCATGTCAAATGTTGCTGGAGCAGTATATTTACAAGATATTTTCATATCTTTACATGCTTTATCAACTCCATTTTTAGCAACTGACCAAAAAGGATCATTTGCTTGTCCGTGTGAAACAACAATAATATCAACCGCCAAAGCAGCTACTGACATCATTGCCCAGCTCATAAGAGCTACAACTGTTAAGTATACTTTTTTCATTATATTATTTCCCTTTATTGATTTTAATAATTGTTGGCATTTAAACAAAAAAATTCCGTAAGATCAAAATTTTTTTTTGGATACAACCTGTGGTATGTTTAAAAACTAAAGTTTTATAGTCTTTTTAAGTCTTATTGATTTGTAACAAGCGTTAGCTAGTTTTAAAGCCATATACCCGTCTTCAAACGTAGATCTTGACCTAATTTTATTTTGGTGAAGATAAACCAGTTCCTTTAACTGTAAATTATAAGCTTCATCATACCTTTCTATAAAAAAATTTAAAAAAGGTTTCCGAACATTAGATGCGTTTGAATTAAATAATTCTGTAGAGTCAATTTTTTTATTTCCTGATAATAACATCCCTTTTTTACCAAACAATTCTACACGTTGATCATATCCAAATGAACAATGTCTCGAATTAGTAATTACACATAATACACCTTTCCTAGATTTCATTGTAACAACAGCAAGTTCATGATCTTTAATTTTTTTATACAAAGGGTCAAAAGATGAAGTAAGGGCATGAACTTCTGAAATTTCATCATTTTCAAGATATAATCTACATAAATCAAAATCATGTATCATCATATCCCTAAATATCCCACCTGAAGATTTAAGATATGAGGAAGGTGGAGGTGCAGGATCTCTACTTGTAATTATAATCTTTTCTAATTTTCCTATTTTATTTCTAGTTAAATCTTTTTTAATTGAAAAGTGACCTGGATCATATCTCCTATTAAAACCTAATTGAATTTTTGGTTTATTTTTTTTTACTTTTTTAAAAGTTTTAAAAATTTTTTTTATGTTTAAATCTAAAGGTTTTTCACAAAATATAGTTTTTTTATATTTTATCGCTTCTTCTATAAATTTTATATGAGTATTTGTTGGACTTGCAATAAAAATTATATCAACATTTTTATCTTGAAATATATTATTATAATTGTTTTCAATTATACAATTATATTTTTTTTTAGCCTTCTTACACAATAACTCAATTTTTTCATAAACATATAAGAGTTTTAAATCTTTGTTTTTATTAATATTTTCAGCATGCATTTGACCAATCCTGCCAAAACCTAAAAGTGCTACGTTTATCATGATATTTTTTTTTGTAATAATTCTATTAATGTAATATAAAAACTTAATACTTTATTATTATTATGTCTATAAAATTAGGTGTAGCACCAATAGCTTGGAGTAACGATGATATGCCTGAATTAGGTGGTAAAACATCACTAGAGCAATGTTTAAACGAAGCAAGCAGAGCTGGATTTACTGGTATTGAGTCAGGTGGAAAATTCCCAAAAAATTCTGAATTACTTTTACCTAAACTAAAAAAAGAAAATTTATCATTATGTTCCGGCTGGTATGGAGCACAGCTTTTAAAAAATTCTGCAAAAGATGAATTTTTATTTATGAGAGATCAGTTAAAATTATTTAAAGATTGCGAATCTCCTTGCATGGTGTTTGCAGAGATAACTAATTCTGTCCAGGGAGATCCAAAAACTCCTTTATCACAAAGACCAAAATTATCTAAAGATGAATGGAATACTTTGATATCAAGAATAAATGAAATTAGTAAAATGATGATAGATGAAAATATGCCTTTAGCTTATCACCATCACATGGGAACCGTTATAGAAACTGAAGAAGAAACTAAAAGATTGATGGAAAGCACAATAGATTCAGTAAAATTATTAATCGATACTGGTCACATGTTATTTGCACAAGGCAACTCAATTAATTTAGCAAAAGATTTTAGTGAAAAATTAATACATGTGCATTGTAAGGATATAAGAAAAGATGTTTTAGATAATTCTTTAAAAAATGACAATACATTTAGACAGGCTTTTTTAGATGGGGCATTTACAGTTCCAGGTGATGGTTGTATTGACTATAAACCTTTTCTTAAAACACTTAAGGAGAATGATTATTCTGGGTGGCTAGTTGTAGAAGCAGAGCAGGATCCTGCAAAAGCAAATCCTTTTGAGTATGCTAAAATAGGATATAATTATCTAAGTAAAACTGCCAAAGAATGTGGTTTTGAAATTATTACTTAACGGTATGCAGAAACTAATTCGTTATTTCCAGCAGCAACACAAGGTGATTTAACGCAAGCGCCAATTACCCACTCTGCACCAGCTTCTGACTCAAAATTGTTTAACGATACAAAAATAATTCCTTTATCAGTAGACTGACCTGCTTTACCCTCTGCTTGTATACGCGGATCTTGCGAAGTTTGAATAAGAGGTTTATCAATATTGTAAGGGTTATTGAGTTTAAAATTAGCTAAAATATATTTTACTATTTCAGATGAAGTCCATACTAAGCTACAATTTTCTCCCCATGAAGTTGACATATTATTGTTTGAGCTACATTTATTAATTTCGTTATTTATAAACTCGACAACAACTTTATGATTAGATTTTATATCACTCGCTTTCTTTATAACTTCTGATCTAGTTGATGCAGTCCATATTAGCATTACAAAGACATAAAGAAATGAAATTATAACAAGTGTTTCTAAGGGACCAAAATTTTTAAATTTTCTTTTTAAATCTATCATAATTTAACTATTACAGTTTTATCTAACTTATTTTCAAAAAAATCAATTATATTTTTCACAGTTTCTTTTGCCATTCTTACCTTACATTCATCAGTTAATGCAGAGGTATGAGGGCTCATTATTAATTTTTTATTTTTCAATAATGAATTATCTGAATTAGGCGGCTCTTTTTCAAAAACGTCAAGTCCTGCACCAAATATAAGATTTTCATTTAAAGCTTTATCAAGATCAATTTCATTAATTATACCTCCTCTAGCTGTATTAATAATTATACTATTTTTTTTCATTTTTTTTATTAATTCATAGTTAAATAAGTTTTTTGTTTTGTCATTTAAAGGCATATGTATTGATACGAAGTCAGCTATTTTTAGACCTTCCTCAATAGACGATACTTTTTTGCCTCCTAAATTATTAATTATTTTTTCTTCAAGAAATGGGTCATAAACAGAAACTTTCATGTCGAAACCAAGACATTTTTTAATTAAACTTTTTCCTATTCTTCCAAATCCAGCTATCAAAATTTCTTTACCCATTAGTTCAAAGGTTTTAATAGTTTTCATATTTTTCTTGAATGCACCAGTTCTGACTTCATTGTCATATGTAAGTTTAGCTTTAGATAAGACAAGCATCATATACATTACATGTTCAGAAACAGCTGTTGCATTTGCTGTAGCAGTTATTGTTAAAGTAATATTATTTTTTTTTATATAATTAAGATCAACATTGTCATAGCCCACTCCATGTCTCGAAATAATTTTTAAATTTTTACAAGCAGACATTATTTTGCTTGTTAACTTTGAAACTCTTAAACTACATCCATCAAAATTTGGTAAAACTTTAATTAGATGTTCTTCACTAGTGTCTGTAATAATTTCATAAGTAAATTTTGGATTACTATCTAAAAGTTTTAAACCTTCTTTGTCAATTTCTTCTATAATTGCAATTTTTTTCATTTATATTTGGCGGTCCCAAGGGGAATCGAACCCCTCTTTGTTGGATGAAAACCAACTGTCCTAACCGATAGACGATGGGACCGTATTTTTGAGTGTCTTATTAACAGATATATCGTCGATAATAAACTCTACATTTGATTGCCCTTTCCATTCATTTAGGGATAATTTTCCAGCAATATTAAATATTTTATTATTATTTTTAAGTAAATAGGCTCCAAGATCATTCTCTACGGCATTAAATGCAATAGTTTTAATTGACGAACCGTCCATTCCAATTAAAACTGATTTAATATGTTTTTCTCCAACAATTTTACTATTCACTGTTTTTAAATTTTCAATTATAAATTTTGGTTCAGGATTCCCAGATCCAAAAGGAGCTAGGTTATTTACTTTATTATAGAAATCTAAATTAACTGCCGCAGGTGATATAGTGCTATCTAAATATAGTGGTTTTTCACTTGTTAAATCCTCATTAATATTTCTAAATCTTCTAAAAACAAATTCTTTAAATTTTTCAATATTTTTAATATTTATCGAAAAACCTCCAGCCATCTTATGCCCTCCGCCTTTTAATAAAATTTTATTTTGTGTAGCTGCAATGATAACGGAGCCTATATCAAAACCAACTATTGATCTTGCTGAAGCCTTTCCAATTTCACCGTCAATAGAAATAATAATAACTGGTTTATTAAATTTGTCTTTTAGTCTTGCGGCAACAATTCCAATTATACCTTCATGCCAGTTACTTCCACTTAAAACTAAAACGGGATCTTTTGAATAATCTTTTGTTTCATTGAGTAGTTTTTGAAGCAGATCTTTTTCTAACATCTGTCTTTCTTTATTAAATTGATCTAATTCTGATGCTAATTTAAAAGCATTTTTTGGATCTGTATCTAAAAGTAAATTTGCACCATGTGAACATTTCCCTACTCTACCACCTGCATTTATACGAGGACCCAACATAAATCCTAAATGATATATAGAGGGATTGCTTTCAATTTTACATATATCTAATAAAGTTTTTAATCCTAGATTGTTTTTTATTTTAAGTATTTTTAAACCTTGTTTTACTATAGCTCTATTTAAACCTATTAACGGTACTACGTCACATACAGTTCCAAGTGAAACTAAATCAAGGTAGTTTATTAGGTTTGGTTCATCGATGTTATTTTTTGTAAACCAATTTTCCAATCTAAGTTTTCTATTAATTGAAACTAAAAACATAAAAGTTACACCGGCGGCACACAAATATTGTAAATTAGATTCGTCATCAAAACGATTGGGATTAATTATTGAAAAAGCCTTTGGCAGTTTAATTTCAGATTGATGGTGATCAAGAACTATCACATCAGTATTATTCTCGTTAGCGAATTCAATCGCATCAAAAGATAACGTGCCGCAGTCAACTGTAAAAATTATCTTTACACCTTTGTCAATTAATTCTTTAAAACTTTTAATTGAAGGTCCATACCCTTCTTTTTTTCGATCTGGTATATATATTTCATAAGGAATTTTTAATTCTGTAAAATATTTTCCAAGCAATGCCGTTGATGTAGCGCCATCAACATCATAATCCCCAAAAATACCAACTTTTTCTTTCTTGTTGATTGACTTACTTGTTCTTAAGGTAGCTTTTTCCATATCCATTAAAGTATTGGGGTTTGGTAAAAAATTTTTGATAGAAGGGTTAAGAAAAGATTTTATGTCTTCCTTTTTAATTTTTCTAATTGATAATAATTTTGAAGTTATTTCATCTAAAAAAAAATTATCTTTTAAAAAAGATATTTCCTCTTGATTATATTTTTTAAGTATCCAATTTTTGCCACTTATTGAAAGCGTATTCATTTATTATAAATATTGGATACTGTCTTTATAATTTTTTGACTTTTATGAAGAGCGTACGTAGTTACTTTATGTTCGTTACCTAAATTTTCAACTCCTTTTGCTAAATCACCATCTGTTACACCAGATGCACAAAAAATTACATCCCCTTTGACAATTTCGTCTATATTATATTTTTTATCAAAATTTTTTATTCCAAGTTTTTTTGCTCTGACTTTTTCATCATCATCTAAAACTAAACGTCCTTGAATTTGACCTCCAAAACAAGATAATGCAGCCGCAACTATAACGCCTTCAGGTCCTCCTCCAGTACTGTAATAAATATCATTTTTTGGATTATCACCAATTACTGTTAATGCACCAGCTATGTCACCGTCTGTAATATAATTTATCTGAACTCCCATTTTAGTCAATTCTTTAATTATATGATCGTGTCTTGGTCTTTTAAGAACACACGCATTTATTTCTGAAATTTTTTTCTTCTTTGCATCTGCTAATAAATTTATATTTTTTTTAACACCATTATCTAAATCTAATAAATTTTTCGGCAAATTCGCACCTACAGCAATTTTTTCCATATATGTATCTGGAGCTGATAATAAATTTCCTTGTTCAGCTATTGCGATCACAGAAAAAGCGTTAGGTTGATTATTTGCAGTAAATTTAGTTCCCTCAAGTGGATCTACAGCAATATCAAATTTAGGTCCGTTTAGGGTGCCAAGTTTTTCACCTATATAAAGCATTGGCGCGTCATCCATTTCACCCTCACCAATTACAACTGTTCCTTCCATGTTAATTTTATTTAATTCTTTTCTCATTGGATCCACTGCACCTTTATCTGCACCTATTTTATCCTTTTTACCAATAAATTTTGATGCACCAATTGCACCTTTCTCAGTAGCTTTAATAAATAAATTTAAATATTTTGCGTCAATAGACATTAATTATCATCAATACGAATTAACTTTGGTTTTTTTTTAATATAAGTTTTTTTACTTATCTGTTTAACTATTTTATTCAAGTATCTATCTTTTGAGCTGTGAGTAATTATTATTATTGAAGATAATTTTTTTCCTTTATTTGGATCTTGTACCAACCTTTTTATCGAAACTTTATTCTTAGAAAAAATATTAGTTATATTCGAAAGAACACCAGGTTTATCTAAAACATCAAATTTAAGATAAGCTGAAAAAGATAAGTCCGCAATATTGCTTGATTTTAATTTCTTTCTTTCTTTTTCAGATAAAGAAAAAGGAAATTTAATATTTCCTCTTAATATTGAAGATATATCTGAAACTAAAGCTGAAGTAGTTGCTGAAGGGCCTGCGCCTTCCCCTTGAATAGCGCTTTGACCGACAGGATTACCAGATACTATGACGGCATTTAAAACACCATCAATGTCACCTATATGTGAGCCTTTTTTTATTAGTGTAGGATGGACACGTTGATTGATTTTATTATTTAATAATTCAGCGTAGCCTAATAATTTAATCTTATATCCAAGCTTATTAGCGTTAACTATATCATTTTTATCAATATCTTTAATCCCTTCGACGTAAATATTATGATTTATAAATGAATTAAAACATAAAGATGAAAGAATTTTTAATTTTGACGAGACATCATCTCCATTAAGATCAGCAGATGGATTAGACTCTGCGTAACCAAGTTTCTTTGCATCACTTAAAACTTCATTAAAATTTTTATTTTTTTTACTCATTGTGGAAAGAATATAATTAGATGTACCATTTAGAATGCCATAAATTTTTGAGATTTTATTTGCAATTAATCCTTCTTTTAAGGATCTAATAATTGGCACACCTCCACAGACAGCAGCTTCAAATTCTAAATTTACTTTATTTTTTTCAGCTATTTTAGCTAATTGATCTCCATATTTAGCAATTAATGCTTTGTTAGCAGTTACAACATGTTTTTTATTTTTTAGAGCATTAAAAACTAATTTTTTTGCAGGTCCTTCTGATCCACCTATTAATTCAACTACTAGATCTACATCATTAAGTTTTGTAGCGTCAATATAATTAGAAAGCCACTGATTTTTCTTAATTTTAATTTTTCTATTTTTTTTTCTATTTTTTGCACAAACATATGTGATTACTGGTGTGCAGTTATTTTTTTCCGTTAATATTT
>JAOHKR010000010.1 GCA_028101445.1 Candidatus Pelagibacter sp. | reverse complement strand
ATTTTAAATTTTTCTATTAAAAACTTAATAATATTTTGTCTTTTTTTTTCATTTAAAAGTATTTTAATTTCTAGACATCTTGATTTAATTGTATCAATTAAAGGATTAGACAAATTATTTATCAGAACAAAATGATTATTTATTGATGGCTCTTCTAGAATTTTTAAAAGTGCATTTAAACTGTTGTTGTTAAATACTTCAACATCATCAAAAATTATAAAACGTGGTTTATTTAGAATTGTTGTTTTTAGAATTTTTGACTTTAAATTTCTTATATCCTCAATTTTTATATTTTTAAAATCTGAACCAGATAAATAAATATTACTTAAAAATTGATTATAAAATGATGATTTATTGTCAAAATTATAATTTTTTACATCATAATTATTTTGATCAAATATATAAAATAGTAAGTGATTGATTAGTGTTGATTTACCTAAACCTTTTTGGCCAGAAAGCATTAAAACATTTGGCAATTTATTTTTAATATATAAATCTTTTAAAAAATCAAATCTATCATTTAATTCAAATAAATGTGATGATTTCTTTGAATCAAAGTATATTGGATAGTTCATTATATTTTCAAGTATGCAGAAACAATTTTAAAAATTTTTTTTTCTAAATTGCTGTCATTTTTAGAGGAATTTAAAACAAAGTAATTTTTTTTGTTTTTTGCAATTTTTAAAAAAGAATTTTGTGCCTTAGAATAAAAAATTTGTGTAAAATTGTCATATCTATTTTTAGTTTTTCTTTTTTTTAATCTTTTTTTTGAAGTTTCTGTAGATACTTTTAAAACAAATGTTAAATTAGGTTTAATCTTTCCGAGAATAAATTTATGAATATTATTAATAAAGTTTATATTTACATTTTTTCCATATACTTGATAAGCGAGTGTTGAGTCTGTAAAACGATCACATATTACAACAAATTTTTTTTTAAGAGCTGGATCTATTTTATTTTTAATATGTTCGTTTCTAGCTGCTAAATATAAAAGTGTATCCGTATATTTATCAAATTTTTCTTTACTATCATTATTGAAATAATCTTTAAGAATTAAATTTCTAATTAACTCAGCACTTTTAGTTCCGCCAGGTTCCCTTGTTAATAACGCAGGTATACGTTTTTTTTTTAAATTATTTAGAAGCTTCTTACTCTGAAATGATTTACCACAACCTTCTACACCTTCAAATACTATAAAAAATGGTTTTTTTTTATACATCTCCCCAAATCAAATAATTTATAGATGTCATTAAACTTTTAAAAAAGTTAACTTTTGTTAGATCTTCTGAGGCATACAAAGGCAAGGTTTTTATAATTTTATCTTTCTTTTTAATAGATAGCTCAGCAACTTTATCACCTTTTGTTACAGGTGCTTTAATTGGTCCTGTGTAATTTAATGATATAGTTAAATGACGTATGTCTTTCTTGCTGATAGTAGCGTAAAAATCCTCTTTTGTTGAAGCATTTATTTTATCTTTATTACCAAGCCAAGTATCAATTTCAAAATTTGTAATGCCTGCTTTAGAAATTTCAAATGTATTTGTATTTCTAAAACCCCAATTTAATAATTTTAGAGACTCACTACTTCTCAAATTTTTTGTTTCAAAACCAGACATGACGGCTATAACTCTCCTATCTTTTTTTTTCATTGAACTTGCCAAAGAGTATTTTTCAACAGCTAAATAACCAGTTTTAACACCATCAACACCTACGTTTTTATAAAGTAAAGGATTTCGATTACCTTGTTTAATCGGCTCACCGCCAGTTCTGTCCCAAGTAAAAGACTTTTCTTTAAAAATTTCATAAAATTCAGGGTAATTTTTTATTAAGTATTTTGACATTAATGCAATATCTCTAACTGTCGAAATATTATCAGGATCATTTATACCAGAAGCATTTGTAAAATTAGACGAAGTCATTCCAATTTCACCCGCTTTTTCATTCATCATTTGAGCAAAATTTTCTTCCGAGCCTGCTATGCCTTCAGCTAAAGCAATGCATGCATCATTACCAGATGCTATTATTATGCCATTTAATAAATTTTCAACAGTTACTTGATCATTTATCATTATAAACATTGATGAATATCCAGCTTGTGACAATCTCCAAGCATTTTCTGAAATTGAGAATTTATCATCTAATGAAAGTTTATTTTTTTTAATTAAATCAAAAGCTACAATAGCTGTCATAATTTTAGTCATCGAAGCTGGGTAAATTTGTTGATCAGGTTCAAGCTCAAAAAGGATCGCGTCTGAATGAAAATCCATTAATATCCCGGTTCTAGCTTGTACACTAGGGTTAGCTAAAGCAGATACAGATGAGTATAAAATAAAAATTATCGTAAATAAAAGTTTATTCATTAATAAAAATATCCAATTCTTCGAATCCAAAATTTTTAAGACCAATGTAGTCATTTTTCAATAAATTAATAGACTTATATGGACCTACTAATACTTCGTAATTTTTAGATTTTTTTTTTCTAATTTTAAGTTTTTTAATATCAAAATTAGGTGTTTCATCTAAAATTCTTTGTTTTAAAAGATTAGCAGCCTCATTAGTATAAAATGAAGCAACTAAGATATAAATGTTATCAGTATTAATTTTTTTTATATTCATTTTTTTTTTTGAAATATTGGCAATTTTTACAGATGTAATTGGGGCTTTGGATGAAATTTTTTTTTCTTCTTGATATATTTTTGCCTTTTCTGCGATAAAAGATTTATTTTTTTTTACTTCTAATATTTCTACTAAGGGTAATTTATTATCAATATTAAGTTTTTCTGCTACAGTTTTTGTAATAACAATTTTATAAAAATCCGGATATAGAAATTGTTTAGTATTTTTTAAAACAATATATTCTTTTGTTTTTGGATTTATTAATTTTATAAGCGAACCAATTTTTAAATCAGAATGGGAAATTTCTAATTGATCATTATTTAACTTTTTTTTAATAATTTTATTTTCATAATCACTTTCATTAAAAATATAGGCAAATCCAGTTGAATTATATGGTTTTCTATTATCTATTTTAGTGTAATTAGGTGAACAAGATTCTAAAAAAAATAATACAATTAATAATCTAAATTTCATTTTTAAAACCTTCTTTAAGAGTACAAACTGCTAATGCAAATCTTAAAGATCTATTCCAATTTAAAATTTTTTCATAATTATCAAATACAATATAAGCAGGTGATAATGTTTCAGCTCCAGGAATAATATCTTTATCTGGAATTATTATAGCTGCATCAAGATTGTTTTCTATATTTAATGACTCTGCATTGTTAATATATCTTTTAAAGTAGTTAAATTTTTTTTTATTTTTTATATTACGAGCTGATGAATTAAGATATTTTTTTGGTACATTATTTTTTAACTCAATTTTAAAATAACACGGCTGATTTTTTGTCCATCCAATTGTTTTTAAATAATTTGCTGCAGAAGCAAATGAATCTTCAGTTTTTTTTAACTCAATTGTTTTATTTTTGTTATAATCAATCGCGTAATTTCTAATTGTTCTTGGCATAAATTGGAAATTACCAAAAGCACCAGCCCACGAACCATATAATATTTCTCTATCAATTATTTTTTTATCAACTAAATTTAATAAAATAAGGAGTTCTTTAGTAAAAAAATCACTTCTCCTCTTATCAAAGCTTAAAGTTGCCAATGACGAAATAATATCCATTTTACCTAAATATTTCCCAAAATTTGTTTCAATACCCATTAAGGCTAGTAATAATTCTTTTTCGACATTAAATTCTTTTTCTATTTTCTCAATTATAATTTTTTCTTTTTTATAAAGTTTTAAACCTTGTTTTATTTTATTATTTGATGATCTCTTTTTTATATAAGTAAATGTATCTTCATAAAATTCAGGTTGATAACGATCATACTCAATTACTTTTGGTATAAAAACGGCTTCTGACATGACTTGATCTACTAATGTTTTTGATATGCCTGAATTTACTGCTTTAATTTTAAAATCTTTTAACCATGAATCAAAATCATTATTAGCCGATGCATTTAGAAAGACGAATGAGTTTATAAAGACGAAAAAAAATATAAATTTAAACATTTTTTTAATTATCACACTTGTACTATATTAACTAGCATAAGAATTTTACTACTTATTTATTGTTATTTACTCGCAATGATAGTAATAAATAAAGCTACTTAATTTCAGGGAGAGGTGGCTGAGCGGTTGAAAGCACTGGTCTTGAAAACCAGCAACGGGGCAACTCGTTCGTGGGTTCGAATCCCACCCTCTCCGCCATTAAATTTCATGGTTTTTAAACAATTTTAAAACTTCGTTTTCACTTATACTTTCTTCTGTAAATTTATTGTTATAATAATTAAGAATCTGTTCATCACTTAAATTTAGGAAATTTTCTAATTTAACTAAGGATTTTTCATTAAATGTGTTGATATGTTTTTTAACAAAACTACTTAATAGAATATCCATTTCTTTAGTTCCTCTATATGTGGCTCTATAAATTAATCTCTTTTTAAAAATTTCCAATTTGTTACTCATTACAAATATATTATACATAAATTAATAAATAATGAAAAAAAATTTTATTTTTAGCGATGTAAATAAATTAAAAGGTGTAGGTCCACAGCTTACAAAATATTTAAAAAAGAAGAAAATCGAAAAAATTAAAGATATTATTTTAAATTTACCATATTCTGAAACCGATAGATCAAAATTGTATAAATTAGATGAATTAGAAATTGGAAAAATACAATCTGTTAAAGTAATTATAAAAAAATTAAATTTTCCTAGAATAAGAAATTTACCTAATAAAATTTTATGTGAAGATGAAACTGGAAAAATTGATATTGTTTATTTTAATAGTCGAGAAGGTTATTTGAGAAAATTATACCCTATTAATAAATGGGTAATAATAAGTGGAAAAATTAATTATTTTAATAAAAAATATCAAATTACTAATCCTGACTATGTTACAACATTGGATAATCAAGAGTATGTTGTAAAGAATATTCCTAAATATAATTTAACAAAAGGAATAAATGAAAAAAAATATAGAGCAATAAGTGAGCAAGTAATCAATAATATTCCAGCTATAGATGACTGGCTTAATAAAAATTTTATTATAGATAATAATTTAATTGATTGGAATAATGCAATAAAAAATCTTCATCTTTTTAAAGATGGTAAGGATAATTTATCAAAAAGTTTCAGAAGATTAGCTTTTGATGAATTATGTGCTAATTTTTTTACTTTATCTGAAAATAGAAAAAGAATAAAAAAAGAAAAAATACCTAAAATTTTTAACAGCAAAAATTCAAAAAATATTGAAAAAGAATTATCTTTTACTCTCACCAATAGCCAAAAAAAAGTATTAACTGAAATTAATAATGACTTGAGCAGTAAAAAAAGGATGTTTAGAATTATTCAAGGTGACGTAGGATCCGGAAAAACTATTGTTTCGTTATTGGTAATTGCAAATATTATTGAAAGTGGTTATCAGTGTGCCTTGATGGGTCCTACAGAAATCTTAGCTAGACAACATTTTGAATTAGCTAAAAAAATATTCAAAAACACTAATTTTAAACTAGATTTTATTACTGGTAAAACTGTAACAAATAAAAGAAAAAAAATTCTTATTAACTTAGAAGAAGGTAAAACAAATTTATTAATAGGTACACATGCGCTTTTTCAAAAAAAAATTAATTTTAAAAAACTAGGTCTTGTAGTAATAGATGAACAGCATAAATTTGGTGTAAAACAAAGATCAGAACTAGCAAAAAAAGGTGGAAACAATTGTGATGTTCTTTTAATGTCAGCAACCCCAATACCTAGAACTATGATGATGTCTATGTATGGCGATATGGATGTATCTAAAATAACAGAAAAACCAGCTAAGAGAAAAAACATTATAACGTTAAGCAAACCTGAAAAGAAAATAAATGAATTATGGCCATTTATTACAAAACAAATAAATAAAGATAATCAGATTTTTTGGGTATGTCCTTTAATCGAAGAGTCTTCTTTTTTAGATTACACATCTGCAAAAAAAAAATACGATCAAATTAATAAAAAATATCCTAATCAAGTTGGTCTAATACATGGTGCCCTAGATAAGTATGATAAGGAAAATGTTTTAAAAAAATTCCTTAACAGAGACATATCTATACTTGTATCAACTACAGTCATTGAAGTGGGAATAGACTTTCCAAACGCCAATTTAATAATTATTGAAAATGCTAATAAATTTGGTTTAGCTCAACTACATCAATTAAGAGGTAGAGTTGGTAGAGGTGAAAATCAAGGCACATGTATTTTATTATTTAAAGATGGTTTAAGTAAAAATGCAGTAAAAAGAATAAAAATTTTAAAAAACTCAGATGATGGTTTTTTTATTGCTGAAGAAGATTTAAAATTAAGAGGTTTTGGTGATTTAGTTGGGTATCAACAAAGCGGTATAAAAAACTTTAGATTTGCTGATCCTGTCATTCATGAAGATTTATTCAATCTAGCCGAAAATTATGTTCAAAAAAATCTAAACAATATAAATCAAGAAAAATATACTTTTCTCTTAAAATTATTTGATAGAGCTGAAATAATTAATGTAGAATAAATTTAGTCGATATTAGTTGTGCCGGCAGAGACGATAAATTTTGAAGCCTGTTCAAAAGAAACGCTTAAATAAATTAAATCTTTTTTTGGAACCATTAATAAAAAACCACTTGTAGGGTTAGGGGTGGTTGGCACAAAAACATTTATAAGTTCTTCTTTAACCTTATCTCTTATAATACCGTGATTTTCTCTAGTTGCAAAACCAACTACCCATATACCTTTTCTTGGGTATTCTAATAAAACTACACTCTTTTCTGAATTATCAGACTTAGTAAAACTTTCCGTCATTTGTCCAATAGCAGAATAAATAGTTCTTAATATTGGAATTTTCTTTAAAAAATTATTAAAAAATTCAAAAAATTTTTTTCCAATAAAAGAAAGGGAAATCCAGCCAATAAAAGTTATAATCAATAACGCTATTAAAATCTCTACACCAGGTATATCAAAAGGAAGATAATTGTTTGGATTAATTTTTTTTGGAATTATTTTTCCAGAAATTTTAACAAAAAAAAGTGTGAGGTATAGAGTAATACCGATTGGTATTAATACAACTATACCTGCTATAAAATTATTACGTAATTTAGCAAAAAAAGATTTTTTAACAGGATTTGCCATACATCAAGAGTAGCTGGAATATATAATAAATATTATTATTAAGATAAAAATTGCAATTAATAATTTATTATTTAATATCATGAATCTAAATTATGTATAACATAAATAGAAGAAAATTTCTTGGATATTTTGGATGTGGTTGTTGCTCTTTAATCCTTCCCTCTTGTTCAACAGTGCCAATAACGGAAAGAAAACAACTAAGTATTATTCCAGAGTCTCGCATTAACTCTCAGGCTGCAGCTGCGTACGAAAATTTTAGAAGTAAAGCAAAATTGATCAATAAAGGATCTCAGTTAAAAAAAATTAGAGAAATTGGAAAAAAAATGGAATTTGCAGTAAGTGCTTTTTTCGATAGTCAGGGAAGGAAAGATCCAACAAAAAATTTTGAATGGGACTATCTTTTAGTAGACAATGATAAGGTGGTTAATGCTTGGTGCATGCCTGGTGGAAAAATTGCGGTATATACTGGTTTACTTAAAGTTACTAAAAATACAGATGCTTTATCAATCGTTATGGGACACGAAATAGCACACGCTGTAGCAAGGCATTCTGTAGAAAGAATGAGTCATGCAATGACCATTAATCTTGGAACTACTGTTGCTGATATTTTTCTAGGTGGAGCTATTAACAGAACTAGAAATACCGTAGGTCAAAACACGGGATTAGATATTTTTCAACTAGGTATAATGAACCCTTTCGGTAGAAAACAAGAATCCGAAGCAGATTATTTAGGTTTAATTTTTGCTTCATTGTCAGGTTATGATGTTAGGGAGTCTGTAAAGCTTTGGGAAAGAATGGCTGAAAAAAACAAAGGTAAAGAACCACCGGTTTTTTTGAGCACTCATCCAAGTAGCAAAAAAAGAATTGAAAATTTAAATAATTGGATATCTGAGGTAATGATAAAGTATCCACCAATTAAAACCTAATTTGTGGTGAGCCCTGATGGACTCGAACCATCGACCCATTCCTTAAAAGGGAATTGCTCTACCAACTGAGCTAAGGGCCCACAAAAACGTATTTCTATATATTAATTAATTAAAATACAAATAATTAATTAAACAAATTAATATATTTTTTATAAAAACTTGTAAATGTACCATTCTTAACATTATTTCTTATCTGAAACATAAATTGTTGATAAAAATGGATATTGTGTAAAGAAATTAACATAGAAGCCATCATTTCATTAGATTTAATTAAATGATTTAAATAACTTTTTGAGTACTTGTTGAGCTGTCTTATGTCGCACTCTTCATCTAGAGGAGATTTATCATTAACATATTTGGAATTTTTTAAATTAACTTTTCCTTGCCACGTAAATGCTAAGCCGGTTCTTCCAGATCTAGTTGGCATGACACAATCAAACATATCAATACCCTCTTTAACAGCTCCTAATATATCGGATGGCGTCCCTACTCCCATTAAATATCTCGGTTTGTTTTTTGGCAAATAACCAGTGGTTTCGCTTAAAATTTGAAACATGTCAGATTGATTTTCACCAACAGCTAAACCACCCATGGCATAGCCATCAAATTCTATTTCTTTTAATTTTTCTATACTTTCGACTCTTAAATCTTTATATAAACCACCTTGGGCTATACCAAACAAACCTTTGTTTTTATTATTTCCAAACTCAATTTTACATCTTTTCGCCCAATTGGTTGAAATTTTAATAGCGTTAGATAAGATTGTTTTATCATTTGTCAGTGAAGGACATTCATCTAAGACCATTATAATATCTGAATTAATTGATTTTTGAACTTGAATACTTTTTTCAGGACTTAAAATTATTTTTTTTCCATCAATATGAGATTTAAAAATTGCACCTATTTCTAAATCAATTTTATTAAATTTTGATAAAGACATTATTTGATAACCGCCTGAGTCTGTTAAAATTGGTTTGTCCCAATTCATAAAATTATGAAGGCCATTAAAACTATTTAATGTTTCTATTCCGGGTCTTAAAAGTAAATGGTATGTATTTCCAAGAATAATTTGAGTATTAGTTTTTTTAATATCATCTGTAAAAACACCCTTTACAGTTCCTTGAGTACCAACAGGCATAAAAGCTGGAGTATCTATAAATCCTTTTGGTGTGGTTATTTTTCCTAATCTAGCTTTATCGTCTTGAGTTATTAACTCAAAAGAGAAATTACTATCTGGCATTTATATTTTTACTTAGATTTAAGAGAAATAATTTTATCTGGATTTGGAACTGCACCACTATTTGGATCACCTTTTTTAATCATATCAATAAACTCCATTCCTTTTATAACTTTTCCAAAAGCAGAATATTGTCTATCTAAATGTGGAGCAGAGTCTAAACATATAAAAAATTGACTGTTTGCACTATCCGGGTCTGCAGATCTAGCTGCTGATAAAATACCTCTATTGTGTGAAATATCTGTAAACTCAGCTTTAACATTCGGTAAGTCAGATCCTCCGGTACCAGCTAACGAAGGATTGTAATCGGGACTATTTGAATTTCCAAATTGAACATCTCCTGATTGAGCCATAAATCCATCAATTACCCTATGAAAAATAACACCATCGTATTTTCCACTATCAGCTAACTCTTTAAATCTTTTAACATGATTTGGAGCTTTTTCTGGGTAAAGTTCAATTTCAACTACGCCGTAGGTTAATTTTAAAATCATAGTATTACTATTAGCTTTAATATTTGTTGTTATTAAACTAAAAAAAAATATAAATAAATAGATAAATTTTTTCATTAGAATTTATTTTTTAACATTTTTACTACATATTTTGTAACAAACCTATTAATATTTCCCCCTAAGCTTGCTATTTCTTTCACAAATTTAGAAGATATAATTTGATTTTCAACATCTGACATCAAAAACATTGTTTCAATATTAGCATTCAATTTTTTATTCATTCCCGCTAATTGAAACTCATATTCAAAATCAGAAACAGCTCTTAAACCTCTAATAATTGCATTAGCATTGTATTTTTTACATAAATCTATCGTCAAATTATTAAATGAAATGACTTTAATTTTATTTTTGTTCAATTTTAAATCTTTAAATAAAGAATTATTAATTAAATCGAGCCTTTCATCGATGGAAAAATAATAATTTTTATTTATATTATCTGTAGTTGCTACAATTACTCTATCAAAAATATTTAAAGATTTCTTAATTACATCTATATGCCCATAAGTTATAGGATCAAATGTTCCTGGATAAATAGCTGTTTTCATAATTTATTGAATATTATCTTCTATTTTAATGACAGATACAACTTTTTCATTGCCAGATAATTTTTTTATTCTAACACCTTGAGTATTTCTACCAGCTGTTCGAATTTCTTTGACTGCACATCTCATAATACTACCTTTGTCAGTAGATAAAATAATTTCGTCATCTTCCCCTACTATTAAAGAAGATGAAATATTTCCGTTCCTAGGTGAATTTATTATTCCAATTATTCCCTTACCACCTCTATTAGTAACTCTATAGTCAAGATATGAAGTTCTTTTTCCATACCCATTTTCAGATACCGATAAAATGAATTTATCTATAGCATTTTTTATTTTTTTATCTTTATTAATTGTTTTAGAGTCAATCTTTGAATTTTCTATTATGGATAGAGAAATAACTTTGTCTTTATCTGCAAGTTGAACGCCTTTAATACCTTTTGAAGATCTTCCTTTAAATAACCTTAATTTTTTTGACTTAAATCTAATGCATTTACCTAATTGAGTGCTCAATAATATATCTTCATCTTCTTTACAAATTTTTACACCAATGATTTTATCATCTTGATCAAGTTTCATTGCAATTTTACCACTATTATTAATATTCGTGAAATCTTCTAATGTATTTTTCCTTACATTTCCTTTTGAGGTAGCAAATACGATCATTAGCTTTTTCCATTCAGACTCATCCTCGGGTAAAGGCATGATTGAACTTATTGAATGGTGGCTTTTTAAAGGTAAAATATTAAATATAGATTTACCCTTTGAAGCAGCAGTACCCTCCGGTATCTTATGCGCTTTAATTTTATACGCTAGACCTTGAGTAGAAAAAAAAAGCACTGGCGTATGTGTATTTGCAGTAAATATTTGAACAACGAAATCCTCTTCTCTTGTTGAGATGCCAGACTTACCTTTTCCGCCTCTTTTTTGAGCCTTTAACGCACTTAATGGACTTCTCTTTATATATCCTTGATTTGTTATACTAATTACAACAGATTCTTTTTGGATAGTTTCTTCAATATTGTAATTTAATACCGCATCAATAATTTTTGTTCTACGTGGCACGCTAAATTTATCTTTAATATTTTCTAATTCATTAATGATAAGTTTATTGAGTTCTTTCTTAGAGTTTATAATCTTATTGTATTCAATAATTAATTCGGCAAGTTTATTAATTTCACTTTCGATTTCATTAATTCCATAAGCAGTAAGTTTTTGAAGTCTTAATTCTAGAATTGCACTGACCTGTTCGTTAGAAAGCTGGTAACTTGTAATATTTTTTTTCTTATCAATTAATGCTATCAACTTAACACTTTTTTTAATTTTCCATTTTTTAGATAATAAATTCTTTTTTGCATTCTCTGTATCTTTTGAATTTTTTATTATCTTGATAATTTCATCTATATTTTCAACAGCGGTTGCTAATCCTATTAAAATATGTGCCCGTTCTTCAGCTTTTTTTAAATCAAATTTAACTCTTTTAATAACCGTATCTTCTCTAAATTTTAAAAATTCTGATATAAATTCTTTTAAATTTAAAATTTTTGGTTTTTTGTTTACAATTGCAAGAGTATTAAAACCAAAAGAACTTTCTATATTGGTTAATTTATACAATTGTCTTCGCACTGTTTCAGGTTCAACAGCTTTTCGGAGTTCTATAACCACTCTAATACCTTCTCTATTAGACTCATCTCTTAAATCTCTTATACCTTCAATTTTTTTATCTCTAACTAGTTGGGCAATTCTTTCAATCAATACAGATTTATTAACTTGGTACGGTATTGATTTAATAATCAATGTTTCTCTGCCATTTTTTTTTTGTTCTAAATCTATTTCCCCTCTTATTTTAAAGGACCCTCTTCCTTTGTTATATCCTTGTTTAATAATATCTTTACCTATAATTACTCCACCAGTTGGAAAATCCGGGCCAGGTATATGTTTCATTAATTGTGAAACAGTAATATCTTTGTTGTTAACATAAGCTACTGTTGCGTTAATAACTTCTCCTAAATTATGCGGTGGAATACTTGTTGCCATTCCAACTGCGATTCCACCTGCACCATTAACTAATATATTTGGATACTGTGATGGTAAAACTTCAGGCTCTTTTTCAGTCTCATCATAATTACTTCTATAATTAACTGTGTTTTTTTCTAAATCTTCAGTTAAAAATTGTGCAATTTTTCCAAGCTTAGTTTCTGTATAACGCATTGCAGCAGCAGGATCACCGTCTATAGATCCAAAATTTCCCTGTCCTGTAATTAATGGTAAGCTCATAGAAAAATCTTGAACTAGTCTAACTAATGCATCATAAACAGATTGATCGCCGTGAGGATGGTATTTACCAATTACATCTCCGACTATTCTTGCAGATTTTCTAAAAGGTTTGGACCAATCGTAGCCACCCTTATACATGGCAAAAATAATTCTTCTGTGTACAGGTTTTAAACCATCTCTAACGTCTGGCAGTGCCCTACTTACAATAACGCTCATAGCGTAAGATAAATAAGATGAACTCATTTCATCTTGAACAAAAATAGGCTTGTATGATTTATTGATCTCTACAGAGTTTTTTTCCATTGGACTTTAGAAAGGAATTTCATCATCTAAATCAGAATTTTCTTGATTTAAATTTTCATTTGGTAAAGAACTTTTGTTTTCAGAAACCAAATTCGAACTATTGCCAGCATTATTTCTACTGTCCAGCATGGTTAAACTTGAGTTATATCCTTGTAATACAATTTCTGTAGAATATTTATCTTGACCAGACGCTTCGTCTTTCCATTTTCTAGTGCTAAGTTGACCTTCTACATAAACGTTAGCTCCTTTTTTTACATACTGTTGAACTACATTTACAAGTCCTTCATTGAAAATAACTACTCTATGCCACTCGGTTTTTTCTTTTCGCTCTCCACTAGATTTATCTTTCCAGCTTTGGCTGGTAGCTAAGCTCAATCTAGCTACACTTTTTCCATTAACCATTTGTTTAATTTCTGGGTCTGCGCCTAAACGACCTATTAATTGTACTTTATTTAAACTTCCTGCCATAATAATTTCTATTTTAGATTAATTTTGTTATTTAAAATTGACTTGTTATATCACATTTAAATAATAAACATAAGATCATTGTTAATTAGAAGAAAAAAATATGTTGAAAAAAATCGTTGTAAAAGGGGCTAAAGAACACAATTTAAAAAATGTTTCTCTTGAAATACCAAAGGAGAAACTAGTAGTCATAACAGGTCTATCAGGCTCAGGAAAATCATCTTTAGCCTTTGATACAATTTATGCTGAAGGACAAAGAAGATATGTGGAAAGTCTCTCCTCATACGCAAGACAGTTTTTAGATAAAATGAAAAAGCCCAAAGTGGATTTAATTGAAGGGTTGAGCCCAGCTATTTCTATTGAACAAAAAAATACTTCTAAGAATCCTAGATCGACTGTTGCAACTGTAACAGAAATTTATGATTATATGCGTGTTCTATTTGCAAGAGTTGGGGTTCCCTACTCACCATTCACTGGCAAACCAATTGTATCCCAACCAATAAGTGAAATGGTTGATAAAATTAAAAAACTACCCAAAGATAGTACTATTTATTTGCTTGCTCCAATCGTTAGAGGAAGAAAAGGAGAATACAAAAAAGAAATTTTAAATTACAAGAAAAGAGGTTTTACAAAAATTAAAGTTGATGGAAAATATTTAAATATTGATGAATTTCCTAACTTAAATAAAAAAGTTAAACATGAAATCTCAATTATAGTTGACAGAGTAATACTTAATTCTAGCCTTGGTAACCGATTAGCTGATAGTGTAGAAACTGCCGTAAATCTTTCAAATGGACTTTTAGTTGTAGAATACGAAAATGAAACTTTGCCAAAAAAATTTAGAAAGAGAGAAACAATAACTTTTTCTTCAAAATTTTCATGTCCTGAAAGCGGTTTTACCATTGAAGAAATTGAACCCAGACTTTTTTCATTTAACTCACCTTACGGGGCATGTGAAGAATGCGAGGGAATAGGTCATAATTTGAATGTAGATCCAAATCTAGTTGTACCAGATCCTAAAAAAAATTTACAAGATGGAGCAATTGAACCTTGGGCCAAATCTACTTCTCTATATTATGCTCAAACACTAGCCTCAATAGCAAAACACTACAAAATCTCATTAGCTGATCCTTGGAAAAAAATATCTAAAAAAATTCAAGATGTAATTTTATATGGATCAGATGAAGAGGAAATTAAATTTTCATATGACGATGGGTATGAAGCTTATTCTACAAAAAAAACTTTCGAAGGAGTAGTAAATAATCTAGAAAGACGTTACTTGGAAACTGATAGTGAGTGGAAAAGAGAAGAAATTTCTCAATACCAAAGTGAGTCTGATTGTGAAAAATGCAAAGGTCTACGACTAAAAGAAGAAGCTTTATGTGTAAAGATTAACTCTTTAAATATTAGTGAAATAACAAAAAAATCAATTGATGACGCTCAAAAATGGTTTGATAATTTAGAAAAAATATTTACTGAACGAGAAAATAAAATTGCACAACATATTTTAAAAGAAATTAATGAAAGATTAAACTTTCTTTTAAATGTCGGATTAAATTACCTCACCCTCTCCAGAGAATCAGGTACGTTATCAGGAGGTGAAGCACAAAGAATTAGGTTGGCTTCCCAAATAGGATCAGGCTTAACTGGAGTTTTATATGTTTTAGACGAACCTTCTATTGGTTTACATCAAAGAGATAATAAAAAATTGATCAAAGCATTAAAAAAATTAAGAGACTTGGGTAATACTGTAATAGTAGTTGAACACGATATTGAAACTATGGAAAATTCAGATCATATCATTGATATAGGGCCAGAAGCAGGTTTGAATGGAGGAGAAATTATCGCAGAAGGAAATGTAAAAGAAATTATTAAAAATGAAAAAAGTATAACAGGAAATTATTTATCTGGAAAAAAATTTATACCTGTTCCAAGAAAACGTAGAATTGCAAAAAATGGAAGGTTTATAGAAATTAGTGGAGCTACAGGAAATAATTTAAAAAAAGTAAATTTAAAAATACCGGTAGGTACTTTTACATGTGTGACAGGTGTATCTGGTAGTGGTAAATCTACTTTAATTTTACATACTCTTTATAATGCATTTAACTTAATGTTAAATAAAAACAAAAGTAGAAAAGTTCCAAAAGCGTTCACAGGATTTAAAGGAACAGAATTAATTGACAAAATTATTGACATAGATCAATCACCTATTGGTAGAACACCTAGATCAAACCCAGCCACCTACACAGGTGCTTTTGGACCGATCAGAGAATGGTTTGCAGCCCTGCCTGAGTCGAAAGCAAGAGGTTATAAAGTTGGTCGTTATTCTTTTAACGTAAAAGGAGGAAGGTGTGAAACTTGTGAAGGTGATGGAGTTATTACATATGAAATGCATTTTCTTCCAGATGTATTTATCCCATGCGATACATGTAAAGGTGCTAGATATAACAGAGAAACACTAGAAATAAGATTTAAAAACAAAAATATTGCAGATGTTCTTGATATGACAGTCGATCAAGGGTGTGAGTTTTTTGAAAATATTCAAACTATTAGATCAAAATTAATTACTCTAAAACACGTTGGTCTGGGATATATGAAAATAGGTCAGCAAGCGACAACACTATCTGGTGGTGAAGCGCAAAGAATTAAACTAGCTAAAGAATTATCTAAAAGACCTACTGGCAGAACTTTATATATTTTAGATGAACCAACTACCGGTTTACATTCACATGATATTAAAAAGTTACTAGAAATTCTTCAAGCTTTTGCAAATACAGGAAATACGGTTGTTGTTATTGAACACAATTTAGATGTTATTAAAACAGCTGATCATATTATTGATATGGGTCCCGAAGGAGGTGTGAATGGTGGTGAAATCATTGCTGAGGGCACTCCGGAAAAAGTATCTCAAGTTGTAAAAAGTTATACAGGAAATTTTATTAAAGAGCTTTTGAGGCCGACTTCTATGAAAAAGACTGCCTAAATCCAAAATATATGTTATAAAAATATATGGCTTCGATTCTACAATCTTTATCAAGAACAGTTCATTATTCATTAGCTTTAGCAATTTTGTTATTTTTAGGGTTACACTTCTCTGGAGATGGATTTGCTTTTGATAGAACTTTTTGGAGTTGGTTAGCAAGATACGTCCATGTAATCGTTGCTATAATGTGGATCGGGTTATTGTGGTATTTTAATTTTGTTCAAATACCAAACATGCCAAAAATTCCAGATGAACAAAAACCTGCTATTGGTAAAGTTATTGCACCTGCTGCACTTTTTTACTTTAGATGGGCTGCTGCATTTACTGTTTTATCAGGATTTATTCTTGCATGGTTAAATGGCTATTTACATCAAGCAATGACACTAGGTCTTGATGGCTCTTATGGTAAAAATACCGCTATTGGAATTGGAATGTGGTTAGGTTTAATAATGGCTTACAACGTTTGGTTTGTTATATGGCCAAATCAAAAAAGAGCTCTTGGTATGATTGATTGTTCTCCTGAAATAAAAGCAGCATCAGCTAGAACTGCAATGTTGTTTTCAAGAACTAACACTTTATTGTCACTACCAATGTTGCTTACAATGGTTGCAGCACAAAATCTTTATTAATTAAGGAACTATTTTTTCCTCTTCTTTTTCAAGTGTTTTATAGGTAACTTTAAAAAATTTTAACATTGGAGATGCTACAAATATTGAAGAATAAGTTCCTATTACAACTCCTAAAATCATAGCAAAAGAAAAACCTCTTAAAATTTCACCACCCAAAATAAATATTGATAAAAGAGCAAGTAAAGTAGTTGCAGATGTAATAATTGTTCTTGCCAATGTATCGTTTATAGATAAATCTGCAATTTCACTTATGTTTAATCTATTATATTTATTTAAATTTTCTCTGATACGATCATAAATTACTACTGTATCATTCATTGAATAACCTACAATTGTTAATGCAGCTGCAATTATTGAAAGATTAATTTCTAAAGATAAAACAGAAAAAACACCTAGGGTAATTACAACATCGTGAAATAAAGCAATAATAGAACCAATACTAAACTGCCATTCAAATCTAATCCAAATATAGAAAAGCATAGCGGCCAAAGAGAGGGAGATGGCAATAATTCCAGATTGTAATAATTCAGAACTTACTTTAGGCCCTACATTTTCTACTCTTCTAAAATTTACTTCAGCAGTTAAATTATCTGATAAATTTTTTTTAATTTTTGGAATTATCTTGTTATTATCATCTTCTTTTTGTTCAACTTTAATTAGATAATCTCCTTCTTGACCAAATTTTTTAACATTTACGTCACCTAGGTCCATATTATTTAGCAAAGTTCTAATTGTAGATGCGTCCGTATTATCGGATCTAAGTTCAATCAAGGTACCACCCTTAAAATCAATTCCATAATTCAACCCTTTAAAAAATATAAATAAAATACTTAAAATAAACAATAATAATGATAAAGTATTTGCTATTTTAAATTTTGATGAAAAATTAAATTTATTATTCATTATATTTTAATTTCTTTATTTTTTGAATTTAAGACAATTATAGAAGTTAAGTGTCGAGCCAAGAAATAAGCAGTGAATAGGGTTGTTATAATTCCTATACCTAGAGTTATAGCGAACCCTTTAACTGGTCCAGACCCAAATGCAAATAATATAATAGCTGCAATTAATGTAGTTATATTAGCATCTAGAACAGTAATTTTAGCTTTAGTATAACCAGTATCAAAAGCATGAATAATGGATTTTTCTGTTTTCAACTCTTCTTTAATTCTTTCAAAAATTAAAACATTAGCATCAACAGCCATACCAACAGTCAAAATAATTCCAGCTATGCCAGGCAAAGTTAAAGTAGACTCAAGAATTGTTAATATTCCAATTAACATTAGTAAATTTGCAATTAGTGCGGTATTAGCAATTAAACCAAAAATTTTATATTTATAAAGCATGAATAAAATTACCAATATGAAACCGACAATTAAAGATATTGTTCCAGATTTAATTGAGTCTTCTCCTAAGTCAGGTCCAACAGTTCTTTCTTCAACTATGATTAAGGGTGTGGGTAATGCCCCAGATCTCAAAAGCAAAGCAAGATCTGTAACTTCTTGAAAAGAAAAATTACCAGAAATCATACCACTACCAGAATTAATCGGTTCGTTAATTGAAGGTGCACTAACAATTTTTCCATCTAAAACTATTGCTAATCTTTTTCCAACATTATCTGTTGTAGCTCTTCCAAATTTTTGAGCCCCAAGTCTATCGAGTGTAAATGATACTGTTGGCTGATTATTTTGGTTATTAATATTCGGTTGTGCATCAATTAAATTTTCACCACTCATAATAATTCTTTTGCTTACATTTAACTTTTCACCATTTTCTGAAATTAGCTCATCTGTACCAAATTCATTATTTTCGCTCACTAATCTGAAATTTAATTGGGCTGTTTTGCCTAAAAGTTCTTTTATTCTTTCTGGATCTTTAAGACCTGGTAATTCTATTAAAATTCTTTTTTCACCACGCTGAAGAATAGTTGGTTCTTTAGTGCCTACATCATCTATTCTCCTCCTAACTATTTCAATCGATTGTTTAAGTGCAGCATTATTAATCGTAAGTAAACCAAATTTAGAAAATAAAATCTCTATCTCTTTATTAGATTTTTTTTTATATGTTAATTCGTAAGACCTATAATTATCAATATACGGATTTACTAAATTTTCTTTTCTTGAATAAAAATACGTATCAAATTTTTCAATATCATCAATTAAAACAGTTAAAGACTGATTGTTGATCTTAAAATTAGAGAAATTAATATCATTTTTTTTAAGTAATTTTTTAATAGGTATTATTTTATCTTGTATTTTTTCTTGCACCAATGTGTCAGAATTAATTTCGAGCAGAAGATAAGAGCCACCTTGAAGATCTAGACCCAAATTTATCTTTTTATCGATTAAAAGGTTTTCGTTATTTTGAAAATTTAAAGATGAAAAAAAAGCAATAAAAAAAAATATAAAATAGATTATAAGAATATTTATTTTAGAAAAATTTAACACGAAAAAGAATTATTTTTTTACTTCTTCTTTTCTAAGTAAGCTAGTTATAGTTGATCTAATAATTTCTACTTTTGTATTTTCTCCAATTAAAACTTCTATACGGTCATCTTCCATTACACGCTCGACTTTTCCAATAATACCACCTGATGTAATAACCTCATCACCTCTTTTTAGAGACTCAACCATAAATTTATGATCTTTAACTCTTTTCTGTTGAGGCCTTATAAGAAAAAAATAAAAAATAATAAAGATTAATATTAAAGGTATAAATTGTGATATTCCTTGTCCACTCATGCAAACACAAATATAGGAAAAGAGTTACAGAAACAAGTAAATTTTAATTATATTTTATCTAAATTATTCATGTATTTTTTTAATACATTGGGAATATTTACAGAACCATCTTCATTTTGATTGTTTTCTAGTAAAGCAATCATAAGTCTCCCAACAGCTAGTCCAGATCCATTCAAAGTACCCACAAATTCATTTCCATTATCTGTTTTATATTTAGTAGACATTCTTCTAGCTTGAAATGAGCCGCATGAAGAACAGCTAGAGATTTCTCTATATTTTTTTTCTGAAGGTATCCATGCTTCAATATCATATGTTTTTTCAGCACTAAAACCCATGTCACCAGATGAAAGTAAGATTACTTGATAGGGAATTTGAAGTTTTTCTAAGATACTTTCAGCACAACTAAGCATACGATCAAGTTCTTTAATACAGTTATTATGCTCTACAATACTGACAAGTTCGACTTTATAAAATTGATGTTGTCTAATCATCCCTTTAGTATCTTTTCCGTAACTTCCAGCTTCTTTTCTAAAACATGGGGTTGAAGCAACAAATCTTTGTGGTAAATCATTTTTATTAATAGTAGATTTTCTAACTAAATTAGTCAAAACGACTTCGGCAGTTGGAATTAAAAATTTTCTCTGATCAGAATTATCAAATTTTATCTCAAATTGGTCTTGCTCAAACTTTGGCAGCTGTCCTGTTCCAAACATAACATCTTCATTTACTATTAGAGGTGGTGAAATTTCAATATATTTAAATTCACCTACATGAATATCTAGCATGAAATTTATTAACGCTCTCTCAAGAAGAGCAAATTTATCTTTTAAAACTACAAATCTAGAACCGGATAGTTTAATTGATGTATCAAAGTCAATACTATTTTGAATAGAACCTATTTCAATGTGAGATTTTACCTTAAAAGAAAAATCTTTTACTGTACCGAATTTTTTAATTAGTTTATTTGATTTTTCATCTTTACCTACAGGAACATCGTTAAGAGCTACATTGGGGAGTGAAAAAAGAATTTGATTTAAATTTTTTTGACTTTCATTTTGTTGTTTCGTTAGAGAAGATATTTCTTCTGATATATCTTTAGATTTTTCGAAATTTGACTTGTCTTTTAACTTCGATAAGGATTTTTTTTCTTGTTCAAGTGTTTCTTTTTTAAGAATTAAATTTCTATTAATTTCATCTAGTTTATTAAATTTTGTAATATCAAATTCTAAATTTCTATCATTAAATTTTTTTTTATAATTATCTAAATTTTTTCTCAAATCTTTAATATTATGCATTTTCTATATTTTCTTATGTTTTTTTTCTGTAAACCTTACAGTTATTATAGACAACTCGTAAAGTAATAACAAAGGTATTGCTAAACCAACTTGAGTAATTGGGTCTGGAGGTGTTAAAATAGCAGCTACAGTAAAAATCATTACTATTACATATCTTCTTGTTTTTTTTAAATAAGTTGAATTTACAACGCCAATCCTTGCTAGTAAATTTAATAAAATTGGTAACTGAAAACTAATTCCAAATGCAAAAATTAATCTCATTATCAAAGAAAGATATTCATTAACCTTGGCTTCAAGTTGTATGGGTAAACTTGAATTTGATCCCATTGTTTCAAATGATAAAAAAAATTTTATAGCTAAAGGCATAACTAGATAATAAACCAATAAACCACCTAATAAAAAAAGTATAGGGGTGAATATTAAATAAGGTAAAAGTGCTTTCTTCTCATTTTTATATAAACCGGGGGCTATAAATTTATAAATCTGAATTAATAAAACTGGACTGCCTAAAAAAATTGCAGCAAAAAATGCGACCTTTAAATATGTAATAAAAGTTTCATGTAATGCAGTAAAAATTAATCTTCTAGATATTGAGTCGCCTTTTACAGCTTTGGCATACGGATCTACTAAAAATGAATAAATTTGCTCTGCAAAAGTATATGAAATAACAAATATGATTAAAATAAATACAATAGTTTTAATCAGTCTAGAACGAAGTTCAGTAAAGTGACTGGAGAATGAATTATTATCACTCATCTTCTTTTTCTTTTATATTTTTTTTAGAGGTAGATTGATTAATTATATCTTCTTCAACATCAATATCTTTGGTTACAGAAGAAATTTCTCTCTGAAAGCTACTAATAGTGTTTTTTAATTTACCAAAATATGAACCAATTTTTTTTAATGCTACAGGAAATTCTTTTGGTCCTAGTACTAAAATTGCAATTATTACTATCGCTAATATCTCTAACCATCCAATTTGAGGCATATTAGATTATTTATTTTCAGAATTAGAATTATCTGAGTTATTATTGGAGCTATCATTTCCAGAATTATCATCGGATAAACCCTTTTTAAAACTCTTTATACCTTTTGCAAGATCACCCATAATACTTGAAATTTTTCCTTTACCAAAAAGTATTACAATTAATATTGCTATAATGATTATACCTGTCCAACCTATGTTTCCCATTAATTAGCTTATACATGATAAATCAAATTAAATATATATCTTATTTCTCTTCTTCTGGAGCTTTTTTAATAGCCTCATCTATATCTTTATAGATATTATTTTGTTTTTCACCAATAGATTGCTCTTTAAAAAATTTACCTGTACCAAAAATTGATTTATCAATAACCGAAGTGTCAATTAGACCGGCTGATCCTAATTCATCGATGGTTGGTAAATCAGATAATTTCTGAACATTAAAATGATTTAAAAAATTTTCAGTAGTAGCATACTGGATTGGTTTACCAATGATATCTTTTCTACCAGCAGGTTTAACCCAATCTAATTTAAATAAAATCTCTAAAGTATTGGAAGCAAACGCAACACCTCTAATTTCTTCTATTTCAGATCTTGTTACAGGTTGGTGATAAACAATTATTGCTAATGTTTCTATAGTAGATTTTGATAATTTTTTTTGTGTAGATTTTTGAAATGACATTAGTTTAGATAAGTCCTCGGCGGTTCTAAAAGACCACTTGTTTTTTATACAAATTAAATTGATGCCTCGATTTTTGTAAGTATTTCTAATTTTATCTAAATTTTTTTTTATATTAGAGTTCGTTTGAAGTCTTTTTTCAATTGTTTCAATATCAAGAGGTTCAGAAGCTGCAAAAAGAATAGCCTCAATCTGTCTCTCTAATTTAGATGGAGCAGAAGGGAAATTTATTACATTTTCTTTTTTTTTTGGCATATCAATATTTTTTGATCATTAGTTTATCAAATATTTTATTTTGTGATATTTTAACTATACCCTCTTTAGTTAACTCAAGACTGGCAGCAAATATTCCTGCCATACCTGTTTTTTTCATTTCTTTTTTTTTATAAAATTCAGGAATTAATTCACTTACATTTTTCCAATCAATGATTTGATTTAAATTATTTTTAATTTGTTTAATAGCTTCCTCAGTAGAGTAAACTGGAAGTTTTGGTATACTAATATTTTGAAATGTTTTTTGCATTTGAAGATTAGAATATGTTTTTAATAATTCATAAAGAGTTATATCGTATATAGGTTTATTTATAGATCTAATACCGCCTCGCATACCTCTAGAAAAAATATGCACACCAAGTCTTTTTTTTTGTAGCATTTGATCTGATAAAATTCGAATTAATTCAAGTTTTTTTAATTGTAATTTCAATTTTTCGGCAACTTCTAAAGCTTTGAAATCATCTTCATCGTCTTCTGGTAATAATAATTTTGATTTCAAATACGCAAGCCAAGTAGCCATTAATAAAAACTCAGAGGCTGTTTCTAAATTTAATTCTTTCTTATTTTTAATATATTCTAAAAATTGATCAGCTAATTGTGTTATTGAAATATCAGCTAAATCTACTTTTTGATTTTTTGCTAAATCCAATAAGACTTCTAATGGCCCACTATAGTTAGGTATATTAATTGATATTTGATTGGACTTAATTGATTCCATTACGGATTTTACCTTAAAATTTTATAAATTTCTGAAGTTTTTTGTGCTGTAAATTCATCAATATAAGGAACTGATTTAATCAATTTAAAGTTGTCATTTACATTTCCAGCACAATATAAAACTAAATTACAACCTGCATTTAAAGATTTTTTAGCATTAGTAATAAGATCGTATTTTAAAGCTTTCATAGATATATCATCGGACATTAAGATTCCTTTAAATCCAATTTTTTTTCTTATTATTTTTTTTATAATTTTTTTTGAAAAAGTCGCAACATTTTTAGAGTCTATTTTTTTATAAAGAATATGTGCTGTCATTGCTAATTTTGCAGAATTGTACTTAAATGGGAAAAAATCAATATTATCTAGTTCTTTATAGCTTAAATTAACTTTTGGCATTTTAAAATGACTATCCGAAACAGCACAACCATGACCAGGAATATGTTTAACAACACAGATAATTTTATTTGATTGACATTGGTTGACAGTAATTTTTCCAAATTTTTTTACAATTTCTTTTTTACTCGAAAAACTTCGATTACCAATAACTTTACTAGTTGCCTTCCTTAAAACATCAAGAACAGGTATAGTATTAATGTTTATTCCAATATTGCGAAGATTTTTACACAATGCAGTTAAATAATTTTTGTATAATTGAATGCTCATCTTTTTATTTAATAAATATAATTTTCCAAAAGAATTTGCATCAATATTATGGTTAATTATTTTGCTCAGCCTGGTTACGGTTGAGCCTTCTTCATCAATAAGAATTGGAAATTTATTATCTTTTGTTATTTTTTTAATATTTTTAATAAGAAGTCTTACCTGAGGAAGGGATTTGATGTTTCTTTTAAATAAAATTAAACCCCATGGACTCTCTTTAGTGAATAATAATTTTTCTTTATTTGTTAATTTAAAACCTTTAATGCTAATAATTATAGCTTTTTTTTTCATTTTGATTTTAATAAATTCCAAAAACTTCTAGTTTTTTTATTGTGCGTATCTTCATTAATAGAATTGTTGAATTCAATTATGTTGTCTGTATCATTTGATAGAACCGGTAAATCAGTAATTTTATTATTTATAATCTGGTTTATATTTTTACGATTATAGTATTTTTCTTTTAAATTTTCATTCGAAGAATAATACTTATATGTGTAAAAAAAAAAAATTAATATTAATAAAAAAAATAATATATTAAAAACTTTATTCATTACATTTGTTTGGGTAAAGAAACGCCTAAAATTTTCATACCATTTTGTATCACAATGGTTACAAGGTTAATGATAGCTAAAATTTCTACTCTTTTAATTTTTCCATTTTCTATAAATTTGTACTTGTCATCTTCGTTTCCTTTACTCCAATACGAATGAAATAAAGTTGATAATTCATATAAATAAAATGGGATTTTGTGTATTTCGAAATTTTTAGATGAAGACTCAACAATTTTAGGCCATTCGAATATTTTTCTAATTATCTTTTCTTCTTTTGAGTTTAATGTAAAATTTTGCACATTTAATAAAATTTTACTATTTAAATTAATATTTAAAGCTCTGTGCAAAGAATTAATTCTGGCATACGCATATTGAACATAAAAAACAGGATTGTCTTTAGTTTTAATTTTTACTTTATCGAAATCAAAATCTAATTCTACGTCATTACTTCTATTTAGCATCATGAATCTTATCGGATCTTTATCTACTTCATTAAGTAAATCTTGAACAGAAATAAAGTCTCCTGCTCTTTTTGACATTTTAAAAGGTTTTCCATTTTTATAAAGTTTAACTAGTTGACACACCTTACAATTTAACTTTACTTTATTATTAGATAAAGCTGATACAGCCGCAGTTATTCTTTTAATATAACCGGTATGATCAGCGCCTAAGATATTAATTAAATTGTTGTAACTTCTATCTATTTTATTCATATGATAAGCAACATCATTAGCAAAATAAGTCCAAGTACCATCATTTTTTTGTAAAGCTCTATCTGTGTCATCATCAAATAAAGTAGATTTAAAAATTAATCTTTTTGTCTTTTTCCAATTTTCATTAATTTCACCCTTTGGTGGTGGCAAATACCCTTCTTCTACAAATTTTCTGTCAATTAGTTTTTTTACCGTCTTATTAACTAGGTCTTTATTAACAAGATCTGTTTCGGAAATAAAATTATCATGTGAAATACCTAATGAATTTAAATCATTTTTAATTAATTCCATTGACTCTATAAGAGATTTTTCCTTAAGAAAATTAAAAATTTTATCATAATTATCAAAATTTATATTTTTGTTTTTGTCTAAAATTTTTTTTGCTATTTCTTTAATGTATTGTCCAGGATATAAATTATCTTTAACAGGAAATTTTTCTTTAAATTTAATTTCTTTTATTCTTAAAAAAACAGATTCTACAAAATTGTCAATTTGATTACCATAATCATTGATATAATATTCTTTGATAACAGTATTTCCATTAAATTTAAGAAGATTAGCTAACACATCACCGAATATAGCTCCCCTACAATGTCCTACGTGCATTGGACCCGTCGGATTAGCTGAAACAAATTCAATATTGTATTTATCTTTTGATATTTTTGACCCATAATCCTTATTGTTTTCTAAAATTAAATTAATATTCTTTAACATCGCTAATTTTGATAATTTAATATTTAAAAATCCAGGCCCAGCTATTTCAATTATTTCAAAATTTTTAATTTCATTTTCAAAAAGTATCTTCAATTGAGCTGCAAGATTATTTGGATTTAATTTATTCGATTTACCTAAAACTAATGAAATATTGCAAGATAAATCAAAATTAAATTTTTCCGGTGGCACTTCTAGATTAACACTTTTTAAGTTATCAAGATTAATTAAACTTAAATTCTTTTTATGTCTTAAGACACAATCTTTAATTTCAGATAAATAATGTTCAAATATATTCATTTAATTTTTTTATATAAATTTAT
>JAOHKR010000001.1 GCA_028101445.1 Candidatus Pelagibacter sp. | reverse complement strand
AATCTTTTGGTTTTAAAAAAAAATTTGACGGAAAGAAGAAGCCTTTTAAAAAGAGTTTTGGAGATAAGAAAAAAAAATTTTCAGGAAAAAAACAAACATTTAGAGATTAATTTTGATCGATAACTTTATGTTTTTGTTTTCCTAATCCTTCAATTTCAAGCTCAATCATATCACCATCTTTTAAAAAGACAGGATTTGGCTTAATCCCAGCACCAACACCATCTGGAGTCCCAAAAATAATAAGATCACCTCTTTGAAGTTTAATAAATGTGCTTAAATAAGCAATTACATGATTAATAGAATGAATCATATCTTTGGTATTACCATTTTGCATGATTTTACCATTAACCGTAGTTTTCATATTTAAATTTTTTACATCAACAATTTCATCAGGTGTTACTAAAAAAGGCCCAATAGGTCCAAAGGATGGAGCTGATTTACCTATAATAAATTGTCCAGATTTTTCTAACTGAAAATCTCTAGCACTAACATCGTTAGCTAAAAAATAACCGCCAATATACTTCTCACTATCCTCTTTAGTGATTTGATAAGCATCATCTTTCAAGCATACACCAATTTCACATTCCCAATCAACTTTTGCTGAGTCTTTTGGAATTACAATATTATCATTTGGACCTGATAAACATGAGATAGCTTTCGAAAATATCATTGGGTCCTTAGGTGCTTTTGATCCAACTTCAATTGCATGAAGGTGAAAGTTTTTTCCTACACAAAAATAATTTGTTGGCTTATTAAAGCAGCTTCCTATTCGATTAGGTTTTATTTCTGGTAAATTATTTAAATTTAATTTTTTTAATTTTTTTAAATTATCTTCGTTAAAAGTAGAGGGATTTAAATCTTTAATATAAGAGGAAAGATCTCTTAATTTGTTCTCTTTATCTAACGTTGCAACTATTTCTTGGTTAAACTCACCAACTCTTAATAATTTCATGGATTAATTTTAGATAAGAATTATCTATTTTACAAATTTTTTAATTCTTTCTTCAGTAGTCGTATCAGGTCCAGAATATGGTGTTTCATAAGAATTTGTTCTTGTTAGAACGTCTATACCCTTAGTAAATATGAAAATAAAAAAGATGACAAAAAATACCGCAAAAATTTTAGCGGGATTAAAATTGCCTGATTGAAAAACACTTATTGGTTGCTCTTGTCTCTTGTGAAAAAATTTAAACGTGATGTAAACAGCAATAATTAAACCGATGTGTCCCATTACAACCCCAGCCCAACCAAAAATAAATGATGTAATTGAAAATACATATAGACTAAAAACAGTTGACCAAACAAAGGAAAGTACAATTAAAATTTGTAGACGAACTGCTTTAGGCAAACTCCTTAAATCATTCTTAGAATCGTCAAACATGATATTTGCAGATTCGGTCATAAAATTTTTGAATTTTTCTAACATAATTAAACTTATATCTTTAATATTTAAAAAGTAAATTGCTACAATTGACGTACAAATTTTCTCACTTTTTCAATGTGTTTTTCAAAAATTTCTTTTGGCATATTAGGCAGAACTTCATAAAAACGTAAATACTGAACGTTGGCGCCACAAAGCCCGCTGAAAACCATTTTTTTAATTCTTCTTGGTATTTGTTGAATGATTGCAGAAACAAAAAAGCTTGGCCCACCATATGTCATACTGATAATGGCTGTTTTCCCTTTTAACGCGTTAGGTACAGGATAACCCCAGTTACCAATAATTTTTTTATAACTAAAGCTCCAAGGTGGAGTAAAAACATTGGCTATAAAGTTTTCTGTTGCAGAGTTCATTATATAGTTATGACAAGGACTCATGATCATAAAAATATCTGCTTGTTCTAATCTTTTTCGATAATTTAATATTTGCTCATTAGGTTTTTCACCATCCCAGAATTTTATTTGTTTTTCCTCATATATATTTACAAGATCAATTTTGTGACCAATTTTCTTAGCTTCATCAATGAAAGAATCACGAACTACTGCGTTAAAACTTGACCCTGCTTTGTAATTATTATGACCAAAGATGATGAGTATCTGTTTTGACATAGACTATGTGTCTATATTATTTTTCTTATCTTTCCAGAAAAAAATACCACTGCCAATTCCAATAGATATTGCTGAAACAATCCAGGCATACTCTTGTTCGCTATACAGAACAAGACCTCCAAATACAATTATGACTATTCCAAGTGTTTTATTATTCATTGACAAATCTATTTCTTATATTAAAGTTTGATAATCCATATGTCATGGAAAAAAAGACTATGCATCTACATGCATGACTCTATAGAGAGTTACAAAGTAGGTTGAAAATGAAAGGAGATGTGATGAATAGATTTTCACGTTTGCTTGGTGAGTTCAGCCGAAAAAAGTCAGAGGCTAAACTTGCACAGCAACTTAATAAGACAACTGAGGCTCCAGCAGCTAATGCTAATGGAACGAGCGGTTATTTGATTAAGGAAGGAAAAAATGCTGGAAAAGTACTTAAGCATTTAAAAACTGATAAAAATAAACTTTAATCTTTATAGAGAGGGGTTTTAAAACCCCTCTCAAGTCTTTAATACTCCCGTAGATGGAAAAACAAAACTTCTATGATTTAAATTTTGATCAATTGAAAAACTTTTTAATTGATAAGGCTGAAGTTGATGGCAGCAAAGCTAAGATGCGGGCACAACAAATGTTTAATGCTGTATACAAAAAGAACATTAAAAGTTTTGATGAATTAACAACCTTTGGTTTAGAGCTTAGAGAAAAAATAAAAAATCTTATAAGTTTAGATAAGCCCAAGATTATAGATATTCAAAAATCTAAAGATGGAACAATTAAATTTCTCTTAGAATTAAAAGATAAACGAAATGTCGAAACAGTTTTAATTCCAGATAAAACTCAAAGCAGATATACTATTTGTCTTTCTGTTTCGGTAGGTTGTTATCTATCATGTGAATTTTGTGCAACTGCACAAATTTCAAAAAAATTAGTTCGAAATTTAACTCCAGGAGAGATTATTTCTCAGATTATTTTATGTAAGGATTATATTGATGACTGGTCAACGCAGAAATTAATCACCAATCAAGTCCTAATGGGTGAAGGTAGCCCATTTTTAAATTTAGATTCAGTGAAGATTGCAATAGATAACTCTAAAAATAAAGATGGCCTTGAGTATGGACGCACACGTATTACAGTTAGCACTGTTGGAGTTGGAATTAAAAAAGATGATGTAGATGCTATTGAATGGGCTGCAAAAGAGTTAGACGTTTACTTGGCTTGGAGTTTACATAGTTCTATTCCAAAACACAGATCAGAAATTATGCCTATTAATGATAAGTATTCTATTGATTCTTTAATACCAAAGCTAAAAAAATATTACGATCAAACTAAGTTACCTATTTTTATTGAGTGGATTTGCCTTGAAGAAAATATGACTGATGAACATGCAAAAGAACTTATTAAGATTATGAAAAAAGTTCCATCAAAGTTAAATTTAATTGAATTTAACCCTCTAGCAAATAAAGATTTTAAACCTGCCTCTCAAGAAAAAATAGATAAGTTTTCAAAAACTATTCAAGATAGTGGTTTTTTATCTTTATTTAGAAGAAGTAGAGGTCGAGATATAAATGCTTCTTGTGGATCACTTGCAAATAAGAAAGCAGTGGGTAATGGATAATTTTGAAATTTTTTTAGGTGCAACTGTAGCTGACGCTGCAGCAAGACCTTTGCACTGGGTTTATGATCCAAAAAAATTAAAAGGGTATATTAAAGGAAAAAAAGAAATTGCTTTTTTAAAAAAAAATAAAAGTCCTTTTTACTCCATTAAAACTGGAAATGTGTCAGGCTATAATGATGTAGGCCAAGTTATGTTTAAAACCCTAATTTCTACAAAGAAAAAATCAGACATAATTAAAAATTTTAAAAAAAACATAGTAAAAAACTTTGGACCAGGTTCTGCTTATTGGAGAAATTTAAAACTTCGCAAGAAGTATAAAAAGATTAAGTGGAAAAAGCCTATGAATGGTCCTTGGATTCATCAAAACATTTTAGAGACCATAAAAAACATAAAAGCTAAAAAAGGCATAACAGGTGGCACTAAAGTTAACGAGTCAGATGGTTTCTGTGCAGCTCTACCTTATTATCTTTATAATAATTCAGAAAAAGATCTAAAAAAAATTATTAAAACTGTAGCAAATACAAAAACTAATGAGGTCTATGCTTTAGCAAAATTAAAGATCATAGATTTAGCCAATAAAGGTGAAAATGACCCCATTAAGAAGTTCATAAGAAAATACGGAAAAAATAAGTATTTTAAAGAGGTGGTAAATAATATTAAAAAAGTTCTTAGATTAAAAAATCAAAATCATATTCAAGTTGTCAAAAAATTTGGTAAAGCATGCAGTTATCCGGGTACATTTATGGGTTCCATTCACGCAATCATAACAAGTACTAGCTACAAATCTGCCGTCACCAAAACAATCAAGGCTGGTGGTTGTAATTGCTCTAGAGCCAACTTTACTGGATCTTATTTTGCGGCATTGAAGGGTGTTAAATCTATACCTCTTCAATGGATAAAAAAAACTAAGGCTTCAAAAGGGATAATTAGTCACAAAAAAAACTTAATTAATATTTAATTAGGGCCGAATGTATAAAACTTTAAAAAATAATTGGGCTCTATTTATTGGCTTTGCTATCTTAGCTACAGCTCATGGTTTTCAAGGAAATCTTCTTGGAGTTAGAGCGGTAATAGAGGAATTTAATTATCTTGCAGTTGGCGCACTTTTTTCAGGATATTTTTTAGGTTATTTCATCGGAGCATTTTATTGTCCAAAACTTATTAATAGTGTTGGACATATCAGAACATTTTCAGCTTTCGCTAGTTTAGCTTCACTAAGCGCATTGATACATGTAACTTTTGTTAATCCTTATGTTTGGATTTTTGGTAGATTTTTAACTGGGTTTTCAATGATAGCTATCTTTATTGTTACAGAAAGCTGGTTAAATGATAGAGCAACTAATAGAAATCGAGGACAAATTTTATCATTATATATGATTATTACTTACGTTGCTTTTGCAACAGGTAATTTATTACTAAACGTTAGTAGCCCTACTAAATATGAGCCTTTTATTTTAATTTCAGTTTTGTTTTCAATTGCCTTAGTACCAATTCTTTTAGCGAAAAAAAAACCCCCGAAATTTAAAAAGACAGCTTCAATGAGTATAAAAGAACTCTATCGTATTTCTCCTTTTGGAAGTTTTGCTATGCTATGTACTGGATTTATTTACTCTGCTGTTTTAACTCTTGCTTCAGTGTATGCGGCTAACATGAATTTAACAATTTATGAAATTTCAATACTTCTTACTCTGATAGTAGCTGCAGGAGCTATTTTTCAATGGCCGATTGGTTATATCTCTGACAGAATGGATCGTAGAAAAGTCATCATAGTTAGCGGAATACTTGCAATTATTTTTTGTATGTTAGCAATACTATTTTCAGGTACATCATTTTCTAATGCTTTTACTCAGAATCTAACTAAGTTTAATTATTTTTCTACTACGATAGAAAAAACAAAATTATTTTTAAGTATTACATTAATGGCGGGCATGACACTTACTTTTTTCCCTATTATTCTTGCATATGTAAACGATAATATTACAAAAGAAAAATTCGTAGCTGCAGGATCTGGCTTAAACATAGTTTTCGGAGTAGGGGCAATATTTGGACCAATATTGTGCTCCGTAACAATGCAGTTACTTGGCGCTAATGGTTTTTTCGTTTACATTATTTTATTTTTAACTCTAATGGTTATCTTTGGTCTCTACCGAATAACGCGAAGTGAGTATGAGGAAAATCCAGATAGTTCTTTCACTCCATTACCAAAAGATATTACTCCGCTAGGCATTGAGCTTGACCCTGATACAGGGGCAGACTTATCCAGCCAAGAAAATAAGTCATAAAACCAATCATTTAGAATTAATAGCGCAAATGTTATATAGTAGTTTATGGATTCGATACTTATTGCTATAGTTATTTGCCTATTACTAGCTAATTTAATAGCAGTTGTTCTCTTATTTAAGCGTAAGCAGCCAGAGTTAACTGACAATAGTCAGATATTTAAAGACGAAGTTAGCTCACTAAAGAATTCCTTTAGCCAATCTTTTGGCTCTATGAGCAAGGAGATTGCTAAAGATATGACAGGGGCTCTTACTAAAGTAGATGAAAAAGTTGGAGTTTTTAATCAACAAGTAGGTGAATTAAATAGAAGCCAAGATAATTTCAGTAAAATTTTAAGTGGAGTAAAAACTTACGGCACTTTAGCCGAGTTTGGACTTGGCTCGCTATTAAAAGATTTACTGCCAGCATCACAATTTATAGCTAACGTTAAAATGAAACCTGAGGAAACTTCAGAAACAGTAGAATTTGCTATTAAGCTCCAAGACGTCATGTTACCAATCGACAGCCACTGGCCTGTGGAAAAATATAAAGCTATTGATGATGCATATAATGCTAATGATAAAGACGCTCAAGCAGAAGCAAGAAAGAATTTAGCAGCAGCTTTTAGATTAAAAGCTAAGTCAGTAAATTTAAAGTATATAGCTCCACCTAAAAGCACAGATTTTGCGATTGTTTATGTACCCACAGAAGGACTTTTCGCAGAGCTTTCAAGTTATAGAGATCCAAAAACTAAAGAATTATTATTACATGAACTGAGAACAAAATATAAAGTAACAATTTCAGGTCCTAATACTTTATCAGCTTTACTTCAATCTTATCATTTGGGATTTCAAACTTTAAAAGTACAGCAACACGCAACACAAATTTATAGCGATTTAAGAAATATTAGCTCAAGATTTGATAAACATTTTGATGGCATTAAAGATTTGAGAAAAAAACTTGAACAAGCTATGACCGCTACTGATGGATTTGGTAGAGATGCAAGATCAATTATGAATACACTTTCTAATATAAAAGATCCTCAACAAGTTAAGGAAACTTTAGAAGAAAATTCAGAAAAAATTAAAGTTCTTAAATAAATTTATCATGTCAAATTTTGTCTTTTACGATTTTGAGACCAGTTCATCAAATAAGTATTGGGGTCAAATCATTCAGATTGGAGCAGTTTTAACAAACGATAACTTGGATGAATTAGATCGTTTTGATGCAAGATGTAGATTAAACCCGGGAATTATTCCTGAAGCTATGGCCTTGATTGTAAATAAATCAACACCAAAAATGCTAAAGGAATCAAATTTATCTCATTACGAGATGGTAAGACAATTTGTTGAAACGTTAAAACGATGGGGCAAAGCTACGTATATTGGATTTAACAGCATAGAATTTGATGAAGAGTTTCTAAGGTGTACTCTTTTTCAAACTTTAGAATATGCTTACATCACTAGCACCAATGGAAATACAAGGGGAGATATTTTAAGTCTTGCTCGTGCAGCAAATCTTTATTATCCAAAAACTTTAAAGAACCCAGTTAATGAAAAAGGTAATGATGTTTATAAGTTAGATAAGTTAGCACCAATGAATGGTATAGAGCATGGTGATGCTGCCCACTCAGCAATAGGAGATGTACTTGCAACTATCGGAGTTGCAAAATTAATTTCAAAAAAAGCTCCCAGCGTTTGGAAAGCAAGCATGCTTACAATGGATAAAACCCAATCCTTAGAATTAATTAAAAAAGAATTATTTTTTTGTACTAATGAATATTTTTATGGAAAAAGCAGACCTTATGTTCAAACTTTTATTTGCCAGCATCCTCAGTACCAGTGGCCCTTATGTTTTGATCTTAAACATGATCCGGAGCCTTATTTTAAAATGTCATTAAATGAATTAGAGGCTGCTATGAAAAAACAACCAAAATTTATCAGAACTGTAAGACACAATAAACATCCTATAATTATGAACCCTTCTTATGGTGATAAATTTGATGAATATAAATTGATAGGAACAACTAAGTTAGAAGCGCGGGCTAAATTAATAAGAGATAACAAGCAGTTTGCAGAAAAAATTGAATCTATTAAACGTTCAGAAGCAGAGGAAAAAGAACAAAGTAAATCTCAAGAGGACTTATATAATGAAGAAAGTATTTATGCTAAATTTACCACAGCAGAAGATAATAAGATAATGCCTGAGTTCCATTCAACTAGCTGGGATAAAAAACTTCAAGTAATTTCAAAATTTAAAGATGAGAGACTACAATATTTTGGAAAAAAATTGTTGTATATGGAAAAACCAGAGTCTTTAAGTAAGTCAGACTATAATCTTATACATAAAGACGTAGCTAAAAAACTTTTGAGCACAAATAATGAAAAATGGAATACCATACCAAGAACTTATTCAGAGATCGATACCTTGAGAGCAAAATTTGAAAAGCAGGGCGAACCAGAGAAGCTAAAAATTTTAGATGAAATTAACGCATACGTTGAAGAATTAGAAAAACATTACTCATCTGCATAGTTGACAAAAAATTTAAAATACTTAATTAGAGTGTATGGCATTTAAAGATTCAACAGACGAAAAATTTCAAGAACAAATAAGTGGAGATAAACTTTCTCTAATTCAATTTTCAGCTTCGTGGTGTGGACCATGTCAGCAGTTGAAACCAATTATTGAGAAAATATCTAATGAGAAAGCAGATAAAATTGACTGTTACTATCATGATATTGAGTCTCAACCGAACGAACCTACTAAGTATTCAGTGAGAGGAGTGCCAACAGTTCTTTTATTTAAAGGAAGCAAGCTTTTAGGAACAAAAGTAGGAGCTACATCTGAAAAAGATATGCTTGAATTTATAACTCCTCATCTATAATTTTTATTAAGAATATTCCCAATATTATAAAGAGATCCAAGACAAACAATTAGTTTTTTATTAGCTGAGGATATTTTTTTTAGTCCTTTGTCAAAACTATCAGCTGTATCTACATCAAAATGATTTTTTTTAGCTATAGATTTAAGATCTTTAGCAGACATACAATTTTTTTCATTTTCTATAGATATTGTTATTATTTTTTTAAAAATTCCCTTGAATTGTTTAATGAATAAATCAGGTTCTTTATTTTTCATCATTGCCCAAATGGCATACTTCGGATCTTTAATTTTCTTTAAGTAGCCCGACATGTTAACTGCATCTGCTTTAGCATGGGCCCCGTCTAGCATAATCCTCTCATTTTTATGAAGTTTATCTTTAATTCTTCCTTTATTTATATATTGAAATCTTCCTTCAAAAGATATTTTAGGTATGGTTTTCTCAATAATCTTTTTCTTAATTTTAAGATCAAGGGCTATTTTTATAGCGTGACAGAGATTTTCCAATAATCCTTTTGAATGAATATTTTTAGTATTTAGTTTAATTTTGCTTTTTTTATCTTGATAGAAGTATTGATTTTTCTTTTTAATTAATTTCCAAGAATTTGGAAAAATAATATTACTTTTGTTATTTTTTAAATTATTTTTAATTTTTCTTAAAACATTAGGGTTTTGTTTTCCTACATAAATATTAGTGAAATTACTTAAAAAACCTACTTTTTGATAAATTATTTCATCAAGCGTCTTCTTATTTTTATCTAGGAAGTTAAGATGTTGTTTATTTATATTTACAATTACTTGAGCTAGTGGAAATGAAAATACGTTAGTAGAGTCTTTAGCAAAGAGAGCTCCTGCTTCAACTAGATGATAATTAGTATTTTGTTTAGAAGCACTCATTATATAAATGACAGTAAGAACTTCAAAAATAGTTAGTGGTATTTTAAATTTTTCTATTATTTTAATTGAATGTCTTATCTCATGATGTGTTAAATAACGATTACCAATCCAAAATCTTTCTTTTATATCTTTTAATGATGGAGATATATAAGCAGTTACTGTTTGACCGTTAGCTTCAATGAAGCTTTTTACAGAAAATAGTGTACTAAATTTTCCACTAGAACCCAGGAAATTAATAACATTATTTAGTTTTCTTTCTGGATTGTTTAGTTTTTTTAAAATTAATTTAATTCTTTTTAAATCAAAATTGACAGTTTTATTGAATAACTTATGATTAGCTAACTGCTTGTAGAGATTTATCGATTGTGACATTTGACTCTTGTTTAGCTTGAGCCTCTGCTTTTTTCAATAGAACATTTAACAAGATGCCAATAGTCGAATTTAAATATTGTCTTTCTACAACTAAATCAATCCCGCCATGGTCTTTTACATATTCAGCTGTTTGAAATTCATCTGGAAGAGTTTCTCGCACTGTATCTTGAATTACTCTACGTCCAGCGAAGCCTATAGTTGCTTTTGGTTCTGCAATTAAAATGTCCCCTAACATAGCCCATGAAGCAGTAACACCACCAGTAGTTGGGTCAGTCAAAACTACAACAAAAGGAATATTTTTTTTTTTAAGTTCATTTACAGCTAAAGCCGTTCTAGACATTTGCATAAGTGCTATAGAAGATTCCATCATTCTTTGCCCTCCTGAACAACTGAAAAAAATAAATGGGTTTTTATTTTCTATAGCATGTTGAGCACCAGCTATAAAAGCTTCCCCAGAAGCTGCTCCAAATGAACCTCCAATGAATCTAAAATCCTGGGCTCCAACTATTACAGTATTATTTTGAATTTTACCTTTTGCAATTAAAACAGCATCATCTTGACCAGTTAATTTCCTTGCCGCTTTTAATCGATCAGCATATTTTTTTTTATCTTCAAATTTTAAAGGGTCATCTTTTGGTAAAGGTGTTTCAATTAGTTCAAATTCTTTATTATCGAAAAAAGTTTTAAATCTTTCTTTACAAGTTAATTTATGATGTGCACCGCATTTTGGACAAACTTTTTGATTGGAATCCATATCTTCTTTGTAAATTAAGTTTTTACAACCACATGTAGTCCATAAATTTTCTTCAACTTTTGAAGATTGTTTTTCAAAAAGAGATTTTATTTTTGGTTTTATAAATTTTGTTATCCAGTTCATATAATTTTTCTTTTTAGATTGTACACAACTTTATCTAACATTGTGACAGGATTTTGTCTCATTTTGACCGAATTAGTTATTGTTTTACAAAGCATACTACCAACAACTAAACCATTTGCTGCCTTTAAAGATGAAATAGTCTTATCAGTAATACCAAATCCTATTACTAAGTTTTTTTTTGGATTGATTCTTTTAATCTTATTGTAATTATCCAGAATTTTTTTTGGAGAAACTTTTAGTTTACCACCAGTAGTAGACAACATCGAGATATAATAAATCATGTCATGCGAGTCTTTTATAATTTTCTTCATTCTAGCTTTTGATGTAGTGGGAGATAATAATTGAATAAAGTTTATTGATTTTTTTTTACACTTATTGGCAAAAATTTTATTTTCTGGATAGGGAAGGTCAACGATAATTAAGCCATCAACTCCTGCACTTTTACAACTTTTTAAAAATTTGTTTTCACCAGTTTGATAAATCAAATTATAATACCCCATGAGAATTATTGGTTTATTTGAATTTTTTTTAAATTTTTTTACAATTTCATAAACATTTTTAAGTTTTATTCCATTTTTTAAAGCGCGATGTGAGCTTTCTTGAATTTGACCACCATCTGCTACAGGCGTGTTGTGCGGAAAACCAAGCTCAAGAATATCCGCATACTTTGAAATAGTATTTAATATTTTTAAAGAATTCATTTTAGTATTGTCCCCAGCAACAGTGTAAGTAATTAAAGCTGGTCTTTTCTCTTTTTTGCATTTTTCAAAAGCCAGGCTAATTTTTGATTTCATCTTGTGTAAGAACCTAACTTTTGTTTGATAATATCCTTATCTTTAAAGCTATCTCCACAAGAGTTAACAATAATAATATCTGATGGTTTTAATTTGGTAGCTATTTTAATCGCTTCAGCAAATGCATGTGAAGGTTCTAAAGATGGGGAAATATTTTCTAATTTTGATACTAATTGATAAGCTTTTAAAGCTTCTTCATCGCTAGCAGATGTATACCTTGCTCTTTTTGTATCTTTTAAAAAACAATGCAGTGGAGAAATTCCTGGATAATCAAGTCCCGCAGATATTGAGTCAGTCGATCCTATTTGACCTTCTTTGTCTTGAATTACATATTGGGCAGCACCGTGTAAAATTCCAATTTTTGAACCATTGGTTAATGGTGCAGCATGTAGCTTACTATTTTTTGGGCCACCTGCTTCAATTCCTACAAATTCAGCATCTGTATCCATAAACTCATTCCAAAAACCCATAGCAGAACTACCACCACCTACACAATTTAATAGCTTAATTTTTCTTGGAATTTTTCCAAACTCCTCTTTAATTTGTATAATTAATTCTCTGGAAATTTGTGCTGTGCTCCAAGCACATATCTTTATAAAAATATTAGGTCCTACCGTTGATCCTACGCACATATGTGTTGTGTCACAATTTGATACCCAGTACCTCATACATTCGCTCACAGCATCTACAAGTGTTTGACTTCCAGTAGTTACCGGTACAATTTCAGCTCCATTTTTTTTCATAGCCTCGACATTGGGTTTTTGTCTTTTAATATCTTTTGCACCCATGAATATTTTACATTTGAGACCAAATTTTTTAGCAGCCATTGATAGCATTTTACCTGCATATCCAGCTCCTGTGTCTCCTACGATATATTTTTTTCCAGCCTTTTTGGCTAAAAGACAATGAACAGTTGCTCCATAAATTTTATGAGCACCTCCATTAGCCTCAGATACTACTTTAGCATATATTTGAGCACCTCCAAGATGATCGGTTAAATTCTCTAATTTAATAAATGGAGTAGGGGCGCCTACGTATGTTTTAAAATAGTGGTCTCTCTCTTTTAAAAATTTTTGATCTTTTCTTAATTTGGAAAACAATTGTGTAAGGTCATCAATAGGTTTTTTGAGTGTTTCAGGTATAAAATTACCACCAAATTTTCCTCCATACATATAATTTTTGTCATGTTGATCAATTAAAGGAATATTTTTTTTTATTTGCATCATTAATTATTTTAATTTTGTTAGTAAATTTTTTTATCTTATTGATATCTTTTACTTTATTTGTTTCTAAAGCACCAGACACATCAACAATATCTGCTAGTTCCACTAAATTCTCTAGTTTATCTATAGTTATATTTCCAGCTATCATTCTTTTTGTCTTCACTGGAATCGATTTTAACCAATTATAATCCCAACTAAGGCTCTCTTCATAGCCTGAACTGTCCCATAAAATGATATCTGAATCAGACTCCACTAATTTATATTTATTTACATCATCTTTATTTTTAACTTGAATAGTAGTAATTATTTTTTTTTTAAATTTTTCTTTCAATTTTTTTAGCCTAGTAGAGTCGTAGTTCCCATAAAGTTGAAAATAATCTAAATTTAATTTAGAAAATGTAATTAGTTCTTCTTCAGTTGGATTAACAAGGACCCCAACATATTTTGTGTTACCTTTATTTATATTAGTAAGTTTTTTTGCTTTTTCCAAAGAAATGTAACGATGACTTTTAGGATAGTTCAAAATGAAACCACAATAATCCACATGATGTGAAACACATGTATCAACTTCTATTGGGTTTGATAGACCGCAAACTTTAAGTTTCATTAATTTAATTTAAAGATTTTATAAGTTTTTGAATATTATTTTTGATATTACCTTTGGTAATACTTCTACCTATTACTATAGAGGTTGCTCCATTTTGAAATGCTTGACTAGGAGTCATTACTCTTTTTTGATCTTGTTTACTATCACCTGGCAGTCTTATTCCTGGAGTAATAACTTCCATATTTTTACATATTTTTTTTAAAAATTTAGCCTCATAACCCGAGCAAACTATTCCATCTAATTTAGCAAGCTTAGCTAGTTTCGCCTGTTTTTTTACTATATCTTTTACAGATTTTGTGTGACCTATTTGCTTAATTGTAAAATTAGAAAAACTTGTAAGAACCGTTACACCCAGTATTTTAAGTTTTTTATTTATTTTCTTTGATGATTTTCTTACGGCTTTAAGCATATCCAGCCCTCCATTTATATGCACTGTAAGGTACGATATGTTTTTCAAATCTTTTAGCGAATGTATGGCTGCGGCACAGGTATTAGGTATATCATTTAATTTTAAGTCTAAAAAAATTTGTTTCTTCTTCAATTTAGAAAGAAAAATCCTTCCATTTGGACTTAGAAAAAATTCTAAGCCTATTTTATACCCAATTTTTAATTTATCAGTTTGAGAAAAATTTATAATATCATATAATTTTTTGGGGTTTGTTGTATCACAAGCAATAAAAATTTTGGATTTAGTCATTTATGAGCCTTTTAAGATTTTTACTAGCCTTAAATCTTACCTTATTCTTTTCTGGAACATAAATTAATTCTCCAGTTTTTGGGTTTCTTGCGTAATAGTTTTCTTTTGTTTTTTTAACCAAAAAAGAGCCAAAACTTCTAATTTCAATATTTCTTCCTTCTACAAGAGCTTTTACAATAGTGTCACAAAAAGTATCTATGACAATTTCTAGCTCAGAATGATTTATCTTTGGATTTTTTTCTTTAAGTTTTTTAATTAGCTGCGGTCGTGACAATTATTTTATTTTTTACCTTTTTTACCTATAGCTTTTTCAAAAATTCCCTTAAGTGTTGCACCTGATTTAGTTGCACCTTCACCAAATTTAGCTATTAATGATTTTTCTTCATCTATTTGTGCTGCTTTAACACTTAATTTTACTCTTCTGGTAATTAAATCAAGTTCAGTAATTTTCGCATCAAGCGCATTTCCGGAAGAAAAAACTTCAGGTCTGGCATCGGAGGCGTCTTTTGCTAAGTCAGATTTTCTAATAGTAACTATCAGTTTTTTTTCTTTATCTATTGCAACTTTTACACCACTTTTTAAAACCTCGTGAATTCTAGTAGTAATAACATCTCCCTCTTTCTTTTTATTATCTTTGAACCAGTCTAAAGGATCTTTATCAAGCACTCTTTTTGAAAATCTTATTTTATCATCTTTTATTTCAATAATCTGTACATCTATAACATCGTTTTTTTTATATTTTTTTAAATCTTCGATATTTTCTTCATATGAAATTTCTTTATAATGTAACATTCCTGATAATCCAGTATCATCAAGTTCACCAAAAATAGCTTTATCAGAAATATTATTTATTTTAATTTTAACTTTTTGACCTCTTACACTTTTAATTTTATCCCATGGATTTTCTAGTGTTGCTTTATATGATAAAGAAATTCTTTTATTTTCTTTGTCTATATTAACAATCTTAAATTTAATATTTTCAGAAACGGAAAGAATTTTGCTTGGCTTTATGTTTTTGTTTTTCCAATCTAACTCTGAGTTATGAACGAGACCTTCAATGCCATCTTCTATTTTTACAAAACAACCATAGTCCATGATTTTCGTAACTGTACCCTCATAAAATTCTCCAACTTTATATTTTTTTTCAATACTGTCATATGGATCCACAGTTAAAGCTTTAATCGATGCGGATACACGATTTGTTTTAGGATCAATTTTTGTAATTTTAACTTTGAGCTTTTGACCTATTGTTACTAAATCTGCTGGTTTTTTTACTCTACCATGACTTAGGTCGGAGACATGTAAAAGTGCATCAATGCCATTAATATCTAAAAAAATACCCCAGTCTGTTGTTGCTTTTACTGTTGCATCTTCAACTATATCTCCTTCTTTAATATTTTTTAATGCTTCAGAAATTTCTGCATTTTTACTTTTTTCTAAAACAGCTCGTCTAGATACACATACATTTCCTCTATTTTTATCTATTCTTGTTGCTATGACTTTAACTGGCGTGTTCATTAAATGATCAATTCTTTTGAGTGGTCGCACATCTATTTGTGAAGAAGGCATGAAGCAGGGCAAACCTTCAACAGTTGTGATAAAACCACCCTTAACTTTTCCAGTTATATAACCCGTCATCTCTTCTTGAGTTTCATAAACTTTCTCCATGCGTTTCCATGCTTTCATTTTTCTTGCTTTGTCTCTTGAAATTATAATTTCACCTTTAAAGCTTTCTATTCTGTCAAGAAACACGTCTATTTGTGAGCCAACTTTTAATTTCTCAAGTTCATCATCATTTTTAAATTCTTCAATTGGAATCATACCTTCCATTTTAGCCTTGCAATCAACAACAATGAAATTTTTTGTAATTTCCGTCACGGTTGCTTTGATTATTTCGTTTTCTTTTAATTTTCGATCTTTAAAATCTTGATCTAATAGGTTTTGAAACTCTTTATGAAGAGGACTTGTATTTTTTAGCTCTTGTTCATTTGACATATTTTTTTTTTAACACTCTTTCTACGTATTTAGACATTTTAGCTAACATTGCTGATTTATCTAACTTACCGGTGTCGATTTCTACCGAATCTCTATGTTTAAGTAAAGGGGAGTTTTTTCTTGTTGTATCAGAAATATTTCTTATTCTAAGGGCCTTTTTTACATCTTTCAGTTTTATTTTAGAGTCTTTCATTCTAAGTTCCTTGCATCTTCTTTTTGAAGCAATTTCCAAACTACATTTAAAAAAGAATTTAATGTCTGATTTTGGCAAAATTTTTGTCGAAATATCCCTGCCTTCTAAACAACAATTTTTATATTTTTTTGAAAAATTAATTTGATATTTTTTTAATATTTTTCTGATTTCATTAACTTTAGCTATTACAGAGCTATATTCAGAAATTATAGGAGAATGGAGGTTAATATTCTCTAACTTATTATAATTCAAATTTGAAAATTTTGATTTTAAAAAACTTATTTTATTTTTAGGTTTAAATTTTATAATTAAATAAGCTGCATAGCGATACAATAAACCAGAAGATAAAAATTTTAATTTATATTTTTTTGAGATCATTTTAGCGCCGGTTGATTTACCAGTTGCCGCACCGCCGTCACAAGCGATGTGAATATGTCTATTTTTGTATTTCAAATTTGGCTCCTAGTAATTTCATGATTTTTAAAAATGATGGTGAAGAGGTAAATACTGTTTCAAAATTATTAATTATAGTTTTTGCATTAGTTAAAGTTGCTAAAATAAAAGCACACATGGCAACTCTATGATCTCCAAGATTACCTACAACTATTTTTTTGTTGCTAGCATCAATCATTCCTCTACCATAAATTTTCATTTCATTTTGACTTAGTTTACATTTTACATCAATTTGATTTAATATTTTTTTCATTTCATGAGCTCTTGATGACTCCTTGCCTTTTAATTCTGAAATTCCTTTAAATGTAGACACACCATTTGTTAATGAAGCAAGTACAAACAAAATTAAGTATTCATCAGTGGTGCGAGGATAAAGATTGGCTGGCACGTTCATAGGTTTAAGTTTTGAACTTTTTATTAATATATCTCCTCTAATCTCATTATTATCTTTTATAATATTTTTGAAATTTATTTTAACTTTTTGTTTTTTTAAAATTTCGTAAAAACCTGTTCTGGTAGGATTAAGACCAACATTTTTAATTTTGAGAGTTGAATTTTTGTTTAATAAAGTTAATGCTGTAAAAAAAGCAGCGCTAGATGGATCCCCTCCAATATTAAAATTTAAAGGATTTAAGTAGCTTTTACCTTTAACTTTAATAATTTTTTTCTTTTTTTTTATAATATTAATACACTGAATATTTTTCATTAAAAGATTTTCAGTGTGATCGCGAGAAATTATTTGTTCTTCAATTATTGTGTTGCCATAGCTATTTAGTCCAGCCAACAAAACTGCAGATTTAAGTTGTGCACTAACTCCCGCTTTATATTTAATGCCAACTGGCATTTCAGAAGAGATCATTTTAAGTGGAAATGTATATTTATTAATAGGTAAAAAAGTTGCACCAAATTTTGACAAAAGATTAATTAATTTTTCCATACTTCTTTTGTTTAAAGAATGATCACCTTTAATCTTTATATTGATATTAGGCGTAGTAGAGAGAATACCAAGCACCAACCTTGCTAAAGTTCCAGAATTACCAAAGTTTAGTTCAGCGTTTTTTTTTATAAATAATGACCCTAACCCCTTGCCATAAATTTTATATGATTTAGGTCTAATTTTTTTAATTACAACACCTAGTTTTTGACAAGTTTTAATAGCACTTTTAACATCACCCGACTCTAGAACATTGTTTACGGTTGATATATTTTGACAAATTGACCCTAATAAAAAACTTCTAATAGATAATGACTTGTCAGAGTCAACTTTAATAGTTTTACTAAAAGGTTTGATTTTATGTTTAATTCTTACTGAGAAACTTTTATTTGACATTATTTGTTGGTAAAATTTGTGCCAAAATAATTTTTTATAGCTTCAGAATTGTTTAGCAATTCTCGTTTTGTACCCTCCGCAATAATGTTTCCTTCATTAATTAAATAATTCCTATCTGTAGTATTAAAAAGATTCTCTAAAGCGTGTTCTGTTAAAATACAAGCAACATTTTGAGATTGAATTTTCATAATATATTTTTGCATTTCTTGTACTTGAATTGGGTCTACATTTGAAAAACTTTCATCTAGTAAAACAATTTTAGGATTAGAAATCATTAATCTTGCTAGAGATAATCGCTTAGCTTCACCGCCCGAAAGCACGCCGGCTTTTAGCGATCGCAAATGAACTAAATTAAACTGTTCTAACAATTGTTCAGTTTTTTCTTTTACTTTTCTATTATTTTTTTCAAAAAGTTGAACTAAACCTGCTAAATTATTATAGCAACTTAATGTATCAAATAGGCATCTAGTTTGAGGCATATAACCCAATCCAAGCTTTGATCTTAAATGAATTGGAATTTGAGTAATTGATTTTCCGTTAATAAAAATATTTCCACTATCAGCAGTATCAGCACCTATAGCTATATTAAATAATGTACTTTTACCTGCACCATTGGGTCCAAGCAAACCAACTATCTCACCAGGATAAACTTTTAAAGAAAGATTTTTTAATATAGGTCTACCATTATAATTTTTACTTATATTTTTTACTTCAAATACAGGTCTATCTTTCTTGAATTTTAAAATTCTAAAACTTTTTTTCATTTAAGATTTAAGTTAGCATTAATTTTATCATCATTGAAAGAGGTAATATTTAATTTACTCTTTTTTATATCAAATAAAAGTTTATCTGCAAACATTGTTCCTTTAAAATCTTCAATTTTTACCTTACCAGAAATAGATAGAAAATTTTCCGAATTAGAATACTCAGCATTTTCAGCAAAAAGAACACTATTTTGATATTTAGCTTTTACGTTTGAATTAAAGAACATATCAAGAGTTTTATTGTTGTAAGTTCCATAATCAGATTTAACTTTTAAAACAGTATCGTCTTTAAAATAAAAAAAGGATTCTACAAATTTCATGTTTACTATCTCTTGATTAGAAGCATTAGTAGTAGCTTCCTTTGATTTTATAATATATCTGTTACCCGCAAGATCTAGGCCTGAATATTCAATATTATAAAAAATATTTTCTTTTTGACCTGTTGTTTCATTTTCTATTAAGGGAGTTGTTTTTTGATTAATCTTTTTATTTAAAAAAAGACCTTTATCAGCATAAGTAATAAAGATTATTATAATCCCTACAATTAATAAAATAGCTTGAAAAAGTCTGAGTTTTTTCTTTCTTTCCACTATTTAATACCATTTTGTAGAAGGATATGAATATGAATAATTCCTTTAAGCTTTTTATTTTTCTTTTTATAATCTTTGTCAGAAACAACTAATAGGCTTGTAATTTTATTCTCACTCATAATACCTAAAGCTTTAGAAGCAGGCATATTTTCATTTACAACTAAAGGTTTCTCGGACATCAATTGATTTAAATTTTTATCTTTTGTATAATTTTTAACCTCTCTTCTAAGATCACCATCTGTTACTAATCCTTTAATAAAATTATTTTTTAAAACAACTATAATACCTAGTTTTTTTTCATTCATTATTTTTAATGCATCTTTAAGCTTTTTCTTGTGATTAATGAAAGGCATTTTTTTACCGGTAACCATAATGTCTTTTGCAAGTAGTAATGAACTTCCGATATTGCCTCCAGGATGGAATATCTTAAATTTTTCTTTTGAGAAATTTCTTTGGTGCATTACTGTTGTTGCTAAACAATCTCCGAGTAAAAGTGTAATAGTGGTACTGGAAGTAGGAACCATTCCTGTAACATCGGCTTCTTTGACTTTTGGCAAAAGTAATTTGATATCACTAGCTTTCAATAAAGTACTATCAGCCTTGGAAGCAACACCAATAATTTTAATTCTGTATCGGTTTGCGTATTTCAACATGTTGTTTAATTCCGATGTGTTACCTGAATAGGAAAAAATAATTAAGATATCTTTTTTTTCTATTTGCCCCATATCACCATGTAAGGCTTGAGCCGGATCGCAAAAAAAACTTGGTATACCTACACTTGAAAAAGTAGCTGAGATTTTTCTTGCAATTAAACCTGATTTTCCAATACCAGCAAATATAACCTTGCCTTTACAATTTAAAATAAGATCTACAGCTTCAATAAAAGAACTATTAAAAATTTTTTTAACTTTTTTTAATTCATTGATTTGTATATTTGCAGCTTTATTGGCTAAAGATATATAATTTCTTTTATTCATTAATGTTCAAAAATATCAAATTTAAATCCACTTTGATCAAGCTCAACTCTTGTATCTAGAAAAGATAGACATTTTTTAAATATTTCCATTCTATTTTCTCGAATTAGCATTTCCTCTAGTTCTTTTTTAATTTTATGCAAATAAACAACATCATTCGCGGCATAATCTAACTGTTTATCTGTTAATTCATTTATATCTTTATTCCAATCACTACTGCCTTGTCTTTTGTCCAATGATTTATTGCAAAACTCTTGAACAAGGTTTTTTAAGCCATGTGACTCTGTGTAAGTTCTGACTATTTTGGATGCGATTTTTGTATCAAAAATATTTTTCATTTTACACTTGAGAAAAAATTCTAAAGCATTTTTATCAAATCTTAAAAAATGACCAATCTTTAATATTTTATCATTTTCTAACACAGAGACTAAATTAGGAGCTTTAAAGTTATTTTTATTAGGCTGAATAATGAAGACATTTCCATTTTCATCACAGATTTGAATAAGGCTTAATTTGTCTCTTTCTGGAATTTGAAGGCCCGTTGCTTCAGTATCAATAGCAATACTATCTTTAAAAGATTTAGCTATCTCTGAAGTTATGTCCTCTTTTAACTTAGTTATTTTCATATATAAGTTTAAATACCATGAAAAATCAAATTTGCACAATTTTAGGTGGTGGTGGTTTTATAGGCAGATATCTTGTTCGAAATTTGACAAAGAAAAACTATAGATGCATCATTTCAACGAGGAAACCCTTTCAAAAGGGATATTTAAAGACCCAGGCAACTCCTGGAGCAGTTGAGTTAATTAATTGGGATACAAAAAATTTTTCAGAATTGAAAGAAGCAATTAAAAACTCAGACATCGTTATCAATTTAGTTGGCATTCTTTATGAAACAAGAAAGCAAAAATTTTATAACATCCATTCAGGAATTCCAGAGGCTGTTTCAAAAATTTGCTCAGAATCTGATGTTAAAAAATTTATTCATGTTTCGGCAATTGGAGCAAACGAGTCATCAAAATCTCTTTACCAAAAATCTAAACATCAAGGTGAAGTTAAGGCATTAAATAATTTTAAAAATACAGTTATTATTAGACCAAGCGTAGTTTGTGGAGCAGAAGATAACTTTACTAATCTTTTTTCAAAACTAAGTTTTTTACCAGTGATCCCGGTTGTGGGAATAAATTATAATTTTCAACCTATATTAGTTACGGATGTAGCCGATGCTATTGTGCAATCAATTGATACAAAAGGTAATGAAGGAAAAATTTATGAAATAGGTGGGCCTAAAGTTATAAGCTTTGGCGATATGGTTAAGTCAATTTTAAAAACAATTAATAAAAAAAGATTTGTGGTTCAAATGCCAATGCCAATTGCAAAAATTCAAAGCGCCATTACTGATTTATTACCTATCCCACCAATTTTAACAAAAGATCAATGCGAAATTTTATCTGAAGCAGATAACGTTGTTTCAAATAATCATCTTACGTTAAAAGATTTAGACATCAATCCAACTGATGTAGAGGAAGCAATGAAGAAATGGTTGTGGAGATATAAAGACGGTGGACAGTTCGCGAAAGCTCAATGAAAAGTATTAGTTTAATATCAGGTTACTTATTTTTAATTTCTGCAATTATTACAGGAATTGCGGCAAACGGTTATCTAAAAACTACAGAAGGATTTTCAAAGTTAAACCCAACAATTTTTTGCATTATAAACATCGTGGTTTGTATATTTTGTATTTCAAAAGCTATGACTGTAATTCCAGTTGGTTTTACATATGCAACATATGGAGCCCTAACAATTACAGCGGTTACCTTATTTGGAATATTTAAATATAACCAAACTCCAAATATTTATGGTGCGATTGGAATAGTCCTTATAATACTAGGTGTAATTCTTTTAAATACTTTAGGAAAAGTTAAATAAAACCCTAGGTAGTATTTTTTTTAAACTACCGACTCCTCTTTATATATATTTTGTGTTAGCTTTTTATCTTTAAAATAATAATTGGGGGAATAATAATGAAAACAATTAAAGCATTTATTTGCTCGATAGCGCTTTTCGCGATGTTTGCGGGAACTGCTGCTCAAGCAAAAACAGAAATACAATGGTGGCACGCTTTTGGTGGAAGACTTGGTGAATTACTTGATGCACAAGTAAACAAGTTTAACGCAAGCCAAGACAAGTACACTGTAGTTCACACAAGAAAAGGTAACTACTCAGAAACTTTAAACGCTGGTATTGCAGCTTTTAGAGCTAAACAACATCCAAATTTATTAATGGTGTTTGAAGTAGGAACTGCGAGTTTAATGGCTGCCAAAGGAGCTTATGTTCCAATGTATCAACTTATGAAAGATACAAAAGTAAGCTTTAAACCTAATAATTATATTGGTCCTGTAAAAGGCTATTACACAACTACTGACGGTAAAATGTTGTCATTACCATACAACGCATCAACGCCAGTGTTATGGATCAATAAAGACTTAATGAAAAAAGCAGGTTTAGACCCAGAGATGGATTTAAGTACTTGGAAGCAAGTTGGAAACGCACTTGATGCCGCTAAAGCTAAAGGTATCGATTGTGGTTTAACAACTGCATGGCACAGCTGGATACACTTAGAAAATTTCTCTGCGTATCATGACTTACCATTTGCATCTAAAAGCAATGGATTTGCTGGTTTAGATACTGAGCTATCATTTAATAGCCCAGTTCACATCAAACATATCCAAACCTTAGGTAAATGGTCTCAAGAAGGTAAATTTAAATATTTAGGTAGAAGAAACGAAAGTGGTAAAAACTTTAGAGCTGGAGAATGTATGTTCTTCACAGAGTCTTCTGCTGGTTATGCTGGTATCAAAAAAGAAGCGAAATTTGAATTTGGTATTAGACACTTACCTTACTATGGAGCAACAGCGGCGCCACAAAACACTATAATCGGTGGTGCATCTTTATGGGCTTTATCAGGAAAATCTGCTGAAGAAAATAAAGGTACAGCTGCATTTTTAGCTTTCTTATCTGGAACAGGTATACAAGCTCAATGGCACCAAGATACAGGTTATCTTCCATCTACAATAGCTGCTAGCAAACAAACAAAAAAAGAAGGATTTTATAAAAAAAATCCTGGTACTGATCTAGCAGGTATACAGATGATGAGAAATAAAGTTACAGAAAACTCTAAAGGCTTACGTCTTGGATCTTTTGATCAAATAAGAACAATTATTGATGAAGAGATGGAAGGAGTTTACAACGGTAGTAAAACTGCTCAAGTAGCTTTAGACAGCGCTGTAAAAAGAGGTAACGTTCTTTTAAGAAGATTTGAAAGAGCTAATAAGTAATTTAATTTAAATACTAGGGGCTTTCGGCCCCTAGTATAATCTTCAAATGGAAAAGAGAGTTATTTTTAAAGGTTGGTGGTTACCGGCTTTATTAGTTGCACCTCAACTAATAATTTCTTTCATGTTTTTCTTTTATCCTTCAGGACAAGCAATTTGGAATTCTTTATTTTTACCTGATCCTTTTGGATTAAAAACAGAATATGTAGGCTTAGATAATTTTAGATTTTTATTGACTGACTCTTATTATCTAGCAAGTTTTAAAACGACTATCATATTCTCAACTGCAGTGTCCGTCTCTTCGATGGCTATAGGTTTATATCTGGCGGCTTTAGCCGATAGATTAATTAAAGGAGCTGGAGTTTATCAAACTTTATTAATTTGGCCATATGCCATTGCACCAGCAATTGCAGGAGTGCTATGGTTGTTTTTATTTAATGGAAATATAGGTTTAATTTCTTACTATCTCCAAGGAATGGGTTATGATTGGAACCATACTTTAGATGGTGATCAAGCGATGTTTCTGGTTGTGTTAGCATCTTCATGGGGCAGAATTAGTTATAATTTCTTATTTTTTCTAGCAGGACTTCAAGCTATTCCAAAATCTATTATTGAAGCAGCGGCAATCGATGGAGCTAGTTTTTGGAGAAGATTTTTAACTATTGTCATTCCTTTATTGTCTCCAATTACGTTTTTTTTATTGGTGGTAAATATTGTTTATGCTTTTTTTGATACTTTCGGCATAGTGCACACTATTACTTCTGGAGGGCCCGAACAGGATACTAATATTTTAGTTTATAAAGTTTTTTCTGACGGTTTTGTTTCTCAAGATCTTGGATCTAGTGCAGCTCAATCAGTCATCTTACTAGTTTTGGTTGGAGTTTTAACAGTAATTCAATTTAAATATATTGAAAAAAAGGTTCATTATTAATGGTAGAAAAAAAGAAAACAGGTTACTGGTTAACACATGCTGGTTTAATTATTGGCGTGATGTTTATTTTCTTTCCAGTTTGGTTAACCTTTGTTGCATCCACAGTGACGCAAGAAGCAATTATTCAACCGCCCCTGCCACTTTTACCAGGTGGAGAATTTTTTGAAAATTATGCAAATGCATTATTTAAAGGCGGTAAAGAAGGTTATGGATCTAATGAGCCTGTTATAAATATGTTAATCAATTCAGCTATTATGGCGCTAGGTATTACTTTTGGTAAACTTACTATCTCTCTATTGTCAGCTTTCGCCATTGTTTATTTTAGATTTCCATTTAGAAAAACTTGTTTTTGGTTAATTTTTATTACCTTGATGCTTCCCGTAGAAGTAAGAATTGTGCCAACGTATGAAGTTGTTGCTAACTTAAATTTATTAAACAGCTACTCAGGGTTAATATTTCCTTTAATTGCGTCAGCCACTGCAACTTTTTTATTTAGACAATTTTTTATGACCATACCGAATGAGATGGTTGAAGCTGCACGTATGGACGGATGTTCACCTATGAGATTTTTTAAAGATATTTTACTTCCAATCAGTAAAACAAATATTGCTGCTCTTTTTGTAATACTATTTATTTATGGTTGGAATCAATACTTATGGCCACTATTAATGACAACGGATCCTGATATGAAAACTATTGTCATCGCTATTGATGCTATGATACCAACGGGTGATGACTACGGTCACTGGCCAACTATCATGGCAACAGCAATTTTAGCTATGCTTCCGCCAGTAATTGTTGTTATTTCAATGCAAAAGTTTTTTGTAAAAGGTTTATTAGAAAGTGATAAATAAATGTCAGAAATTAAATTAGAAAATTTAAAAAAGTCATTTGGTAAAACTGACGTTATTCACGATCTAAGTATTGATGTTAAAGATGGTGAACTAATCGTTATTGTAGGCCCATCTGGTTGCGGAAAATCAACATTATTAAGAATGGTTGCCGGATTAGAGGACGCTAATGAAGGCAATATTATAATTGATGGAAAAAAAGTAAATGAATTGGAACCTATGGAGCGAAACATTGCAATGGTGTTTCAAAATTACGCGCTTTATCCTCATATGAGTGTATTTGGAAATATGGCTTATGGTCTAAAAATTGCAAAAATTTCAAAAGATGAAATCAATTCTAGAGTTCAAAAAGCTGCTGATATCTTAGAGTTAGGTGAACTTTTAGAGAGAAAACCTAGTCAACTATCAGGTGGACAAAGACAGAGAGTTGCCATGGGAAGAGCTATCGTAAGAAACCCTGTGGCTTTTTTATTTGATGAACCTTTATCTAATCTTGATGCAAAATTAAGAGTACAGATGAGGTTAGAGATTAAAAAACTTCAAACACAATTAAAAACAACATCACTCTATGTAACGCATGATCAGGTTGAAGCCATGACACTTGCAGATAGAATGATCGTGATGAATGATGGAAACGTAGAGCATATCGGCACTCCCTTAGAAGTTTACACAAAGCCTAGAACTTTGTTTACAGCACAGTTTATTGGCAGCCCGGCAATGAATATTTTAAAAGGCGAAAGTCAAAAAGAACAAATTAACTTAAGCAATGGTGAAAAATTAAAAGTTAATTCTAATCATACTGGAAAAGTTAATATTGGTTTAAGACCTGAAGATTTTACTGTAGATGAAAATGGTCCAATAAAATTAAAAGTTGAATTAGTTGAATTAATTGGAGCTAATACTTTAATTCATGGGAAACTTGAAAACAGTGATGAAGTCTTAGTTGCAAGTATTGCAGGTGTTCTTAATGAGAATAAAATTGGAAAAAATATAAATCTTTCTTTCCCAAATGATAAATTACATTTGTTTGATACAAGTACGGATTTGAGGATTAATTGACCAATCCATTTTTAACAAAACCAAACTACATTAGAATATATGGTCACCGTGGAGCTAGAGGTGACATCGTTGAAAATTCAATTTCTGGATTTAGATACACGTTTGATCTTGGTATAAGAGCAGTTGAATTTGATGTCGTAATTTCAAAAGATGACATTCCTGTATTGTTTCACGATTACCGATTGAACCCTGACTTAGTTAAAGATGCTTCGGGAAACTGGATTGCAGATAAGAATATGAAACTAGTAGATTTAACTTATGAAGAAATAAGTAAGTATAATATTGAAAGTATAAAGCCTGATACAAAGTATGCAAAAAGATTTAAAAACCAACAATCTGCAAAAGACGAAAGGATACCAACACTAAAAGATTTTTTTAAATTAGTTACTGAAGACAAGTACAAAGATGTTTTTTTAAATCTAGAAATCAAATCTACACCTACTCAAGAAAATGTAACACCGGATCCAGAAAAAATGGTTTCCTTAATTCTAAAGGATATTAAAGAATTTAATTTAGAAGACAGAACTCTAATAACTTCATATGATTTTAGAATTCTTTATGCACTTAAAAAACAAAACCCAAATGTTTTAAGAGGATTCATTACTTTGCAACAAGGCCTTTCAACCACTAAAAAAAATATTTACGAAAACTCACCTTGGATGGTTAAAAATTATCCAATGGAAGAATTATTTTTATTACCCAATATAATAAAATCTTTAGATGGTCATGTGTGGAGTGCTTTCTACCGCGATGTTACCAAACAAAATGTTGAACTTGCACACAAACATGGATTAGCAACTTGTGTTTGGACAGTGAACAGAGAACAGGATATTATTCGAATGATCGAGTATGGTGTCGATGGAATTATCACTGACTATCCAAAAAAAGTTCAAGAGATTTGTAAAGCTAAAAATATTTCCTGGTTTTAATCTCCAAGACTTGATTTTTTTTTAATCTTATTATAAATATTCTCATGGCAAAAAAAAAATATAATAGAAATTGGTTAGAAAGAAAATTAGATGAATATAACCATACAATGGAGTTAATTAGAACAATCTTGCCATTTATAATCCTTTTATTACAAGTTTATATTCTTACAAAGCTAGTCTAATAAACTTTAATTTAACACTTTCAAATAATTTAAGTATAATGAAGTATGGAAATTATTCTTTATGGAGTTATTGCTGCAATTATGGGAACTGTTTTATTTCTAACATTTAAAGCTATTGGTAGAGGTATGGATGCTAGAGGAGAGCTAAAAAGAGACGGTACTTTAGATAAAAATAAAGAGGATCCTTATACATTTAAAAGTGTTGAGGATGATGAAAATGATAAGATCCTTGAGAAATTGAAAGATAAAGACTTATCTCCCGAAGATCTCAAGAATCTTTACGACGAAATCAAGAGGAAAAAAAATTAATATAATCCTCTTGGTATTATAAAGTAGTGAATTGCTAGCACTATCGCCACCGAAACACTTAAACCAAATATCATTTTCACAAAGTCTTTTCCTATAAGTGGAAATACATATTTAAATTTATAGTCTTTGTTCATGGTTGAAATAGCTAATTCTCTTCCACACAACAGTCCAACGAATACCCATGTTGTTGACATTGGAAGATCATTCAATTCCTTAAAGTAATAAAGCACCGCTGCATATATTACGTTAATAATTGTTGCTGATCGCGCATATCTAGTTCCGGTTTTTTCTAAGACTACTTGATGAATTGGACCACCTTTAATATAGAAGATATAAAAAAGTAGAACCGTAAAGTACGCTAATATAATTAAAAGTAATGAAAAATCTAATTGTCTAGGTAAGTACACAGCAATGTTAGCAACATCATGTGATAACCAAACCCACCACAACCAACCTGATGATACCCAAACAGAATTACGCCAAAATGCGATCCATTTATCACCTTTAACTTCATCTAATTTTTCGTTAATAAATTTAGAAACTGCTATCCAACAGAAATAAGCAACAGTTGCCGCTATACCATATCCCACAATACTTTTTACAAGCATTTTCTCTAAAACTATTGTTGATGCAAATGCTGATAAAACTAAAAAGGTTGTAGATACTGGAATACCAATTCTCGTAAGCAGCAATAGAATTGCCGGAGCAACCGCATGATACCATTGTATTTCTTGAAAAGGAATTCTTGTTAATCTTCCATAAGAAATGTCCCCATCATAACTGTACCAACCCCAAGTTATGGCAAAAATCATTACTAATGAGGCAGCACTTGCGAGCGTGTACCATTTGAACCATTTTTGCTTTGAAGCAATAAATGTTCCCAGTGTTTGAATAGAGTCGTTAGCGATTACACTGTAACCTGCTAATCCGAACCCTATAATCGTGTAAACTAATGTAAGTTCCATATTATTTCTATATTGTTATTTTTTATTGTTATTCTTAACGTACGAATCATATTACTTAGTTACAATTTTATATCGTTTGAGAGATTTAAATCTAGTGAAGAATTTATTAATTATTATTTTGGAATGGCTTTACGTTCCTTAGTATATTTTTAAAAAGTTTTGTCTATTAAAAAAATATTTAAATAAAAAAATTATATGTTTCACAGTTGTATTTCACACAACAATTTTACACTATCATTTCACGAGGTTATTTTGTTGAAATAATTTTCTTAATTATGAATAAAGCTAATAAAGCACCTATTATTTCTGCAACTATATAACTTGGAGTATTTAAATAACTAATACCTGTGAATGTATCTGTGAAAGTTCTGGCTAATGCAACTGCAGGATTTGCAAAAGAAGTCGAAGAAGTAAACCAATAGCCTGCAGTAATATAAGTTGCAACAGACGCAGCTACCGAAGCTGAACCTTTTTTTAATGTGCCAAATATAATAAAAATTAAACCAAAGGTAGCAATAAGTTCAGCAATAAAGATATTAAATCCAGGTCTTACTTTTTTAGATAGTTCAATTAAAGGTAATTCAAACATAAAGTTTGCGAGCATTACTCCCAATAAACAACCTAAAATTTGAGCACTTAAATAGGTAACAATTAAATCTTTTTTAATTTTTTTTGTAAAATACATCACCATTGTAACTGCAGGATTAAAGTGAGCACCAGAAATATCTGCAATAGAATTTATTAAAACAAACAAACCCGCGCCAGTAGCTAGAGTATTAGCTAATAACATGACGGCAAAGTCTCTAGTTAGGTTTTGAGCCATGATTCCAGAACCAACTATGATCATAACTAAAAAAGCACTACCAACAAATTCACCTATAAATATTCTATTTTTCATTAAAATAATAATTGATAAAAACCGATTAGAAACAAAGGTATTTGCAAACCAAAGTTTGTTAGGATTGCTTTATCCTTTGATAAAAAACCAGCAATAGTCCAACCTACAACACCTGCGCCATGAAACATAATGTTAATTGGATACATATTTAAATTAGTTAAGAGAATTCCTGTTAGTACTAAAAAGGTGCTAAACCATTTGAGGTATTTTTTAACAAAACTCATTAATACTAAATTTTAATATTTTAGATTTATTAACCAGCTGACTTAACTTTTTTCTCGATAAATTCTGGAACTTCATCACCTTTTTCAAGCACTTCTTCTTTTGAGCCTTTAGGCTGAAATGCATATAGAACATGTAATTTACAGTAAGGAAATTCACCTTCTGGTTTTCTACCACAGAAATAAAATTTTTCCTCATTTGGATGCCCTATAGGCCATTTGCATGTTTCATCAGTTAAATTTTCTAATGATTTAGGATTTTCAGGTTCAAAATTTTTATCTAATAAAATGGACTGGAATTTAGCTTTTCTAGAGGTTGGTGCAGGACTTCTTTTAATCTGCCTATTATCGCTAGATGCAGGTGCTCCTGAGTTCTTAGAGGGCGCTCTGGCCTCTAAATTTAATCTATGAGCTTTTCCAATAACTGCATTACGAGTAGTATCGCCTAATACTTCAGCAATTTGGCTTGCAGTATGGCCTTTTTTCCAAAGTTCCCTAAGTTTTTCTACTTTTTCGTCTGTCCAACTCATAGTATATTTTTAATGTATTTAGTATTTTAATAAAACTTAGAGCATTATATTGTGGTTTAAAACACTAAAACGCATTTAGGCTGTTAGTAGATTTAGTTTTGCACAGTTTTTTTAAAATAGGAGTTATAAGTCTATCAATGGTTGAAATTACAAAAAAATATAAAATAGGAACAAGAAGATTTGGTTTAATAAACTGGGTTGGGGCTTGGACGTTATACCAAAAAGAGACATTAAGATTCTTAAATGTTTGGGCACAAACGCTTTTTTCTCCGCTTATCTCTTCATTACTATTTTTGTTAGTTTTATCATTAGCTATTGGAACTGAAAGAGGAGATGTTCTTGGTGTTTCTTTCATAACATTCTTAGCGCCAGGGTTGATTTCAATGCAAGTTATTCAACAATCTTTTTCTCACTCATCATCGTCTTTCATGATTTCAAAGATACAGGGAAATATTGTTGATCTTCTATACGCTCCATTATCTGCAGCAGAAGTAACTATAGCGGTGTCTTTAGCAGCCATAACAAGAGCTGTTATGATTGCTGTTATTTCAATTATAACTTTTAAGTTATTAATCGATATTGAAATTAAGAATTATTTAACTTTAATATCTTTTACTTTTTTATCATCTTTTATTTTAGGCAATGTTGGAATTATAGCAGGGCTTTGGTCTGAAAAATTTGATAACATGGCTACCGTTACAAATTTTGTGATTGTACCATTATCTTTCTTATCAGGAACTTTTTATACAATCGATAGATTGCCTGGTTTTCTTCAAACGATAAGTGAATTTAATCCATTTTTTTATATGATAGATGGTTTTAGATATAGTTTTATTGGAAAGGCAGATGGATCAATCACGATTGGATTAATTTATTTGATTATTTTAAGTTTTGTAACTTGGTTCATAACTTACCTATTGTATAAAAAAGGTTATAAAATTAAGTCCTAAAAAATGAGCTCGATACTAAACACATATAATAGAAAAAAAATTAATTTTACTAAAGGTAAAGGGAGTTTTTTATACAGCAAAAGCGGAAAAAAATATTTAGATTTTATCCAAGGTATAGCTGTTAACTGCCTTGGTCATGCTAATGATTATTTAATTAAATCAGTTTATAAGCAGTCAAAAAAATTGTGGCATATTTCGAATGTATTTACTATTCCTGAACAGGAGAGATTAGCCAAGAGATTGACGCAAAAAACATTTGCAGATTTTGTCGCTTTTCAAAACTCAGGTGCAGAAGCAACAGAGGCTGCCATAAAATTTGCAAGAAGATATTTTTATTCAAAAGGCCAACCTAAAAAAAATAGAGTTTTATGTATTAATAATAGTTTTCACGGAAGAACGATCGCAACTATTTTTGCTAGCAATAGCAAAAAGGCTACAGAAGGTTTTGGTCCGAAAGCAGACGGCTTTGACCATTTTAATTTTGGAGACCATAAGGGTTTAGAAAAAGCCATTACTAGCAGAACGGCAGCAATCATGGTTGAAACAATTATGGGAGAAGGTGGAATAAAAGTTATTCCCGATTATTGTTTAAAAGGATTAAGAAAACTTTGTAATAAAAAAAATATTTTATTAATACTTGATGAAGTTCAGTGTGGAATTGGCAGAAGTGGAAAATTTTTTGCATTTGAACATGCAAAAATAAAACCTGATATTGTCCCTATTGCAAAAGGTATAGGTGGTGGCTTTCCAATTGGGGCTGTTTTAGTGAATAAAAAGGTAGCTTCGGGGATGAAGCCTGGAACACATGGATCCACTTTTGGAGGCAATCCTTTGGCTATGAGTGCAGGTAATGCTGTTATGGACATTATGTTTAAAAAAGGTTTTTTAGGCAATGTTACAAAAAATGGTAAATATTTTTTAAGTGAATTAAACAAACTGAAAGAAAAATATCCAAAGATTATCAAAGAAGTTAGGGGTAAAGGTTTATTGCTAGGATTGTGCCTTTATAAAGATCAAACAAATTTTATTAAAAAACTATTAGACAACAAGCTTCTTACAGTAAGAGCTGCTGAGAATGTTGTCAGACTTTTGCCTCCTTTAAATGTCACAAAACAAGAAATTAACTTAGGATTAAAAATAATAGATAATGTTTGCAAAAAATATAAATGAATAATTTTTTAAATATTTCTGATCATTCTTCTAATGAGCTTAGAGCCATTATTGATGAAGCGAAAGCAAGAAAGCTTAAGAGAAAAGGATTGAATAAATCTGCGCCAGACGAAGATAAACCTTTTAAAGGTAAATCTATGGCAATGATTTTTGAAAAACCATCAACAAGAACAAGAATGTCTTTTGATATAGCAGTTAAGCAATTAGGAGGTTCATCTATAATTTTAGATCCAGATGGAATTCATTATGGTAAAGGAGATGAGTCATTAAAAGATACAGCAAAAGTTTTAACGGAGTATGTAGACATAGTAATGTTAAGAACATCTTCACATAAAAACCTAGAAGAGTTTGGTAAATATTTAGATATTCCAATTATCAACGGTCTTTCAGATATAAGCCACCCATGTCAAATTATGTCAGATATTTTAACATACGAAGAAAGCAATGGCTTAATAACCGGCAAAACAATTTCTTGGTTAGGAGATGGGAACAATAATATGTCTAACTCGCTCATTGAAGCTGCTGGTAAATTTAATTTTAATCTAAAAATTGGTTGTCCAAAAAAATATACTCCCTCAAAGAAAGTATTAAGTTGGGCCAAAAAAAATAAAGTAAAATTGATAGTGACAAACAAGCCAGATGAAGCCGTAAAAGATTCAGATTGTATAATGACTGACAAGTGGGTTTCAATGAATGATAGAGTTAATAAAAAATCTAAGAAAAAAACCTTAAAACCCTATCAAGTAAATAAAAAGTTAATGAGCAAAGCGAATTCAGATGCAATCTTTATGCATTGTCTACCTGTTGGAAGAGGGGAAGAAGTGACTGATGAGATAATAGATGGAGAGCAATCTGTCGTTTGGAGACAGGCTTTAAATAGAGTTCATGCTCAAAAGAGCATTATAAAGTGGTGTTTAGTTTAAGGTAGTGGTTTCGGACTGCTGCTTTTAGAATTCATAAATAAAATAACTGAAGCTCTATCTTTTTCTTTTCTTAGTCCAGCAAAAGCCATTTTAGTCCCTTTTACATAACCTTGAGGTTTAATTAAATAGCTGTTCATTTCCTCAAATGTCCATTCTTTTCCATAAGCTATCATTGCTTTTGAATATTTATAATCACTTACAGAACCAGCTGTTCTTCCAATTACACTCCAAAGATTTGGACCTATCATGTTTTTCCCGTCACTAGCAATTTGGTGACACGCAGTACATTTTTTAAAAACTTTTTCTCCGTGTCCTAAATCACCCATTGCCAAAAGAGCCTTAATGTCAACTGCTTCAACAGCCTTGGTTTCGGTTTCTGCATTAGAAGTAGAAGTAGATGCAACCTCTAGACCTTCAATTTTATAAGCTGACTCTTTAGGTTTTTCGACATGGAACAAGACATCTGTAAATTTTCCAATACCAATTAAGATTAAAACCGTTAAAAGCACTGCAGCGATTATTTTATTTAATTCAAAACTGTCCATAATTTTGGTAAATACTTAGGTGACGTATAACACGACTTTTATAAAAAAACTTAAAATTACTTAATTTTTTTTTGCGTCTTTGAGACGCATAATTATGAATAAAACAGCAATAATAATACCATCAAGGTTGGATGCGTTAAGACTTCCTAATAAACCGCTAAAACTTATAAACAATAAAGAGATGATTCTACACGTTTATGAAGCTGCAAAAAAAACTAATACTGGAGAAGTTTATGTGGCAACGCCGGATCAAAAAATAATTGATATAATTATCAGTAATGGTGGTAAAGCCGTTCTTACATCATTAAACCATCAAACAGGAACCGACCGAATATATGAAGTGTTTAAAACGAAATTAAAAAGTGAACCAAATGTAATAGTAAATTTACAGGGAGACATGCCTAATATAGATCCGCAAGCTATTACTGATTTAGTTTCGTACATGCACAAAGATCAATGTGACATTGGAACTTTAGCTAGCTCATTTAGCTCAGAGTCCGAATTAATAGATGAAAATAATGTTAAAGTGTCTGTAAAAGATAAACTTGCGACTAACATTTTTCAGAAGGCCACTGACTTTTTTAGGGCTGGTGTAAAAAATTATAAAAATTTTTATCATCATGTTGGTATTTATGCCTTTACTAATAAAGCCTTAGTAAGGTATGTAAGCTTAGAAAGATCAAAGCTTGAATTAAAAAGAAAGTTAGAACAACTTAGAGCGCTTGAAAATGATATGTCAATTCATGTGGGATATATTAGTTCTTCACCATTAAGCGTTGATACAGAAAATGATTTAATTGAAGTAAAAAAAATAATGGAAAGCAATGAATAAAATAAAAGTCGCTATACAAGGAGAACTTGGAGCTTACTCTCATATTGCAGTGGAAAAATTATACAAAGATGCAGAAATTAAAACCTGTTCGACTTTTGAAGAAACTTTTAAACAAGCATATAACGACTCTAGTTACAAAATAGTAATTCCAATAGAAAATTCATTAGCAGGAAGAGTTGCAGATATCCATTACTTGCTTCCAAAATATAAGCTACAAATTCATGGTGAATATTTTCTTCCTGTGGAACATTTTTTACTTGGAAAGCCAGATGCAAAAATTGAAGATATTAAATATGTCAGAAGCCATGCTCAAGCAATCAGTCAGTGCCAAAATATTATTGTTAAAAGAAAATTTAAATCAATCATCTCTGTTGATACAGCCGGATCAGCAAAAGATTTAGCAGACGGAAAAGATAAATCTATAGCAGCTATAGCTTCAAACCTCTCTGCTAAAATGTATAACTTAAAAATTCTTGAAAAAAATATTGAGGATGAAAAGGGAAATGTCACAAGATTTTTAATAATGGGAAAAAATATTGAGCAACCTGAATATACAAATGATAAAAAATTTATTACTAGTTGTATTTTTAGATTGAAAAGTGAGCCATCAGCACTTTATAAATCCCTAGGCGGTTTTGCCACGAACCAAGTTAACCTAACAAAGCTTGAAAGTTTTTCAGTTAAGAATACTTTTGACCAAACAAATTTTTACTTAGATTTTGAAGGTCATCTAGAACAAACTGCAGTAAAAAAGGCACTTGAAGAACTAGGCTTTCATACCGAAACTTTAGATATATTGGGAGTGTACGAATCTTCAGCATATAGGCAAAAATAGTCCACAAAATTCAAATCTAGCCTTGTAGTATTTAAATTGATCTTGATATACTCATATTGAGGTTGGCATCAGGTGAATGTTTCATAAACCCGGTCAGATCTGAAAAGAAGCAGCCGTAGTGAAAATTATTCAGGTTGTTGCCTGCCTCTTTAGTAATGATAAACAAAATTCTAGCACTTAAATACAGACCTCAAGAATTCAAAGATTTGATTGGCCAAGAAATAATGGCACAAACAATAACCAATGCAATCAAACTTAATAAAACTCCAAATGCATACCTTTTAACTGGAATAAGAGGTGTTGGAAAAACAACAACAGCAAGATTAATTGCCAAAGCTTTAAATTGTCAAAAAAATGACAATTCAAATGTTTCATGTTCGAGTGAAAAATTTTGTCCAACATGCCAAGAAATTATAAACTCCAATCACATTGATATTTTAGAAATGGACGCCGCTTCTAAAACTGGTATTGATGACATTAGAGAGTTAATTGAAAATTCAAAATATAGCCCAACAAGTGCAAAGTTTAAAATATTTATTATTGATGAAGTGCACATGCTTTCAAAACAAGCTTTTAATGGTTTACTAAAAACTTTAGAGGAACCACCGCCAAGTTTAAAATTTATTTTAGCTACAACAGAAGTAAGGAAAATACCTGTTACTATCCTTTCTCGATGTCAAAGATTTGATCTTAAAAGAGTAAGTGTTGAGCAACTATGCGAACATCTGAAAAAAATTGTTGATAAAGAAAAAGGGAAAATATCAAATGACGCAATTAAATTAATTGCAAGAACTTCAGAAGGATCGGTTCGGGACTCTATTTCATTATTAGACAGAGCATTAATTTCTCAATCAATTGATGAAAATAAAAAAATTGAAGAGCCGGATGTGAGACAAATGCTTGGATTAGCAGATAAAAGTAAAATAATTTCTTTATTTAAAGAAGTTCTAAGTGGTAATGAAAAAAATGCTCTACAATTTCTTCATGAGCTTATTGACAATGGACTAGATGCTAAAAATTTCTTAAATGATATTTTAGAGGTGCTTTATCTTTTTAGTAGAAGGATAAGTTTAGGACCTATTGAAAAAGATATATCAGTATCAGAAGCAGAGGTTCAAATGGTGGACCAGTACTCAAAAAATATAGATATGCAAGATATCAGTTTATTTTGGCAGTTAACGATTAAAACCATTGATGATTTAAAAATTATTGGAAATGAAAACCTGATGTTAGAAATGTATATCATGCAACTTACACATTTAAAAAATATTGATGACAGAAAGGTAGTCTTACCCTCAGATAATACGTCCAATAAAATTTTAGAAGATAATTTAATTGGTAAAAAAAATGAAGATAAGTTGATAGAGAATAATGCTCCCAATCAAATTAAAAACCAGCTTAAAAGTATAGATCAAATTAAAACTAATCCCATAAAAAATTTATTTAAAGAAAGTCAATCAACAAAAATTGAAATTAAAAGTTTTAAAGATTTAATTGATAAAGCAAATAAAGAAAAAGAAATTGAACTTAAATATGACCTTGAGAGAAATGTAAAACTAGTAAGTTTTAATAAAGGGAATATAGACATCAGTTTTAACGAAAAACTAAATAAAAACTTTATTAAAAACCTTACTGAAAAACTTGTATTATGGACAGGTGATAGATGGATTATATCTTTAAGTAAAAATACAGATGCTAAAAGTTTTTATGAAAAAAATTTAGAAAACAAAACTAATAGAATTGAAGAATTTAAAAAAAGTAAAATTGCTCAAGATGTTCAAAAAGCCTTTCCTGATGCAAAACTAATTGATCTTAAAGAAGAGGAATAATGACTAATTTTTCAGATATGCTATCAAAGGCTAAGGACATGCAGGACAAAATGAAAGAAGCTCAAGATAAAATAAAGAAAATTGAAGTCGAGGGTGAGGCAGGCGGAAATCTTGTTAAAGTTATTCTATCAGGAGATTATGAATTAAAATCTATAATAATTAATGAAGAAGCAAAAAAGGAAAACCAAGAAATTATTAATGATTTAATAATAGCAGCATACAACAATGCGAAAGAAAACTTAAAAAAGAAGTCCGCAGAAGAACTATCAAAAGTGACCGGTGGACTCAATTTGCCTTTAGATTTTAAATTACCTTTTTAATGAATAACGATATTCCAGAAATAAGTGAACTTATTCAACAATTTTCTAAGTTACCTGGTTTAGGTCCAAAATCAGCAAAGAGAATAATTTTAAAATTAATTAACAATAAAGATAATATGATTAAACCATTAGCTAAATCTTTAGCCCAAGTTTATAAAAAAGTTGTAAGATGTATTGATTGTGGAAACTTAAAAATTATCGATAAAGTTTGTATTTGTTCCTCTGATAATTCCTATGATAAAATTTGTGTGGTAGAAAACTTAGCGGATATGTGGGTAATTGATTCTGCAAACATTTATAAGGGCCATTACCATATTTTAGGAGGTACTTTAAATTCTAATGAAAATTACGAACAAAAGAATTTACTAATAGAGTCTCTAGTCAAAAGAATTAAAAGAAATAATTTAAAAGAAGTTATTATAGCTACAAGTGCTACAGTTGAAGGTCAAACTACAGCTCATTACATTGAAGATACCATCAAAGAAAATAAGCTTAAAATCACCAAATTAGCTCAAGGTTTACCAGTAGGTGGAGAAATTGAACAGCTAGATGATGGTACTTTATTTTCAGCTTTCAAGAACAGAGTTCCTGTTACCAGTGGTTAGTTATTTGCCTTTTTTTCTAGTCTTTTTTGATGCAACAAAGGCTCCGTATAACCTGACGGCTGAACTCTGCCTTTAAAAACTAATTCACATGCTGCTGCAAAAGCAATAGAATTTTCAAAATTATCTGACATTTTTTTATAAGCAGATCTCCCACTTCGATTGTAGGCAGGATCTTTTTCATTTTGTTCATCTACTATTGTTGCCATTTTTTTCATAATCTTCATTACTTGATCATTTGTACAAATGCCGTGATGCAACCAATTAGCTATATGTTGAGATGATATTCTTAATGTAGCCCTATCTTCCATTAAACCAATATTATTAATATCAGGAACTTTCGAACAACCAACGCCTTGATCAATCCATCTAACAACATAGCCAATAATACCTTGAGCGTTATTTTCTAATTCACGATTGATATCATCAGTAGACCAATTAGGCCTATCGGCTTTTGGTATTTCTAAAATATCATTTAATTTTGCCCTATTTCTGGATTTAATCTTATCCTGTTCTTTAAATACATTTACTTTGTGATAGTGCAAGGAGTGTAATGTTGCTGCAGTAGGAGAAGGAACCCACGCGCAATTAGCTCCTGATTTTGGATGACCAATTTTTTGTTCCATCATATTTGCCATTTGATCTGGCATAGCCCACATGCCTTTCCCAATTTGTGCTTTTCCTGAAAAGCCACAGTCTAAACCAACTTCAACGTTCCAATTTTCATATGTATTTAACCAAGTTGATTTTTTCATTTCCCCTTTAAAAATCATTGGTCCGGCTTCAAAGGAAGTGTGCATTTCATCACCAGTTCGATCCAAAAAACCAGTATTTATAAAAACTATTCTTTTTTTTACTTTTCTTATACACTCTTTTAAATTTACCGTGGTTCTTCTCTCTTCATCCATTATGCCAACTTTAATAGAATATTGTTTTATTCCTAAAGCTTCTTCTACTTTACCAAAAAGTAGGTTAGTAAACTCCACTTCTTCAGGCCCGTGCATTTTTGGTTTAACGATATAAACTGATCCAGTTCTTGAATTTTTTTTATTTTTAAAGTCATGTAAAGCACATAGTGTAGAAACAAAAGCATCCATGATACCCTCAGGTATTTCAGATCCATCCTTTAATATAATTGCTGGATTGGTCATCAAATGACCTACATTCCTGTTTAATAAAAGAGCTCTTCCGTGAAGACTTATTTCTTTCCCATTTTTTGAAATATAGTTTCTATTAGAATTTAATTTTCTAACAAATTTTTTTCCATTTTTTTCCATATTGGCAGTTAAGTCACCTTTCATTAGTCCTAGCCAATTACGATAACATTTTACTTTATCTTCACCATCAACAGCGGCAACCGAATCTTCATTGTCAATAATTGTAGATAAAGCTGACTCTACCACAACATCCGAAATAGAAGCTTTGTCAGATTTTCCAATCATGTGGTTAGAGTCTATTAAAATATCTATATGAAGATTATTATTTTTAATTAAAATTGATGAAGGATTACTTTTTTCACCATTATAACCAGTAAATTGATTTTTATTTTTTAAAACATTTTCTTTGTTATCTACAATAAAAACCACATCTTCATTTCTAATTTCTATTTTTGATACATTCTGCCAGCTAGAATTAGAAAGAGGAGCTGTCTCATCTAAAAAATTTTTAACATATTTAATAACTTTTTTTCCTCTTTCTTCATTATATCCCTTTCCTCTACTTCCAGAAATAACATCTGTTCCGTACAAAGCGTCGTATAAGCTTCCCCATCGTGCATTTGCAGCATTTAAAGCATACCTAGCGTTGTCAACGGGAACCACTAGCTGCGGTCCTGCTAAAGAAGCAATTTCTTCATCTACATTTGATGTTTCTATTTTAAAATTTTCTTTTTCATCAGTGATATAAGAAATTGACTTTAAAAAAGTTAAATATTTTTTTTTATCTAGATCTTGGCCTTTATTATTTTTATGCCATTCATCAATTTTTTTTTGAATAATTTCTCTTTTTTTTAATAAATTTTTATTTATCGGGGAAAGTTCGTGTACTACTTTTTCAAATTTGTTCCAAAAATCATCTGATTTAATATTAGTCCCCGGCAAAGCCTCATTATTAATAAAGTCAAACAAAACTAAACTAATTTTAAGGCCATTTTTATCAATTACACTCATAGTAGTCCGATCTTTACATTATAATATAATATATTAATACTAGTATTATAATACAAATTTATGAAAAATTATTTAGAATTTGAAAAAGAAATTAAAGCATTAGAGCAAGACGTTGATGGTTTAAAAAGCCCTTTTGGTGCTGAAGGAATTTCAGAAGTAGATACAAAAAAAATAAAAAATACAGAAAATGAAATTAATATAAAATTAAAAGAAATTTATTCAAATTTAAATAGCTGGCAAAGAACACAAGTTGCAAGACACGAAGATAGGCCTAAAGCAAACTTTTACATAAAGAAAATTTTTTCTCAGTTTACTTTATTATCAGGCGATAGATATTTCGGTGATGATAAATCTGTTATTGCAGGATTCGGTTTAATAGACAACAAATCAGTTTTAATAATTGGTCAAGAAAAAGGTGAAGACTTGAATAGTAGAATAGAAAGAAATTTTGGCATGATGAGGCCAGAAGGATATAGAAAATGTATTAGGCTAATGAAGTTAGCTGATCGTTTTCAAATACCGGTTGTAAGTTTTATTGATACACCTGGTGCTTATCCTGGTTTAGGAGCAGAGCAAAGAGGTCAAGCTTCAGCAATAGCAAATTCAATAGAGTGTTGTATGTCATTAACGGTTCCAAACATCTCAATTATAATCGGAGAAGGTGGTTCTGGAGGGGCAATAGCCTTAGCTTCTTCAAATAAAGTTATCATGTTAGAAAATTCTATTTACTCTGTAATATCACCAGAGGGTTGCGCATCAATTCTTTGGAGAGATCCAAGCAAATCATTGCAAGCAGCTGAAGCAATGAAAATGACAGCTAAAGATTTGTTGGAGCTTGGAGTAATTGATGAAATTATATCTGAGCCTCTAGGTGGGGCACATAGAGATCCTGAAAGTATTTCTTTAGATTTAAAGCATTCAATAATAAAAAACTTAAAAAATTTTGAAAATTACACCAAAGAAGAAGTTTATGATCACAGGAAATCAAAATTTCTACAGATAGGAAGAGGTCAAGGCTTTAGTAGATCAAGTAACACAGAAGGCAGCCTAAGTTACAAAGAATCAGGTTTACAAAAACTTAGGGACCACGTTAATAGGTTTAAACTTGCTTATATAGGGGTAGGTTTAATAGCAATTACCGGCTTAATTACTCTTTTATTTTAATATTTAGTCAATTGTTGCAAAAAAACACTACTAGTAAAAAATATTTTCATCTATTGACTTTCATTACTCAAAGCTATTTAAGATGAAAATAACTAATCTATGATTAGTTAAAGTTAATATAAATAAGGAAAAACAAATAATATGAGTACACTAAAAGGTAAAGTAAAGTGGTTCAATGGTACTAAAGGATATGGTTTCATTGAAAGAGAAGACAAAGAAAAAGACGTATTCGTTCATTCTTCAGCAGTTAAAGAAGCTGGTTTGAATTACTTAAATGAAGGTGATGAACTTACATTTGAAGTAGAGAACGGAGACAAAGGTCCTTCAGCAGTAAAATTGCAGAAAGCTTAAATCTTATTTCCTAAATCAAAATTTATCGGGACTTAACTTTAGCAATATTGTTCTGTCCCGCTAATATTCCTTAAAAAAGACACAATTATTTCTAAAATAACAATAAATGATTATAAAATACAAAATTTCTACACTAAGAACACATTCTCACGGAATGCATGCTAGGCTATTGCTTAGCTTATAATCAAACATATATAAATTTAATAAAAATTAAGATAAAAACAAAAAGGATGCAGTAGTAGCTCAGTTGGTTAGAGCACTAGTTTGTGGAACTAGGGGTCGGTGGTTCGAATCCACCCTACTGTACCAAAAAATGAAAAAAGAAAAAAACAACAAACCACCTAAGGAACTTCCATTAGGGTTTGTAGACAGACAAGAAAAAGAATTACTCGTACGTGATTTTATAATTTCAAATATTAAAGAAGTTATGATTAAGTATGGTTTTCAATACCTTGAAACACCAAGTTTTGAGTACTCAGAAAGTATTGGAAAATTCTTACCAGATAAAGATAGGCCGGATGAAGGAGTTTTTTCATTTCAAGACGAAAATAAATGGTTATCTCTCAGATATGACCTAACAGCTCCGTTAGCACGTTATGTAGCAAAAAATTACTTAGAAATACAAAAACCATTTAAAAGATATCAACTGGGAACTGTCTGGAGAAATGAAAAACCAGGACCTGGAAGATTTAGAGAATTCTTACAATTTGATGCTGATTTTGTAGGAACAAAAAGCTTACAAGCAGATGTTGAGCTGTGTGTTATGATTTCAGAAATTCTCGAAAAATGTGGATTAAATAAAGAGGAATACATTGTTAAAATCTCTTCTAGAAAAATTACAGAAGAATTATTTAAAAGAATAAATATAGACAATAATGAACAAAAATTAACCGCTCTTAGAGCTTTAGATAAATTAGATCGCTTAGACTGGGAAGGAGTTAACCAATTACTTGGTGATGGAAGAAAAGATAAATCAGGAGATTTTACTAAGGGAGCTAATTTAAGTTCCTCTAATATAGAAGCTATAGAGAATGAGTTAAAGAAAAAATCACCAGAAACAGAAGACCTTCAAGAAATTATTAAATTATTTAAAGATTATAACTTCAACAATTTTGAATTTGATCCATCTATTATAAGAGGACTTGAGTATTATACGGGTCCAATATTTGAGGTGAATTTAAAATTTGACGTAAAAAATAATAAAGGAAAGATAATTCAATTTGGCTCAATCGGTGGAGGAGGTAGGTACGATAACTTAGTAAATAATTTTGGAAATTTTGAAGCCCCAGCAACTGGGATTTCAATAGGCTTAGATCGATTAGTTTACGCTTTAATGCAAAAAAAAGAATTTAAAGTAAAACAATCAAAACCAGTTGTCATTTGTATTTTTGATAAAAATTCGATGAAGGAATATATTGGTTTACAAACATTATTAAGAAATGCTGGAATTAGTACTGAAATTTATCCAGGCGAGAGCAAATTAAAAAAACAAATGGAATATGCAAATAAGATCAAATCACCCGCTGTTATTCTGTATGGTGAAGATGAGATAAAATCAAGCAAGCCAACCTTAAGAAATCTTAGTACAGGTAAAGAAAAGTCAATTGAAATAAAAGAATTAGCTAATGAAATTAAAAAAATCATCTAAAGCTATAATTCAAACCTTTAAAAGCAATGGATTTGTTTTGTCAGAACCGGACGTACTTCTAGACTCAGAGTATATTATAGAGAGATCAGGAGAAAAGTTTAGAAGTTCAATGCTTACGTTTGAAAATAAAGATGGAAAAACTATGTGTTTAAGACCAGATTTAACAGTAGCATCGTGTATAAAATTCTTACAAAAAAAAACTTCTTCAAAAATATATTATTCAGGACAAGCCTATAGAAGATCAAGCAATAAAGAATCTAATTTTATTAATGATCAATTAGGTATTGAAATTTTAGGTTCAAAAAATAAAATTCAAGATGATTTTAAGATTATCAGCACAATTATAAGTTCAACAAAAAAAATAAAAAGTAAAAAAATTCAGATTAAAGTTGGAGATATCAGTTTATTTAAAAGTTTAATCAACGCACTTGATATGCCCGAAAGATGGAAATTAAGATTAATAAGACACTTTTGGAGACCAAATTATTTTGAAGAACTTTTAAAAAGATTAGAAAAAAATACAGATATCGATTCAGTAGCTTTTGATACTGATAAAGAGAGATTCTATGAAATGAAAAAAATGGATCAAGATAAAGTAGTTGCAGGAAGAACAATAACAGAAATTTTAAGAAGATTTGATAAAAAAATAAAAGACCCAAGATCATTTGATGATGGAAAAAAAATAGTTAAAATAATTAAATCATTTTTAAAAATAAATTGTAAATTGTCTCAATTAGATGAGAAGTTATTTGATTTTGCAAAAAAAAATAATCTTAAAAAAAATATTTTTAAGGATTTTAAATCTATTCAAAACTTAAAGAAACTTAAACAAGATATAAATTTTATTACGAATTTCGGTAGAGATGTAGAATATTATACAGGAATTGTTTTTGAAGTATTTTCAGGAAAGAAAGAAATTGCAAGAGGCGGACGTTATGATGATTTACTTAAAAGTTTAGGAGCTAAAAAAAATATTCAAGCGGTAGGTGCAGCAATCAACTTAAAAAATATATGAAAAATTTAATCACTATAGGCTTACCAAGTAAAGGTCGATTGAAAGATAAAGCGATATCTTTTTTTGATAACAATGATCTAAAAATTCTACAGAGTGAAAAAGAGAGAAATTATTTTGGAACTATTGAAAATAAACCTAACATTAAGATTATATTTCTTCACGCTAAAGAAATTATTCAAAGATTAGGAGATGGAACCCTAGATATAGGTGTGTCTGGTTTAGATCTTCTAAATGAGTCTGACAAAAACTTGCGTGATAAAATTAACATTAAACGTAAACTTGACTTTGGGAATGCTAATTTAGTTGTTGCGGTACCAGATGACTGGATTGATGTACAAACAATTGCTGATCTTGAAGAAGTGTCATTTGATTTAAGATCAAAAAGAAATAGCAGATTAAGAGTAGCAACCAAATATACAAATTTAACTAATGATTTTTTAATTTCAAAAGGAGTTACTCAATATAAGATTATACCAAGTCTAGGAGCTACTGAAACATATCCTTTTATAGGCTCTTCTGAGATTATTACAGATATTACTTCAACTGGTAAGACTTTAGTTGATAATAATTTGAGAGTATTAAAAGATGGATTAATTTTAAGTTCAACAGCATGTTTATTCACTGCAAAAAAAAAGGCCACAAAATTGCAGCCTTTTTTAAAATCTTTGGGTTAAGTGAAATTACATTCCCATTCCACCCATACCGCCCATTCCACCCATACCGCCACCCATTGGAGGCATAGCAGGTCCAGCGTCTTTATCTTCCGGTTTGTCTGCAATCATTGCTTCAGTTGTAATTAACAACCCAGCTATTGATGCAGCATCTTGTAATGCTGATCTAACAACTTTAGTTGGATCAATAATACCTTTAGCAAACATGTCTACATATTCCTCGTTTTGAGCGTCGTAACCTTGAGAAAGCTTTTTACCTTCTATAAGTTTTCCAACAACCACTGAGCCATCGACACCGGCATTTGCTGTAATTTGTCTAACAGGAGCTTGAAGAGCTTTTTTAACAATCTCCACACCAGCTTTTTGATCATCACCTTTAACTTTTACACCATCTAAGTCTTGCGCAGCATAAAGCAGGGCACAACCACCGCCAATAACCACTCCTTCTTCAACAGCGGCTCTTGTAGCGTTAAGAGCATCTTCAACTCTATCTTTTCTCTCTTTAACTTCAACTTCTGTAGCGCCACCAACTTTAATTACGGCAACTCCACCAGCAAGTTTAGCTAATCTTTCTTGAAGTTTTTCCTTATCATAGTCAGATGTAGTTTCATTGATCTCAGCTCTAATTTGATTACATCTTGCTTCGATATCAGATTTCTTTCCTTCACCAGCTACAATTGTACTGTTCTCTTTATCAATTTTTACTTTCTTACAAGAACCTAGATCTCCAATTTTAACGTTCTCTAATTTTATACCAAGATCTTCTGAGATTACTTGTCCACCAGTTAATATAGCAATATCTTCTAACATCGATTTTCTTCTGTCACCGAAACCTGGAGCTTTAACAGCAACAACTTTTAGACCACCTCTTAATTTATTTACAACTAAAGTTGCTAAGGCTTCACCTTCCACATCTTCAGAAATAATCATTAACGGTCTATTAGCTTGCACTACAGATTCTAAAAGAGGCACCATAGGCTGCAAATTAGTCAATTTTTTCTCAACTAAAAGAACCAAAGGATTATCAAGTTCAGTTGTCATTTTTTCGGTATTAGTTACAAAGTAAGGAGATAGGTATCCTCTATCAAACTGCATTCCTTCAACAACATCAAGTTCAGTTTCAACACCTTTAGCTTCCTCAACTGTTATCACGCCTTCATTACCAACTTTTTGCATTGCTTTTGAAATCATATCACCAATTGATTTTTCACCATTTGCAGAAATCGTCCCAACTTGAGCAACTTCTTCGTTAGCTTTGACTTTTTTAGAAGATGATTTTAATTTTTCAATTACTTGTTCGACAGCTTTATCGATCCCTCTTTTAATATCCATAGGATTCATTCCAGCTGTTACATATTTTAATCCCTCAGTAACAATTGCTTGTGCTAAGATAGTTGCAGTTGTAGTTCCATCACCAGCGTTATCATTGGTTTTACTAGCAACTTCTTTTACCATTTGAGCACCCATGTTTTCAAACTTATCTTCAAGCTCTATTTCTTTTGCTACAGAAACACCATCTTTAGTAATTTTAGGCGATCCATAAGATTTATCCATAACAACATTACGTCCTTTTGGTCCCAAAGTTACTTTTACTGCGTTAGCGAGTGTATTAACACCTTTAAGCATTCTTGTTCTAGCGTCAGTGTCAAATTTGATTATTTTTGCCATTTCTTTTCTCCTTTAAAAGTTATTTTTTGCTTTTTGAAATTCCCATTATGTCTGATTCTTTCATAATGCTGTATTCTTTATTGTCGATTTTAACTTCGGTTCCAGACCACTTACCAAAAAGCACAATATCACCAACTTTTACATCCATTGGTGAAAGTTTGCCGTCTTCATTTTTAGCTCCAGGTCCTACTGCAATTACCTCACCTTCTTGAGGTTTTTCTTTAGCTGAGTCCGGAATAATAATTCCACCTGCAGTTTTTTCTTCGCTGTCTAAAACTTTAATAAGCACACGATCGTGCAAAGGTCTAAATTTCATATATATTTTCTCCTATAAATTTTTATGTATGGCTGATATGGTGAGTTTTAGTAAGATTTCAAGAGGCTAAAATCATTAAAAAAAGGCTAAAAAACTATAATTTGATGAATATTATTGAATTAAATATTAGAAAGATAGCAATAAATTGAAAAAATTAAACCACTTATCAGAAGTATTTGATACCTATGACACTTTCGTAATAGACTTATGGGGTGTAATTCATAACGGAATCAAACTTAATGAAAAAGCTATTGAAGCTGTTGATCAATTAAAAAAAAATTCAAAAAAAATAGTATTCTTATCTAATGCACCAAGACCAAGTTCAAAAGTAGTAGATTTTTTATTGAAAATAAAAATGAAAGAAAAATACCTTTCTAATGTTGTCACTTCAGGAGAAGCAGCTATGCACGCAATTAATCAAAATAAATTTGGAAAAAAGTTTTTTCACCTCGGCCCTCCAAGAGACACTGCAATTTTTGAAAAAATTAAAGAAAATAAAACAACTATAGATAGTTGTGAATTTATCTTATGCACTGGTTTATTCGATGAAGATGATCCAGATATTAATAAACCTCAATTACATGAAAATGATTTGAATTATTATAAAAATTTTTTAATAAAACATATTTCAAAAACATTAGTATGTACCAATCCAGACTTGACCGTTCACAGGGGAAACAAAGAAGAGTATTGTGCTGGCTATGTTGCTAAAATTTTTGAAGAATTAGGTGGTAAAGTAATTTATTACGGCAAACCTCATGAAGAAATATATAAAATGTGTTTTAAGCAAGATGAAAAAGTTTTAGCGATTGGCGATAACTTGAGGACAGATATAAAGGGAGCAAATAATTTGAATAAAGATTGTTTATTTATTTCAAATGGAGTTCATCGAAATGAATTTAGCAACAACGTAGAATTGGAAAAACTTTTAGACAAATACAAAGTAAGAGCTCATTATTTTCAAAAAGAACTTCAATGGTAAAATGAAAATTTATAAAAATGCAAATTTAAATAAAAAACATCGCAAAGGTGTAATTGCTATTGGAAATTTTGATGGAATACATCTAGGACACCAAAAAGTTATTAATGAAGCAAGGAAAGAAGCTAAATCAAAAAAATTACCATTTGGAATAATTACTTTTGAGCCTGTGCCAGTAATGTATTTTAATCCTAAAATAAAAAATCACAGGATTAACTCATTAGAACAAAAAAAAATTCAATTAAAAAAATTAAAATTAGATTTTTTGATTATTATTAAATTTAATAAAATTTTTTCATCTCTTACAGCAGAAAAATTTATCAAAGAGATTATCTATAATAAAACTAAATGCAGTTTCTTATATGTTAGTAAGAATTTTAAATTTGGTTACAAAAGAAGAGGAAATATACAAACTCTTAAAAAATATGAAAAGCTATATAACTTTAAAAGTTTAATCACTAGACCTTATAAAAAAAATAAAAAGATAATTTCATCTACATTAATAAGAGAAAAAATTATTAATGGAAAAATTCGAGAAGCAAACACTCTTTTAAATAGAGAATGGAATATAAAAGGTAAAGTTATTAAAGGTAGGCAGCTCGGAAGAAAAATTGGTTTTCCAACATGCAATTTACAATTAAATGATTACATTGTTCCACGTAATGGTGTGTATGCTGTAAAAGTAAAAGGATCAAATTTTAATAAAAAAGGTATAGCTAATGTCGGCTTTAGACCAACATTTAACGGAAAAAAATTATTATTAGAAACAAATATCTTTGGAATTGATAAAAATTTATATAATAAAGAGATCGATATAAGCTTTAAAAAATTTATTAGAAGAGAAAAAAAATTTAAAAATCTTGAGCATTTAAAAAAACAAATTAAAATTGATATAAAAAAAACTAAATAATAATGTCTAAAGATACACTTCAGCTTCCTAAAACTGCCTTTTCAATGAAAGCTAGTCTGCCTGCTAAAGAACCAAAAATTTTAGAAAATTGGGAAAAAAATAAAATTTTTGAAAAACTTAGAAAAAATTCAAAAGGAAAAGAAAAATTTGTACTTCATGACGGACCTCCTTATGCCAATGGTCATATTCATATGGGGACAGCGCTTAACAAAATATTAAAGGATATTATTATCCGTTTTCATCAAATGAGTGGAAAAGACTCGATTTATGTTCCAGGCTGGGATTGCCATGGATTGCCCATCGAATGGAAAATTGAGGAACAATATAAAAAAAAGAAAAAAAATAAAGATGAAGTGCCAATTAAAGATTTTAGAATGGAGTGTAGAGAATTTGCTAAAAGCTGGATTGAAGTACATATTAAAGAGTTCAAAAGATTAGGTGTAGTAGGAGATTTTAAAAACTATTATTCCACAATGAGCAATGAAGCTGAAGCTCAAATAGTTAGAGAACTCGGCAAATTTCTTCTAAATGGAAGTTTATATCAAGGTTTTAAACCCGTGTTTTGGTCTACAGTTGAAAAGACGGCTCTTGCTGACGCAGAAGTCGAATACATGGACCACACATCAAATACTATTTATGTTGCTTTTAAAGTCAAAGAAACAAAACAAGAATTTTTAAAAGATGCAAGTGTTATCATTTGGACAACAACACCATGGACAATTCCAGCGAATAAAGCATTAGCATTTAATAATAAAATTGAATACTCGGTTCTTGAGATCAGTGAATTAGATAATTTTAAAGAAAAAAAAATTATTGTTGCAAGCAATTTAATAGAATCAATCACAAAAGCCTGTGAGATAGAAAATTATAAAGTATTAAAAACTTTTGAAGGAAAAGATTTTAATGGCACTATATGCTCTCATCCATTTTCTAAAATGAATTTTGATTATGATGTCCCTATGCTTAATGCGCAATTTGTTAATTTAGATCAAGGAACAGGAATTGTTCACTGCGCACCTAGCCATGGCCCGGATGATTTTAATTTATGTTTAAAAAATAATATACCCTCACTTTACACAGTAGATGACGCAGGCCTTTATACTAAAGAAATCCCGTACTTTACAAATACGCACATTTTTAAAGCAGATCCTATTGTTATAGAAAAACTAAAGGAGCAAAAAAAACTTCTAAAAAATAATAAACTGACCCATAGTTACCCACATTCGTGGAGATCAAAAGCACCATTAATTTACAGAGCTACGCCACAGTGGTTTATTTCAATGCAAAAAAATGATTTGAGAAATAAAGCTATAAAAGCAATTAACGAAACTATCTTTTATCCTGAAAAAGGAAAAGAAAGATTATTATCAATGGTTGAAGGAAGACCAGACTGGTGTGTTTCAAGACAAAGAGTTTGGGGAGTGCCTCTACCTATTTTTATTAATAAAAAAACAAAAGAACCTCTAAGAGACCAAAAAGTTATAGATCGCATTGCTTCAATTTACGAAAAAAAAGGTTCAGATTGTTGGTTTACAGATGACGCAAAAGTATTTTTGGGTGATGAACATAATGAAAATGATTTTGAAAAATTAAATGATATTGTTGAAGTATGGTTTGATAGTGGCTCAACACACAGTTTTGTTTTAGAAAAAAGAGAAGATTTAAAATGGCCCGCAGATATGTATCTAGAGGGATCTGATCAACATAGGGGATGGTTTCATTCTTCACTGTTGGAGTCTTGTGGAACAAGAGGAAGGGCGCCATTTAAAAGTATTCTATCTCACGGTTTTGTGGTCGATGGAAAGGGATTAAAAATGTCTAAATCAATGGGGAATGTAATTTCTCCGGAGGACATTTTAAAAAATTATGGTGCAGATATTTTACGAATATGGGTTGCTTCTTCAGATTATGCTGAAGATCTAAGAATTGATAAAAGCATATTAACACAGCATGCTGAAACATATAGGAAAATTAGAAATACCTTTAGATTTATTTTGGGTAATTTAAAAGATAACTATCAGAAACAAGATTTTGAAAAGTTAGATTTTAAAGAATTTGACGAATTAGAACAATATATACTTCATAAACTGTTTGTCATTGATAAATCTGTAAAAGATAATCTTAAAGATTATAACTTTCATAAACTTTCAAGAGAATTATTAAATTTTTGTACATTGGATTTATCATCATTTTATTTTGATATACGAAAAGACGTTTTATATTGTGATAGTTTAAATTCCAAAAGAAGAAAAAATTGTGTGATAGTTTTAAATATAATTTTAGAAAGTCTATTAAAATGGTTTGCACCAATTTTAGTATTTACTGCGGATGAGATTTTTAGTTTAATTGATAAAAAAAATCAAAGTGTGCACGAACATTTATTTGTAAAAATACCAGTTAGCTGGAAGAATGATGAACTTAAAGATAAGTGGGAAAAATTATTCACAATTAAACAAGAAGCCAACATAGCAATAGAAGAAAAAAGATCAAATAAGGAAATAGGATCAAGCCTAGAGGCAGAACTTAAATTAACTACTAATGAAAAGTATTTCAATTTATTAGAAGGATTAGATTTAGCAGAATATTTTATCACTTCCAAAGCAGAAAAATTTAAGTCAGAAAAAGAAAATGAAATTAAAATAGAGGTTAAAAAAACTACTGGAACCAAGTGTCCAAGATGTTGGAAAATATTAGAAAATAAATGCAAAAGATGTGAAGAAGTAATCTTATAGCGATTAATGAATTATAACAATAAATTTAAAGAAAAAAAAAACTCATTTTTAAAAAAAGAAAATATTTTTATTTTTTTAATAATTTTATTTTGTGTACTTTTAGATAGATACACAAAAAATGAAGTAATCAATAATTTTAGTGAGAACGTTTTTTTTATAAATAATTTTATTAATATTGATTTAATCTGGAACACAGGTATTGGATTTGGTTTTTTGAGTACAGAGTCATCATTAATTTATAATTTAGTCTCAGCTTTAGTCGGCGTCGTAATTGTAACTCTTTGTTATTTTATAATTATTTCTGAAGTTACTGATAAATTAATTTATGCAATTATAATAGGAGGAGCTATTGGAAATTTTTATGATAGGTTGATTTTTAATGCTGTACCAGATTTTATAGATCTCCATTATGATAGATATCACTGGTTTACATTTAATGTAGCAGACATATTTATAACTTTAGGTATAATAATTTTTTTAATTAATGAGTTTTTAAAAAATAAATAAATGAAAAAAATAACATTAGTTGCTTTAACTCTTTTGATTTTAAATTCTTGCGGCGGTTTAAAAGAAGCAGGAAAAGTTTTACGAAATGAAAAAACAAAAACTACAGATGAGTTTTTTGTAAAAAAAAAACAGCCATTAGTATTACCTCCAGATTACGATAAAATTCCAGAACCGGGTGCGCTTAAAGAAAAAAAATTAGACAACCAAGAAAAACTCAAAAAAATTTTAAAAGCACCATCAAAAAACATCAACAACAATAACTCGTCATCTATTGAAAAATCAATAGTAGATAAAATTAAAAAGTGATTAAAAATAATTTAAATTTTTTTAACAATATACAAAAAAAAAATTTAGACAGTAAGTCTATAAAAAAATTTACAAAATTATTTCCAAAAATCTTATCAAAAGTATTTACTGACATTAACAGTTCAAAAAAGACTCTTAATACATTAAATAAAAAATTTAATTTTAATTTTGAATTTAAGGATTTAGAAAAATTCAAAAGTTTTAAAACAATAGCAATAATAGGGATGGGTGGATCTATTTTAGGATCAGAGGCAGTAAGTCACTTTTTAAAAGAAAAAATTAAGAAAAAAATTTATTTTTTTAACGATTTAAATATAAAAAAAATTCAAAATTTCAAAAAGAAAAAAAATTTAGATAAAGTACTTTTTTTTGTTATATCAAAATCCGGAAATACCGTTGAAACTTTATCCAACTTTTTTATACTAAAAATAATAAAAAAAAATTCTAAAAATATAATTATAATATCAGAAAAAAAAAATAATTTACTTTATTCATTATCAAAGAAATTTAATTTATTTTATATAGAACATAAAAATTATATTGGCGGAAGGTATTCAGTGCTTTCAGAGGTTGGCATTGTTCCTGCTTATTTAATGGGCATTAATATTAATAAATTACGATCTGGTTCTTTAAAATCTTTAAAAAAAAAAACACAACTTTTTTTAAAAGATAGCACAATAATGCTTTCAAGTTTATTGAGTTTTAAAAAAATAAATAATCTTATTTTTTTAAATTATTGCCCAGAACTAGAAAAATTTCTTTTTTGGTGCCAACAATTAATTGCCGAAAGCCTAGGAAAAAAAGGAAAAGGTTTTTTGCCAACAATTTCAAATGTCCCTAAAGATCATCATAGTCTACTACAATTGTATTTAGATGGACCAAAGAATAAATTGTTTTATATTTTTAGTAATGAAGAAAGTTCAAAAGAAAAAATAAATATAAAAGAAATTTTAAAAGAAAAAAATTTTTTAAATAATAAAACTTTAAATTCTATTAAAAAGGCTCAAAAAAATGCTTTAATTAAAACTCTTAAAAATAAAAATATTCCTTTTAGAGAGTTTAAAATTAAAAATATCAATGAAGAGGTTCTTGGTGAATTATTTTCTTACTTTATTTTAGAAACAGTAATCATTGGGAAATTGACAAATATTAATCCTTTTGATCAACCAGCGGTAGAGCAAGTAAAAATTTATACTAAAGATTTACTTAATTAAAACATTCCGAATATTATTTTAGATCTTCCATATTGTTTTGTTAGAAGAACATCAATTATTCCATCAAAATTATCAATAGTTTTTCTCTCTCTATGAATGATTACGATGTTTTTTGGTTTATACATTTTATTTTTTTTAATTTGATTTAATATTTTTATGTAGTCGTTATTATTAAATGGGGGATCAAAAAAAAAAAAATTAAATTTATTTTTTTCGTTATTTTCAAAAATATTATCAACACTGCTGTTTATTACCGAGGCTTTGTTTTCAATCGATAATTTGAGTAAATTGTCTTTTAAAATTTTAAAAGCCATTTTATCTTGTTCAACAAATAAAACTTTTTTGGCTCCTCGTGATATGCATTCTAAACCAAATGAACCAACACCAGAATATAAGTCTAAAACATCAGCATTTTCTATATCTGCATTTATCAATTTTGAATGTTTTAAAACATTGAAAATATTTTCTTTAACAGAGTCTTTAAGCGGTCTGGTTATTGAATTCTTAAAAAAATTAACTGATTTACCTTTTAAGACACCACTAATAATTCGCATTTTTTTTTATTACTCTCCAACCAATATCTTTTCGATAAAACCCATTTGTCCAATTTAACTTTTTTATTAATTGATGAATTTTGCTTCTTATTTTAAAAAAATTTTTACCTGTAGAAGTGATATTTAAAACTCTACCACCATCTGAAAGTAATTTACCATTCTCAAACTTAGTCCCTGCATGATAAATATAATCATTTTTTGCAAGTTTAAGTTTATTATAATTTTTGATTTTTTTATTTTTAATATAATTTCCCGGATAACCTTTAGAGCACAGAACCACTGTCATACTTTTATTTTTTCCCCATTTAATTTTTGTAGTTTTTAATTTATTTTCAATTGTATTTATAATTATTTTCATTAAATCAGTTTTTAACCTTGGAAGAATTACTTGGCATTCAGGGTCTCCCATTCTAATATTATATTCAATCAGATAAGGTTCATTGTTTTTAATCATCAGGCCTACGTATAAAAATCCACTATAAGGTTTTTTTCTTTTTTTGAGCTCTAATAAAGTAGGTTTCACAATTTTATTAATTATTTTTTTTTCAATTAAATTATTTATTATTGGAGCAGGAGAATAGGCGCCCATGCCACCTGTATTCAGTCCCTTATCATTTTCTTTAACACGTTTATGATCTTGTGCGGTACCAAAAAACTTAAAGCTATTATTATCAACTACAAGAAAATAACTTGCTTCTTCACCTTCTAAAAATTCTTCTAAAATTAATTTTCTTGATGACTTAAATTTTCCACTTAATATTTCGAATGAAATATCCAAAACTTTTTTTTTGGTTTTGCATATGGTAACACCTTTGCCAGAAGCTAATCCGTCAGCCTTAACGACAACAGGATATCTACAAGTTTGAAGAAAATTATTTACATGTTTTTTTGTGCTACATATTTTAAATTTAGCAGTTGGAATATTATTTTTTTCACATATTTTTTTCACAAAAGCTTTAGAGCCCTCTAATTTAGCCGCATATTTATTTGGCCCAAATACTTTAACTTTATTTTTTTTAAGAAAATCAACAAGCCCTCTAACCAAAGGTTCCTCCGGCCCAATTACCACCAAATCAATTTTATATAATCTAATTAAGCCTAAAATTTTTCTAAAATCTAATATATCAACCTTTACATTAATTGCCAATTCAGAGGTACCGGCATTTCCTGGAAAACAAATAATTTTCTCAACCAATCTTGAATTATGCATTTCTTTACATAAAGCATGCTCTCTTCCACCGCTTCCAATTAATCCAATATTCATGATAGTCTTTATATTATATAATTTATCAATGATTAAAAAAAAAGCTAAACTTATTTACAAGCATAACTATTTTGAAATAGAGGAAGAAGGAGATCATGTTTTATGTGCTATTTCAGGTAAAGAAATATTATTACAAGATTTGAATTATTGGAATGTAGACTTACAAGAAGCTTATTTTTCTCCAGTAGAAGTAAATAAAAAATTTAAAACCGAAAAAAAATAACTACTATTTCCAGCGATTATGAGTCCAAATCCATTGACCAGGATTTCTTAAGATCATATTTTCCAATATCTTGTTTAACTCTTTTGTGAGCTCTAATTTATTATCGAAGTTTTTTGGATTTATTGCTTTTTGAAATTCAATTTTAAATTTATCATTTTTAATTCTTTCAATAAAAACAGGAATAATTTCTAAATCATGTTTGAGCGCAAGTTGAGCAGGTAGAGTAGTAGTTAAAGCAGGATTGCCGAATAGGTCAACTATTTTACCCTCACTGACTCTTTGATCAATCATTAAGGCGATACTGTGCTTATCTTTTATATATCTAATTGCTTCTCTTACCCCATTGACTCCTTTTTTAATTTGATTTGGACAAACAAATTTTTTTCTCAAATACTCCATGAATGGATTTAAAAAAAAATTATTAAGGGGTCTGTAAACAGTAGCTAAATTTATGTTTCTCTTAGTTATCTCCATTGACATCAATTCAAAATTAGCGAAATGACCAGAAATAAAAATTGCTGATTTTTGTTTTTTCTTAAGTTTATGCAGTTCATCTTCACCATCAAATACAATATGTGATTTTTCTTTATGAAAATAATCTAAGAAAATATATTCTATAAAAGTCATTCCATAATTTTTCCACATTTTACTAATAATTTCATTTTGTTTTAATTCTGAAATATTTTGTGAGAAAATTCTGATATTTTTGACAATGATTTTCTTTGACTTAAACAAGGGACCTAAAAAAGAAAATAGAACAGAAAAAATCTTTCTACTAATTGTAATACCTAAAATACGACCTATTAAAAAAAATAGGTAAATTAATATAGCTTGAAAAAAATAATTAATTTTTTTTATCATATAACTCTGTGATTCTTTTTACAAATTTTTCTTTTTTTTCTATTTCAAGATATACTTTTAAATATTTTAATTCATCTTTATTAAAATTTTTAATTTTATAGTAGTCTTTTTCAGTCATTATTATGTGATAGTTTTTTTCTTTAGCTTCTTTTATAATATTTTGAACTTCAGTCTCTGTAAATTCATAATGATCCGGAAAAATTAGTTTTTTTTTAATATTTAAATTACTTTCTTTAATTAATCTAAAGAAATTCTCTGGATTTCCGATACCTGCTATAGCAAGTAATTCTTTATTTTTAAATTGATCTATATTTTCAGGTTTATAATATGAATAAAAAATTTCTATATTTTTATTTATTTTTAAAATCTTATTTTCAAAATTATTATCTTTTTTCCCATTTATTAAAACTATATTTGCTTCAATAAGTGAATTCAGGTTTTCTCTTAGAGGCCCTGAGGGAAGCACCTGCCCATTCCCGATAAGTTGATTTTGATTAAAGCAAATAATGTTTAGATCTTTCTTTATAGAGTAATCTTGAAATCCATCATCAAGAATAACCGCATCATAATTCATTTTTTGCGCCTCCAATATAGCGGAAGCTCTTTTTTTATTAATGATAATATTATTAAAATTTTTTTTAATTAAATCATATTCATCTTTTTGATTTTTATAAAATTTTCTTATTATTACTGGGTTTTTTTTTAATTCTAAAAGTTGATTACCAATATATATCGAAGCAGGAGTTTTACCTGTCCCTCCTAAATATATATTTCCAATACAAATAATAGGTATATTGAATTTCTTACTTTTAATAAATTTTTTCCTAAAAAAAACAATCAATTGCACTATCAGTGCAAATGGTAATAAAATAAATGCTATGAGGTTAAATTTTGTATCCCAAAATTTTGGTTTATTAAATTTCATTAAATAAAAAGTTATTAATATAACTCATAGTATCAGTTAATGTTTTTTTACCCAAGTTATCCATTTTATCTGAAAATCGTTGAGTATTTTTTTTGGTTTGCTCAAGGTCAATAAAGAGATTCTCAGCTAACTCATCAACAGTTTCTATTTTATTTGAAATTTTATTTTCTTCTAAAATTGAATAAATTTCTTCAAAATTATAGACAAAAGGTCCATGATATATCTTGCAACCAAGTTTTGCTGCATCCACGGGATTTTGTCCTCCCACTCTTTCCAATCTTTTTAAAAGTGATTTTCCGATAAAAACACTTTTCGCACATTCAAAATAACTGGCTAGCTCACCAAATGAATTAATTATGATAATTTCATTACCTTCCAATATATATTCGTTTTTATTAAGTATTTGGGATTTGAAATGAAAACGATCGCATAATTTTTTAATAGAGCGAACTCTACTGATGTGCCTTGGTGCAATAATAGTAGTTATTTTCTCAAATTTTTTTTTAAGTTTTTGATGTGTTTTTAAAAAAAAAATTTCTTCACCATCATGACTGCTGGCAGCAAACCAAAATTTGTTTTTGGTTAGATAATCTTTATTTATATTTTTATTTGGATATATTTTGCTAGCTAGCTTTATATTGCCAGTATAAAAAATATTTTTTCCGTTTAACTTTTCTAGAAATTTTTTTGTTTCCTGGTTTGATGTAAGTGAAAAATGAAATGATTCAAAAATATTTTTTGCATGTTTAGAAATTAAATTCCATCTTTTGAAAGATTTTAAAGTTATTCTAGCATTTAATAACATTATAGGAATTCCTTTTTCTTTTGCTGTCATTATTAGATTTGGCCAAATTTCAGAGTCTACTAAAAATATTGCAGAAGGTTTCCACATATTTATAAAATTTTGCATTAGAAACTTTACATCAATAGGTAGAAACCTGTGATGAGCATTGTTAAATTTTTTTAATTCTTCCTTAGCTAAATTTGCTGAAGTTAAAGTTGTGGTTGTAACCAAAAATTCAAAAGATTTTCCACTACTAATTAAATTTTCTATAATAGGTAAAATACTTTTAAATTCCCCAATACTGGCTGCGTGAAACCAAATTAATGGAATATTTTTTCTTTTTAATACATTAAATTTTGATGAAAAAATTTTTTCTTTATATCTAAGCCTATCTTCCTTGTTGAAAAATTTACGTAAGATTATTAACAAAATAAAAAAAGGATACAGAAGAGTAGTAATTATTCTGTAAAATTTAATCATAAGTTATTTTAATTGTTTCTCGTATAATGACTTGTATTCTTTACATTCTTTTATCAAATAATCGTGATTACCTGAGTCGACTATTTTACCTTTATTCAAAACAAAAATTTTATCTGCATCATGAATTGTCGAAAGCCTGTGGGCGATCACTAATGTAGTTTTATTTTTTGTTAAGTTTTTGATTGCGTGTTGAACAATTTCTTCAGAGTCTGCATCAAGAGAGGAAGTGGCTTCATCTAATAAGATTATTGGAGACTCTTTTAATATTGCTCTGGCAATTGAAAGTCTTTGTTTTTGACCACCAGAAAGTCTAACCCCATTTTCGCCAATCATAGTATTATAATTATTTGGTAATTTTTCAATAAATTCCTCGGCCGCTGCAAATTTGCAGGCTTTTTTAATCTCTTCTATAGAAGCATCTTCTTTAGCGAATTTAATATTGTTTATTATCGTATCGTCAAAAAGAATAACATCTTGACTAACTAAAGAAATATTCTTTCTTAAAGAACTAAGTTTAATTTTTGAAATATCTTGACTATCAATTTTGATAAAGCCATTTTGAGGATCATAAAATCTAGGCAAAAGATTAATAATTGTGCTTTTGCCCGCACCACTATGACCAACAAATGCAGCCATAGTATTTCCTTTTATATTAAGATTTATATCTTTGAGAGCTTTTTCATTGGTAGTCTCATATTTGAAATGCACATTGTTAAACTCTATGTCTGAATTTTTGATGATTAAATCAGGTAAGCTATTATTTGATTGAGCAATAATTTTTTTGTCTGTAATAGAATTAATTCTATTAAACGCAGCAGCGCCTTGGTAAACAGCCATATTGAGAGTGGCTAAGGATCGAATAGGTTGATAAGCTAACATCATAGCTGCTAGAAAAGAGAAGAAATTATTAACAGCTAATTCTCCCGAAGCAATAAGTTTACCCGAAAAGAATATAAAACCAGCTATCATTATACCTGTTAATGTTTCCATTAACGGTGTAGCTCTTATTATAATGCTGCCAATTTTAATATTTTTTTCTACTAAATCATCTATGACCTTTCCAGCTTTATGATTTTCATCTTTTTCTTTTTGATAAATTCTAATAATTCTAGCACCTTTGAAAATTTCTGATAAAAAAGTAGCTAAATTTCCAGAAGACTCTCCTGCTTTTGCTGTCGCTTTAGCAATTCTTTTTCCAAGAGATTTTGCTAAACCTCCAGCAAGCGGCATCATTAAAATTGCAAAGCTAGCAAGTTTCCAATTTTGATAAAACATTAAAGTGACCAAAGCAATCACTGAGAATGTATCTTTCATTAAGTTTAACACACCTGTACTAACTAATGATTTAACATGATGACAGTCATACATTATATTAGAAATATATTTGCCAGAATGCCTATTATCTAATGTTTGAATATCTGAGGTTAAAATATTATTTGCAATTTTTTTTTGTAATTGTCCTGCTATTTCTTCCCCAACTCTTATTAGATATACCCTAGCAAAGTATAGAGAAAACCCCTTACTAGAAAATGTTAAAATAATTAACAAAGGAATTGACCAAGCAAAAACTCTATCTTGATCAATAAAAATTTTTTTTACAGCAGGGTCAAGCAGCCAAGCAATACCAGAGGTACTTCCAGCTACAATTAAGGATAGTATTAAAGCTATAAAAATTCTCTTTAAATGAAATCTTATATGTTCGCGATATAATCTTTTTAATATTTGCTTTAATTCTTTAATTTCCATTTTAGTAATTTATTAAAAAAATGCCTAAAAAAAATATAAGCCCCGAGTAATTATTTGCTTTAAAAATTTTTAAACATTTTTTTGGTTGAAACTGGTCAAAATAAAACACTTGATAAACTAGACTTAGAAAAAAAATAAATAACAATAATGAAAAGGTATTAAATCCGATAATATCTTTAAACAAAAAGATTATTAAAGAAGAAGTTATCAAGTAACAGCTTAACACAAATAATTTTATATAATTTTTAAATTTTATTGAGGTTGATTTTAAACCAATTATTTCATCATCAGACATATCTTGAGCTCCGTAAATGGTGTCATAGCCCAATGTCCAAAATATGGCTGATATGTAAAGGATGATTATTTCTGGAGAAACACCATTGTTTATCGCTGCCCAAGACATTATTAAACCCCAATTAAATGTAATTCCTAAAAATAGTTGAGGCCAGTGAGTAATTCTTTTCATAAATGGATATGTAAAAGCAAAAATCATTGAACCCATTCCAAGCAGTATAGTAAGAAAATTAAATTGTAATAAAATAATAAAAGCTAAACCACAAAGAATAAGCACATAGATCAGGGAACGTTTTATAGATATCTCACCTGCTGCGATGGGTCTTATTTTTGTTCTTTTAACTTTTTTATCGAAGTCTTTATCAACTATATCATTGACTATACATCCAGCGCTTCTCATTAGAACTGAACCAAGAAAAAATAAAACGAAATAATGAATAAATAAATTAAAATCTTTGTTTATTGAATATGCATATGCTAATCCCCAAGAACAGGGCCAGAATAAAAGCATAAAACCAATTGGCTTATTTAATCTGGTTAACTCTATAAATATTTTTAAATGTTTCATGAAATTCTACTTGTAAATATCAAACACTATCTACATAATCAATTTGATTCGATATGGATATAGATTACACAGTTGCAGCATTGATGTTTCCAGCCATCCCTTTGATGATGACCATGTATAGTAATAGATTTCATACTTTAAGTGGATTAATTAGAAAATTACATGATCAATTAACTTTCGATAAAAGAACACCACCAGAGTGGGAAAATCAATTACACGTTCTTAACAATAGAACTAATTTGCTTAAATATACAATGGGCTTTGCAGCTTTTGGATTTCTTTTTAATATGACTACTGTTCTAATGCTTTATATGGGGTATCTTCAACTTGCCAGACTAATTTTTGCAGGATGTTGTATTTGTATGATCATATCTATTTTTTTATTTTTACAAGAGATTAGGCTTTCAAATCAAGCTTTGAAATATCATTTGAGCGACATGGACTCGATGAAAAGAGATTTATAATTTTATTTATTTTTTAACTGGTCTTTTTTAAATAAAGATATTCCTTTATTTTTTTTATGTTCATAAGATTCTTTAAATGTTTCTAGCTGCCAGCCTTGCATTCTAGTTAAAATTATTTTTAAATTTTTTTCTTTCCACTGATCTTGAGTATCCTCATTTTTCCAAATTTTTTTTTCATCATTAGTTCTAGCACAACCATAACAGTACCCTGTGACTGGATCAGTTCTACAAATACTAATACAGGGAGATATAACTTTGTTATTCATTAAGGAATTAAAATAGCAGGACCTGTAAGTTTTCTTGACTCTAAGTCTTCATGGGCCTGTTTTGCATCAGCTAATTTATATTTTTTAAAAATTTTGATTTTAATCATTCCAAATTTAATTTTTTCAAAAACAGCGTCCGCTCCTGCTTGCAGCTCTTTTCTATTAGTAAAATACTGGGCAATTGAAGGTCTAGTTAAATAAAGACCCTTTGGCTGAATATCTTTTGGAACATTAACTGGATCAAGGGGTCCTGATGCATTTCCGAAACTTGCCATCAAACCTCTTGGTTTTAAACTTGCTATTGAACCTTTGAAGGTATTTTTTCCAACTCCGTCAAAAACGGCAGAAACACCTTCATTGTTTGTGATCTTCATAACTTCTTTTGCAAAATCATCTTTTGAGTAATTAATAACATGAGCGTAGCCATTAGCTTTTGCAATTTCAATTTTTTCATCTGAACCAACTGTCCCAATCACTTTTGCTCCGATACTGTTTGCCCATTGAGCAAATATTTGGCCAACACCACCTGCTGCTGCGTGAAATAAAATAGTTTCTCCTGCTTGAAGTTTGTAAGTTTTACAAATCAAGTAATGAGTTGTTAAACCTTTGGTCATAAGTGTTGCTGCTAACTCGTAAGAAATTCCATCCGGAATTTTAACAACATTTTTTGCAGGTATAATTCTTTGTTGAGAATAAGAACCAATAGGCGTTGATGCATAAGCAATGTTATCACCTTTGCTAAATTCAGTTACATCAGACCCAACTTCATCGATTTTACCAGCAGCTTCTAATCCAATTCCACTAGGAAGTGGAAGAGGATACAAACCTGATCTGTGGTAGGTATCAATATAATTCAATCCGATCGCATGATTAGTAACTTTAATTTCATCTGGTCCTGGAGATCCTACAGCAACATCTTGAAGTTCTAATACTTCAGGTCCACCATTTTTTTTTATGATTATTGATTTAGTCATTTCCTGAGAAACGTACTTTAACTTTTAATATTTAGCAAATGTTCCGTTATTATAGTCTTGAACAGCTTCTAAAATTTCTGCTTTGGTATTCATTACAAATGGACCGCCTCTAGCTATTGGTTCACCTATTGGTTTACCAGCGATAAATAAAAATTCAGTATTTTTATTAGCTTTTACTATTAGTTTATTTCCTCTTTCTAATAATATTAAATTTGAATTACTTGTTTTAGCGTGATCTTGTTCACCGATCTTCAACTCACCTTTTAGCAAATAAATAAAACTGTTGTGACTTTCAGGCACATCACAAATAAATTCTTTTCCTTCATTTAAAATAATATGAAAGTATATCGGTTCAACGTTATGATTTTTTTCTGGTCCTTCGGCTTTTTCGTATTTACCAGCAATAACCTTCACTACTTTTTCACTATCCTTATGAGTTCCCAATTCATTTCCTTTGATATAAATATATTCAGGTTTGTTTTTCTTTAACTTAGCTGGCATATTTACCCAAAGCTGAAATCCTAACAATTTACCATCTGACATAGCTGGCATTTCAGAGTGAATAATTCCTCTTCCTGTTTTCATCCATTGTACATCACCAGATGACATTATTCCTTTAGCACCAGTACTATCTTCATGTTCGAACTCACCCTTAAGCATGTAAGTTACAGTTTCTATTCCTCTATGAGGGTGGGGTGGAAAACCAGCGATATAATCATCTTTATTTTCCGATCCAAACTCATCTAACATTAAGAAAGGATCAATATAATTTGCCTCAGGTGTCCCTATACTTCTCTTTAATTTTACTCCAGCGCCATCTGATGTTTCTATCGCTTGTACAATCTTTTTTACTTCAATATTCTTCATAAAAATTATTTAGCGTTATGTGACCCATCACACATTGGTTGATCTTTAGTTGCTTTACAAGTGCAGAAAAAAACTTTTTTAGACTGATCTGCTTTATAAGTTAGTGGTCCAAATTCTGATCCTGTATGTGAGCCATCACAGAAAGGTTGTTTTGAACTTTTTCCGCAAGTGCACCAATAATAAGATTTACCTTCTACTACATCAACACCGATAGGTGCATCTCCTGCTCTTTCTGGTTTAGCCATTTTAATTCTCCTATTTTAATTTGATTATATTTAAATGCTTGATATAAATATAACAAGTTAATAAATCATACTAGTATATAAAAACATACCATGAAACACATTGCACAATGTCCAGCAGAAAGAGCTGTCTATTTCCTAGGAGGAAAATGGAAAATAAGAATTGTATTTTTATTATATCAAAACAAAAAAAATAGATTTGGTGAATTAAAAAAAGTTTTGCAAACAGTCACCCAGCAAATGTTATCAAAACAACTAAAAGAACTTGAGATCGACGGTTTGATAAATAGAAAAGTTTTTCAAGTTGTGCCGCCAAAAGTAGAATATTCCTTAACAGATTTTGGAACTTCGGTTATTCCAGTGCTAAGATCATTAGATGAGTGGAACAGAAGAAATAGCAGAACAATATCAACTAAATTAAATAAAAATTTTGAGGAAAGCAGAATTAGATAATATCTAATAGTTGCTTCAAATTTTTAATTTCATTTTTAGGTTTATAATCAAGATTATCAAAAATATTATTATTTCTATTCACCCAAATAGAGTTATAACCATAATTTCCACCTCCGGACACATCCCAGGTATTTGCACTTAAAAATGCAACTTCATCTTTTTGTATTTTATATTTTTTAATTGGCATGTCGTAAACTTTTGAGTCTGGTTTATAAATTCCAACTTCTTCAATTGAAAAAATATCATCAAATACATTTTTTAAATTATTACTTTCAATTAATTCATTAAGAAGAGCAGGTGTGCCATTTGAAAGAACGCCAAGTTTATAATTTTTTTCTTTAAGTGTTTTTAATACTTCAGGAACTTCTTTAAAAGGAGAGAGCACTTTATAGAGATTTAGCAATTCATTTTTCATTGAAGCATCAATATCAAAAGCTTTCATTGATTTATCCAAACTATCCTCTGTTATTTGCCAAAAATCTTTATGTCTATTCATTAAACTTCTAAGCCAAGTGTATTCTAGTTGAGTAGTTCTCCAATAATTAGCAAAACCTTCCCACTTACTACCGATTTTATCTTTACATTTTTCTGCAGCTGAATTGACATCAAAAAGAGTGCCATATGCATCAAAAATTATTGCTTTAATATTTTTCATAACTTAAATTGATATTAATGAGTAATATTAGATTATTCCACCCAGAAAATATAACTGAAAATACAACAGGCTTACTATCTAAAGAGCATACTCATTACGTTGTTAATGTAATGAGGTTAAAAAGAGGTTCTAACATAAATTTTTTCAATAAAGATGGAGAATGGCTAAGTGAGATAGTCTTTTTAGATAGAGATCGAGTTGAAGTAAAATTTTTAAATAAATTAAAAGAATCAATTAAAAATTCTAATATCGAGTTAGCTATCTGCTTAGTAAAGAAAAGTCCGATGGACACTATTTTACAAAAAGCTACAGAACTTGGTGTAAGTAAAATAATTCCAATAGTATCGGAAAGAACTGAAGTAAAAGAGTTAAACTTTGAAAGAGCAAATAAAATTGTGGTTGAAGCTACTGAACAGTCTAATCAATTAATTCCACCTCAATTATCTGAAGTAACAAAGCTTAGAGATTATTTAAAAAATTTAGATGATTCTTCTAAATTATTATTTGCGGATGTTAATTCTAAAGAAAATCTTAAAACAGAAGTGCTTAAAGAAGCTAAAACTTTATCAATTCTTATCGGTCCTGAAGGAGATTTTTCGCCTCCAGAACGAGAGCTGATCCTTGCAAATTCTAACGTTGTGCCTTTTACAATATCTAGAAACATTCTAAGGTCAGATACTGCTGTAATTAGCGCTATTTCATTGGTAAATTTTATCAATAACTTTCATTAATTGTCGCATTAATTGAAATTGTTAAATCATCTAAAAGCTGTATAAAAACACATGCTTAAAAAATTCGTATACACTCTTTTATTGTTATTCCCTGGTTCGGTTTTAGCTAATCAACCTAAAGATTGGCAACTTGGTTTTCAAAAATCAGCCTCACAAGGTATGGAAGATATAGTTTGGTTTCATGACTATATGTTATTACCTGTGATAACGGCCATAATGGTATTTGTACTTTTTCTAATTGGTTACACTTGCATCAGATATAGAGCTTCAAGAAATAAAGAAGCTTCAACAACAAGTCACAACACAACTATTGAAGTTCTTTGGACTTTAATCCCGTGTTTAATTTTAATAGTTTTAGCCGTTCCATCATTTAAAGTTTTATATTCTCAAGATGAAATTCCAAAAGCAGACGTAACTATTAAAGCAGTAGGCTATCAGTGGTATTGGGGTTACGAGTATCCCGATGAAAATATAATTTTTGACTCGTATATGATTGAAGAAAAAGATTTAAAAGAAGGTCAACCAAGATTACTAGCGGTCGATAATGAAGTTTATGTTCCAGTTAATAAAGTAGTTAAAGTTATGATCACTGCTAATGATGTGTTGCATGCTTGGGCTTTACCTTCATTTGGGGTTAAGCGAGACGCTGTACCTGGAAGAATTAATGAAACGTGGTTTAAGGCAGATCGAACGGGAACCTTCTATGGTCAATGTTCAGAGTTATGTGGGATCAAACATGCGTTTATGCCGATAACTGTTAACGTTGTTTCTGAAGATGAGTATAATCAATGGTTAGAAGAAGCTAAGATTAAATTTGCCAAAGAAGAGATTAATAATAATATTAAAATTGCTAAACAAATAAAGGAAATTAAATAATGTACGGACAAGCAGCAGCAGAAGGACATCATAGTAATCCAACTGGTTGGAAGAGATGGGCTTACTCAACAAACCATAAAGATATCGGAACAATGTATTTAGTTTTTGCAATTATTGCAGGAATAATTGGTACAGCTTTTTCAGTTTTAATGAGAATGGAACTAATGCATCCGGGTGATGGAATTCTTGGAGGTAATTATCATTTATATAACGTGTTAGTAACTGGTCATGGTTTGATCATGATATTTTTTATGGTGATGCCAGCGATGATTGGTGGATTTGGTAATTGGTTTGTACCTATTATGATTGGCGCACCAGACATGGCATTTCCTCGAATGAATAATATTTCTTTTTGGTTACTTCCTGTAGCTTTAATTTTATTAATCGCATCTATATTTGTGGATGGTCCTCCGGGTGCGCAAGGTGTTGGAGGTGGTTGGACTATTTACCCACCACTATCATCAAAAACTGGTCAACCAGGACCAGCAATGGACTTAGCTATTTTAAGTTTACACGTAGCTGGAGCCTCTTCAATTTTAGGAGCTATAAATTTTATTACAACAATTTTAAATATGAGAACCCCTGGAATGACTTTACATAAGATGCCTTTATTTTCATGGTCAATCTTAGTTACTGCATTTTTACTTTTATTATCTCTACCAGTTTTAGCAGGAGCAATAACAATGCTGTTAACTGATAGAAATTTTGGGACCTCATTTTTTGAAGCACAAACTGGAGGAGACCCAGTGCTATTCCAACACTTATTTTGGTTCTTTGGTCATCCAGAAGTTTACATATTAATTCTTCCAGGTTTTGGAATGATAAGCCATATCGTTTCAACTTTTTCTAAAAAGCCAGTATTTGGTTATTTAGGAATGGCGTATGCTATGGTTGCAATTGGTGTTGTAGGTTTTGTGGTTTGGGCGCACCATATGTACACAGTAGGATTAGATACAGATACGAAAGCATATTTCTTAGCTGCAACTATGATTATTGCTGTACCAACCGGAATTAAAGTCTTTTCTTGGATAGCTACAATGTGGGGTGGATCTATTAGTTTTAAAACACCAATGTTATGGGCTATTGGTTTTATCTTTTTATTTACACTTGGTGGTGTGACAGGAGTAGTATTAGCAAATGCAGGTGTAGATACCGCGCTTCACGACACTTATTATGTGGTTGCTCACTTTCATTATGTGTTATCTTTAGGTGCTGTCTTCGCTATTTTCGCAGGGTTCTACTATTGGTTTAGTAAAATGAGTGGATACGAGTATTCAGAATTTTTAGGAAAACTTCATTTCTGGTTAACCTTTATTGGAGTAAATTTAATTTTCTTCCCCCAACACTTTTTAGGATTAGCAGGAATGCCAAGAAGGTATGCTGATTATCCAGATGCGTTTGCAGGATGGAATTATATTTCTTCAATAGGTTCTTATATATCTGTAGTTGGATTAGCCGTATTTTTAATAAACCTTCTGTATGCTTTCGCAAAAAAAAGAAAAGCACAACAAAACCCATGGGGAGAAGGGGCAACTACTCTAGAATGGACTGTGTCTTCACCGCCACCGTTCCATACTTTTGAAGAGCTGCCTAAAGTAAAGTAAATTGAGCCAGACACTTTCAAAAGCTAAAAATTCTAAACTTGGTTTAGCCCTAGATCTAAATTCATTTTTTAATTTAATGAAACCAAGGGTAATGTCATTAGTTTTATTCACATGTATGGTTGGCTTATTGATTGCTCCAAATAATGTGGATATTAATTCTTCATTAATATCTTTACTAGCTGTAGCTATTGGATCAGGGGCAGCAGGTGCCTTAAACATGTGGTACGAGTCAGATCTTGATGCATTAATGAGTAGAACTTGTCTAAGACCAATACCAGCCGGAAAAGTTAAAAAAAATCAAGCTTTATACTTTGGCATCATTTTATCTGCTCTTTCTATTTCTATGCTTTACATAGCTGCAAATTTAATTTCAGCAATTTTACTAGCATCAACTATTGGATTTTACTTTTTTGTTTATACAATCTGGTTAAAAAGAAAAACACCGCAAAATATTGTAATAGGTGGAGCCGCAGGAGCCTTACCCCCAGTCATTGGCTGGACCATAGCAACCGGAAATATCTCTATTGAACCAATAATTTTATTTTTGATTATTTTTATTTGGACACCTTCACATTTTTGGGCACTAAGTTTATATAAATCAGCTGATTATAAAAAAGCTAAAATCCCAATGCTGCCAGTTATTGCTGGAGTAAAAGCTACAAAAACAAATATATTAGTTTACTCATTAGCTATGTTGCCAGTGGTTATTGCACCATATTTTTTTAATTTTGCTGGAATATTTTATTTAGTGACAACCATTTCTATGACTCTTTATTATAATTACTTGTGTTTGAAACTATTCAATGTAAATGCAACTAAAACATCTAATAAAATTGCAAGAAAAATATTTATTTATTCAATTTTTTACTTATTTTTTATTTTCTTAATTCTATTAATTGATAAAATTGCGAATATATAAAATGAATAAAAAGAAAAAAAACATAATCACAGCGATAGTTTTGGTTCTATTCATGATTTTTCTATTTGGTTTAACTTTTTATAATATAGGTATTTATAATAGAATAATTTAATGGATATGAATAAAAAAAACCTAACTCCAATCGCATTAGTTTCAATATTTTTTTTAATGCTAGGTCTTTCCTTTGCAGCAGTTCCGCTTTACGATTTATTTTGTAGAGTGACTGGGTTTGGAGGCACTACTCAAAATGCATCAAATAAAGAGATACCAAAAATTGTAATAGATCATAACTATAAGATGAGATTTGATACAAATGTTCATAGCACCTCTGATTGGAAATTTTATCCTGAAAAAAACACTATTGATCTCAAGCCAGGTGAAGTTCATACCGTTAAGTTTAATGTGGAAAACCCAAGCAATGAAGTCTCTTCTGGTTCAGCCTCTTTTAATGTTTCACCATCACCATTTGGTATATATCTCAACAAGATAGGTTGTTTTTGTTTCGAAAAACAAACACTTAAACCCAATGAAAAACAGGAGTTTGTTTTAACATTTTTCTTGGATCCAAAAGTAGTTGATGATAATAAAACTAAGAATATTTCTGATGTAACACTCTCATTTACATTTTTTGCATCAGATTTTTATGAAAAGAGTAAGATTTAAATATGTCTGCAGATAATAAAAAACATGATTTTCACTTAGTAGACCCAAGTCCGTGGCCTATATACGTCTCTTTCGCAACTTTAGTTTTGGCATTTGGCGCAGTGTATTATTTTCACTCCAAAGCTCTTTGGCTTTTATTAGTTGGTTTCGCTTTAGTAATTTACGGAGCTTTTATGTGGTGGAGAGATGTAATTGAAGAAGCAGAGCATCAAGGTCATCACACAGCAGTTGTTCAAATTGGACACAGATATGGAATGACACTTTTTATTGCGTCTGAAGTGATGTTTTTTGTTGCTTGGTTCTGGGCATATTTTAATGCAAGTTTATTTCCCTCAGAAGCCATAGGCGGTACTTGGCCACCACCAGATATAAAAACTTTTGATCCTTGGGATATTCCATTAATAAATACTTTAATTTTATTACTTTCAGGAACAACAGTTACATGGGCGCACCATGCCATGCTGGAAAATGACAGAAAAGGTTTAGTTAATGGATTGATCTTAACTGTATTTCTAGGGTTTATTTTTTCTTGTTTTCAGGCGTACGAATATCATCATGCAACATTTACACTCGATGGAAATATTTATGGAGCAACATTTTATATGGCAACTGGTTTTCATGGTTTCCACGTAATAGTTGGTACTATTTTTTTAGCAGTTTGTTTATTTAGATCAATGAAAGGACACTCAAATTCAGAACATCACTTTGGCTTTGAAGCAGCAGCATGGTATTGGCATTTTGTAGATGTAGTATGGTTATTCCTTTTCGCAGCAATCTATATTTGGGGAAGTTAATCTTAAATTGAAAAGATTATTTCTCTTTCAGTTATTCGTAGCATTATTCATTACACTGTTTTGCGCTCTTGGAACATGGCAACTTTATCGTCTACAGTGGAAAATGGAGTTAATAAGTGAGATTACTTTTGGCTTAAACTCAACTCCTATAACATATTCAAATTTTATAAAGAAAAATTATCAAAGAGTTATTTCTGATGGTTCTTATAATTTTAAAGATCAAATTTACCTCTACAGTCTGAATGAAAAAGGAAAACCAGGTTTTGATGTAATTACGCCTTTTGAAACTCTGGGAAAAGAAATTGTTTTAGTAAATAGGGGATGGATACCTAAAAAATTTAAAGAACTTCCTAAAATCAACTCTATTCAAGGTAATACAAAAATTACCGGACTTTTAAGAAAAATTTATAAAGCTAATATGTTTAAACCTGACAATGATATTAACAATAACATTTGGTTTTCAGTTAATCTTGATGATATAGAAAAGTTTACAGGAAAGAAATTTGGTAATTTCATTATATATTTAGAAGATCAAGAAATGAAAGCTCCATTACCTAGAAAAATTACAGTTGATGTGCCAAATAATCACCTTAAATATGCTATAACTTGGTATTCGATAGCAATATCAATTTTACTTTATTATTTATATTTTAGAAAAAAGAAATGAATTATTTTAGCACTAGAGATAAATCCTTAAAATTTAGTTTTAAAGATATTTTTCTAAGAGGTTTGGCGCCAGGGGGTGGGCTATTCATACCATCAGAAATAAAGCATTATGATAAAACTGAATTAGTCAAGTTGAGACAGTTATCTTACGAAGATCTTGCTACAGAAATTTTGTTCAATTTTTGCTCCAACGATATAGAAAAAGTAGAACTTAAATCTCTAATTAAAAAAGCCTACAAAGATTTTGAAGAAAAAGAAGTTGTAAGTATAAAAAAAATTGGAAACGTTAATCTTCTTGAACTTTACCATGGGCCCACTTTAGCTTTTAAAGATATTGCAATGCAAGTTATAGGAAATATGTACGATCATTTAAAAGTCGCAAAAAAGAGAACAGTAAATATTTTAGTGGCAACTTCTGGGGATACAGGATCAGCTGCAATAGCTGCGCTGAATGACAGAGAAAATATTAATTTGTTTGTCCTTCATCCGCATAATAAAATTTCTAATATTCAAAGAAAAATAATGACCACTATTGGTTCAAACAATATCTATAATTTAGCAATTAAGGGATCTTTTGATGATTGTCAAAAAATTGTAAAAGAGCTTTTTAATGAAAATGAATTTAGAAAAAAAATAAACATGTCAGGCGTCAATTCAATCAACTGGGCAAGAATAATTTGTCAAATTGTTTACTATTTTTATTCTTATTTTAAACTTGATAAAAAAAACGTAAGCTTTTCTGTGCCCACTGGAAATTTTGGAGATATCTTTGCAGGCTATGTTGCAAAAAAAATGGGCCTACCTATTTATAAGTTAATAGTAGCTACAAATGAAAACGATATTCTTCAAAGAGTAATTAATAAAGGCGAGTATAAACCTGATAAAGTAAAACCTTCACTTTCGCCGAGTATGGACATCCAGGTATCAAGTAATTTTGAGCGATTATTGTTTTACGTAGTTGGAGAAAACGATGACAAGGTCAAATCCATGATGAATAGTTTGAATGACAAAGGTTTTTTTCAACTTAATGAACAAGAAATAAAAGAAATAAAAAAAGACTTTTTGGCAATTAAAATTAGCGACAAAGAAACAATTAATATAATCAAAGAAATAAATAATAAAAATCAATTTGTTATTGATCCACATACTGCAACTGCATTTGGAGCGATCAACAAGACAGAAAATTTACCAAATGTTATAGCTCTAGGAACTGCACATCCGTATAAGTTTTTTGAAACCGTAAAAGCAGCAACTGGAAACGATTTAAAAGCACCTAAGCAATTAGAAGAATTTGTAGATAAAGAAGAAAAATTCGATATATTAGAAAATAATATTTCGGAAGTAAAAAAGTACATTTTAAATAAATTATTATGAAAATTAAAGAAGGCGAAAAAATACCATCAGTAGATTTTTTTTATATTAATGAAAGTGGTGTGCCTGAAAAAATTAAAAGCACAAAACTGCTAGAAAATCATAAAGCTATTGTCATAGGTGTACCAGGAGCATTTACAAAAGTATGCTCGGCTAAACATTTACCAGGCTACGTTAATTATTACGATCAAGCTAAAAAAAAAGGTGTTACAAAAATTATTTGCGTGTCCGTTAATGACGCTAATGTTATGAAGGCATGGGGAGATAACCAAAATGTAGGTGATAAAATATTTATGGCAGCGGATCCGTATTGTGAATTTACAAAGTCTATTGGAGCTGAAATAGACAGAACGGACAAAGGTCTAGGAATGAGATCTTCAAGATACACAATGTTAATCGAAAATAATGTAATAAAATCAATTAAGGCTGAAGAAGATACTGCAGCTTGTGAAATTTCTGCTGCAGAAAACTTTATAAAAGAAATTTAATTTTTTATAGCTTTAGTAGCTAATTCATCCGCTAAATTATTATATTTGTTTGAAGCATGTCCTTTGACCCATTTCCAATTCACAACGTTTTGTTCGCACAAAGTATCTAACTTTTCCCAAAGGTCTTTATTTTTAACTGGTTCCTTATTTGAATTTTTCCATCCATTTTCTCTCCATTTAAGCACCCATTCTGTAATGCCATTTTTGACATAAGTAGAGTCAGTATAAATTGTAATTTCAGAATTCTTATTTACTTCTTGTAAAGCCATAATAGCTGCTGAAAGTTCCATGCGATTATTTGTTGTATTTTCTTCTCTGCCAGAAATATTTTTTTGTTTATTTTCATTATCAAAAATTACTGCACCCCATCCACCAGGACCTGGATTACCCGAACAAGCACCATCTGTATAAATTGTATATTTCATTAAAAGAAATAATCCTCATAATTTTTAGAGTTTTTGTGAAATTCAAGTCTTTTTAAATATTCAAGAGGATCTTTAACTTTTACTATTGCCCCTTCAACAGTGTTTAAAGCATCAAATACTCTTGTAAGCAAAAATCTCAGCGCAGCTCCCTGAGATAAAACTTTAATACTTTCTTTCTCATCATCTAAAAGTTTTCTTATTGAAGAATACCCATTAATGAAGTTTTTGGCTTTTGTGACATTAAAACTTAAATTATTTTTTTTACCATCAAAGCACAAAGCATTAAAACAAATAGCAATTTCAAAAGAATAAAAATCATTACATGAAAAATAAAAATCAATTATCCCATTCATTTTTTCATTGTGAAAAAAAATATTATCACTAAATAAGTCGGCATGTATAATTCCGCTAGGCAAATTTTTTGGCCAATTTTTTTCTACATCTACTAGATTGGCTTCAATTAATTTAGGAAGGTCTTTATTGATTTTGACACATTGATCTTTAACTGAGTTGAAGAGTTTTCTCCACGAACTAATAGATAGGTTATTATTTCTCCGAACTGTAAATTCCTTGGTAATTTCATGCATTTTAGCCACCTCCACACCAACCTGCTTACAGTCATCAGGTGTTAGTATTTGTTTAGCTTTACCTTCAAGAAAAGAGACGATCATTAATTTTTTCCCATTATAATCCGAGATTGTTTCCTTATGATTATTAATAATCGGTACAGGACATTTAAAATTCCTGTGGTTAAGTCCTGTCATTAAGTTTGAAAAAAAAGGTAAATCTTTTGGGTTAACTCTTTTTTCATAAATAGTTAGAATATATTTTTTTTCTTCTACCAATAAGGAATAATTTGTATTTTCAATACCTTCTTGTATCCCTTTAAAGGATTTTAATTTTCCAATAGAATAATTTGATAAAATATTATTAATATCTTCTTCTTTAAGTTTTGTATAAACAGCCATTTAGTTGAGTTCTTTAGGTAATTTAAAAACTACTTTCTCTTCAGCAACAATAACCTCTTCTATTGTTACTTCTCTTTCTTTTTTAACTTTATTTAATAGATTTTGCACCAATTGTTCAGGAGCAGACGCACCTGAGGATATACCTATTACCTCAGAATTTTTTAATTTTTCAGTCGGAATTTCTTTTTCAAAATGCATTAGCATTGAATTTTCACATCCTGCTTTTTTTGCTACCTCAACTAATCTTACCGAATTAGATGAATTACGGCTGCCTATAACAAAAAACATATCACATTTTGGAGCAATATTTTTTACAGCTAACTGACGATTAGTAGTTGCATAACAAATATCTTCTTTAATAGGCTGTTTAATGTTAGGAAATCTTTCCTTTAATTTTGAAATTATTTCAGCTGTGTCATCAACTGATAATGTAGTTTGAGTGATATAAGCTAATGGTTTAGAAAAATTTTTATTACCTAATAAAGAGGCATCATTAACTGTCTCCACAAGTTTAATAGATCCTTTAGGTAATTGACCCATTGTTCCAATAACTTCAGGATGATTGTTATGACCTATTAAAATTATATCATAACCTTTTTTAAATAATTGCTCAGACTCTCTATGAACTTTAGAAACAAGAGGACAAGTTGCATCTACAAAAGATAATTTTTTTTGCTGAGCTTCCTCAGGAACACTCTTTGGAACACCGTGAGCAGAAAAAATTACGGGTCTTGTGCTGTCTTTAATATCTGAGAGTTCTTCAACAAAAACTGCACCTTTTTTTTTTAGATCTTCAACTACTTGTTTATTGTGAACAATTTCGTGTCTTACATAAACAGGCTTGCCATATTTTGTTATGGATTTTTCAACTATATCGATCGCACGTTTTACCCCTGCACAGAATCCTCTTGGTGATGCTAAATAAATTTTAAGATTTTTTTTCATTTTTTTCTAATAAATATTCAAGCAATATATGCGGAAAAGTTAGTGACGCCAAACCAATAAAAATGACCTTATAAATAGCCTCATCGAGCATATAAAAATTATTCAAAAGATACACTGCAATTAAAAATATTGCTCCAGTGATAAAAGTTAGAGGAATAGCTCTATTTATAAATTTCTTTAGACCTGATTTAAAAGATCTATCTAGCTCAAAAATTAAAGTGATTGAATGTCTTATAGAATGAAGAAAACAAAAATAAAGTGTGAAAGCTAAAATAGGAGTTAAGAGAAGATTTAATATTATCAATGAAAAGAAATCCATAAACATTAATCCTTTTAAGTCAGTGTTTTTATGATTTGAAATATACAAAGATGATAAAAAGCTTAGGCACAATAAAATTATTAAAAATTGATCAGTAAATATTCGAGAATCAAAAACGTTAAAGTTCAAAGTTTGAAATATTTCAATAGTTTTATCCTTTTGAAATAATAGCGGGGCTATGATTACTGTTGACCCTTTAAAAAAGTATAAACATTCAGGTATCCAATATTTTTTTTTAAAAGAAAAAACCGTATCTTCTTTACCAAAGTGGTATGAAGCGACAATTAGAAATAATAACAAAATAATATTAGGAAATATTAACCAGAAAATTATTATTAAAAGTGAAATTAATATGTAAGCAAAATAAAAGGAAAAAGATGATTTATAGCCAAACAATTTTGAGAGTTTCTTTCCTTTAATATCATCTAATGCACCGTGAGAAATTCCTAGAATTAATATTAAGAAAAGACAAAAAATTATTGGTTCAAATTTTGATATGAAATAAAACGGGCTTACAAAAATACAAAAATTGAAAAATATTACTGAGTGCCTAAAACTTATTTTTTCCATTAATAAAATAATGCTTTCATAAAAATTAATTTAGGCATTTTACTTATGATATTAATATCTTCAAAAACATTGCTTTTATTGGATAAAAATTTGATAGCAGTGTTTGAAGAGGTTTTAAACATATTGAAGAATATATTTGGCATTTTTTCTGGATGATTTTCTAGAACCTTTAAAAATATTTTATCTAAGAGCTGATACTTTCTTCCTATATTATATGCTTTTGTTTTTCCAATTGTATCAATATTTTTTACAATATATTTACTGTGTTCTTGGATATTTAAAAAAGTGTATCCCGTACTCAATCTAGTCATTCCACCAGCTGAACCAATATTGATTATTTTGCCATCATTTTTAAAATTAGGACAAAATAGGGGGATAGCACCCTTTTCTATAAAATTTATTTTATAATTTTTGATACCTAAATTATTTTTAATATAATTTTCTAACTGTAAATCATAATTCATAAGACTTGGGTCTTCCAAGTCTGATAACCATGTAGTTTCAATTAATGCTGTGTTTTTACTGAAGGGAAGAGTATAGAAAAAATGCACATCATTTTTTTGATCACAATTAAAATCCATTAAGTTTACAATTTCGTCATCAAAAATATCATTAGATGTTTCTATTTCAATTCCTTGGAAGTGTTGCCATAGCTTAGATTTATCTAATTTATCTTCAAAAACACTGTTGAAAATTAATGAGTTTTTCGAATTAATCTCGTTAAGACGTTTAAAACAACTTACATTGGGATTCAAACTGAGTTTCGAATTTATCTTTTTATAAAATTTTTCACTATTAATACTTTGATAAGGAAAAGATTTATTTATTAATTCGTGAAAACCCTCTGAGGAGTTAATTGTAAAATTATTCCAACTTTTTATCACGCAATCTTCAAAATTATGATCGAAAACTTTCCAGAATGACCATGTTTTATCTCTTTTGTATTCATCACGAGTTTCAATAATAGCCAAGGTTTTTTCTTTCAACTTATTATTAATTTCAAGTTCATAGGCTAAAGATAAACCTGCACATCCACCACCAATAATTATATAATCAAATTCTTTCATTCAAATTAATCTCTTGTTCCAAAATATTATGATGTGAGTGATTATAGTAACTTAAATCCTTAACAAATAATAACTTAACGAAGTCAAAAATTGATAAAAAAGTTTGAACTACTTTTTCAAATAAAGGGACATAGATTTTGCCCGCTTTATTGAAATTTTCTATATTTTTTTGCATAAGAATATAATCACCAATTTTTTTATAAATACGCCTTGCTACGATTACCGAAAATCGAGACCTTATCGAAATACTGCTGATAGCTTTAAAAGATTTTTGATAAAAAATTTCAGACTCATATATGGTTTCCTTTATTGAGGAAAAATCAGATTGTATATATTTCCTATTACGCTTATTATCTTCGCATACATCTCGAGCGACATTTGTAAGTTGCATAGCTATGCCAAGATCAATCGCTCCTCTTAGAGATTCTCTATTATTTACTTTCAGTATTTTTGACATCATTAGCCCGACAGTTCCAGCCACCCTATAAGAATAAACAAGTAAGTCTTTTTTTGAATTAATTTCTACTTTTTCTTCAAGGTCTGTTTCAACTCCATCAAACAAATCAATTACAATTTTTTTAGAAATATTTTCACTATTAATTATCGACCACATATCATTTATAATTTGATTTTTAAGATTTTTATTCATGAAATCTTTTTTAAATTTTAAAAAAATTTCTTTTTTAACGTCTAGTTTGTTATTATTATCAACTATATCATCTAATGTTCTACAGAAATTATATAAAGAGGAGCATTTATTAAAAACGTCATTTGAAAGGAAAAAACTTGCCCAATAAAAAGATTTTGCATGTTTCTTTAATAAATTAGTTTCCATTAAAATAATTTATCTAAAACTTTTGCAGACGAAAGAACACCAGGCATACCCGCCCCAGGATGAGTTCCAGCTCCAACAAAGTATAAATTTTTAAATATTTCTGATTGATTATGAAATCTAAAATAAGCTGATTGTGAAAATTTAGGTTGAATTGAAAAACCTGATCCATGAAGAGTTGCTAAATCTATTTCGAAATAATCAGGTGTCAAATAAAAATCGCTAACAACATTTTCTTTAATCCCAGGTAAAATTGTTTTATCCATTTTTTCTAAAACTAAATTTTTAAATTTATCTCCTTCTTTAATCCAATTTATTTTAGATAAATTATTAGGCACAGGTACTAAAACATAAAAAGCATCTTGATCATCTGGCGCCATATTTGGGTCTGTCGCTGATGGCCTATGTAGATAATAACTTATGTCATCAGAGAGTACTTTTTTCTCAAAAATTTTATCTAGATGCTTTTCGTAAGTATCACCAAAATAAATTGTGTGATGGGCTACATCATTATATTTTTTTTTGGAACCAAAATAATAAACAAATAATCCCATTGAATAATCCATTCTTTTCATTTTTTGTTTAAATAAAAAATTATAATCTTTTTTTGATTTAATTAAGTTATTGTAAACATTTGGTGGATCCGAGTTACAAATTATGTAGTCACAATTTATTATCTTTGAATTATTTATTTTTACCCCTTTAACTTTTTTATTTTCTGTAAGAATTTCTGTAACTTCAGCATCTTTAAAAATCTTAATATTTTCCTCTATCATTAATTTTTCTAGAGCCTTTACAACACTTCCTGTTCCACCCATTGAATAGTGAATACCCCATTTTTTTTCTAGAAATAAAATTAGCGTATAAATTGAAGTGGTGCTGAAAGGATTTCCACCAACTAAAAGAGGGTGCATACTAAATACTCTTCTTAATTTTTCATTGGATATATAATTTGAAACCAGACTATAGACAGATTTGTAACTTTTTAATTTTAATAGAGATGGAATTTGTTTCATCATAAAAGTTAAATTGCTAAAAGGTTTGTCAGATAAATCTGTAAAACCTTTATCAAAAATTTTTTCAGTAAATTTAACTAGTTTTTTGTATCCATCATAATCATTAGGATTATATTTTTTAACTTGTTCTTCCATAGATTTATCATCTCCAGTGTAGTCAAATGTATCTCCATCATTAAACACGAAACGGTACCACAAATCTAAGGGAACAATTTTTACATAATCAGAAATTTTTTTGTTAAATAAAGAAAACAATTCTTCAAAGAGATAGGGTGCAGTAATTACAGTGGGACCGCCATCATATATAAATTCACCTTTTTGAAAAACTCTTGCTCTGCCACCAAGGTCAGGATGTTTTTCAATCAAAGTAACTTTATAGCCTTTAGCTTTTAGCCTTAAAGACGCTGCAAGGCCACCAAAGCCAGAGCCGATAACTATTATTTTTTTTGCCATTATTAATTATGGCCTATTCTAACTGGATTTTTTCTTAAGTGCTAATTTTGTTTCTTCAATACTGGATGTGTAAATTTTATCTAGTTTACTTTTATCAAGGGAATTTTTTAATAGTTTTTCAACTGACTCAATAGCAATTCTAACTGAGGTATTTTTTATATCTTTTAGAGCCTGATTTTTTAGTTGCTTAACACGATCTTCAGCATTTTTTTTCCTATTTTCCATGAAATTATGAAAATCCTCATTTACTTTAATTACATTTTTTTCAGCTTCCTCATTAGCTTTATCTATCATTGATTTCATTTCAGTTTTAGAGTTGCTTATTTTTTTTTCATGTTCGGTTAATATATTTTTTGCATCTTCTTTAAGTTTATCAGCTTCATTAATTTGATTTTTGATATTTAGGATATTTTCATCGAGGGTCGTTCTAATTTTTTGAGGTATTTGAAAGTAAATCAATAATCCTACGAATAGGAAAAAGGATATCATTACCCAAAATGTTGCGTCTATTGTCATAAATATTTACTTATATTTTTCTTTGCAACCTCTGCTATGGTAGCTTTAATACTGCTCTCATTTAATTTATCACCAGATATATTTTCAATAATATTTGAAGCTAAATCTTTTGAAATATTTTGAATATCTAAAATAGAATTTTTTTTAAGCTCATTAATTTCTTGTTGAGCTTTAGTTATTTCAGTTTCTATCTCTTTATCCATCACATCTTTTTTCGTCTGTATATCTTTGTCTAATTTATTTTTTGAATCCAGGTGTATTTTAATTACTTCTTTTTTTGAGTTTTCCAAAATTTTTTCATATTCTTTCAATTTTAACTCAGATAAATTTTTAAATTTATTTGCAGCATCTAAGTCATCTTTAATTTTATTTTCCCTATCATCAAGATTATTTTTTATTTTGGGTAGATATAATTTCGCTATTGATATGTATAAAACTGTAAATGTTAAAATTAACCAAAATGCTTGTGATGCCCAATACGTTGGATCCAGCTGAGGCATACCCGCCTCAGCTGCAAACAAATCATTTTGTATAGCCGAAATAGCTATTATTAAACTTAAGTAACGCTTCATATTTATAATATTAAAATGCAAATAAAATAATCAATGCTACCACTAGTCCAAATAATCCAGTTGCCTCAGCTAAAGCAAATCCTAAAAGTAAATTAGGGAATTGTTTTTGCGCTGCAGATGGATTTCTCATAGCCCCAGAAAGGTAGTTACCGAAAATAATTCCGATACCTACACCTGCTCCAGCTAGTGCGATTGCAGCAAGACCTGCTCCAATCATTTTTGCCGCTTCTAACTCCATTTTTTCCTCCTTTTTTTATTTAATGGTGTAAATTTAATGCATCATTTAAATAGATGCAGGTTAGTATTGCAAAAACGTAAGCCTGTAAAAATGCAACTAAAATTTCCAAGCCAGTTAATGCTACTGAAAAACTAAGTGGTAACCAGCCACCTAATATTCCTAAACTTATTACAAAACCTCCAAAAACTTTTAACATTGTGTGGCCAGCCATCATGTTTGCAAATAATCTTACTGACAAACTAACCGGCCTACTTAGATAAGAGATAATTTCAATTATAGTTATTAATGGGAGCAAAACAGCAGGAACACCACTTGGTACAAAAATACCTAGATATTTAAACCCATGTTTTGCAAAACCAATAACTGTCACTGCTATAAAAATAAATAAAGCCAATATTAAAGTTACTATAATGTGGCTTGTAACGGTAAATGAGTAGGGGAGCATACCAATCATATTACAAAATAAAACAAACATAAATAAACTAAATATAAAAGGAAAATATGGTTTTGCCTTTGAGCCCGCAGTGTCACTTATCATTTTAGTTACGAAACTGTAAAACATTTCTGCAATGAGTTGAACTTTATCTGGAACAATTTTTCTTTCCTTTGTTCCTAAGAATAAAAAAATTAAGATGGCAAAAGTGCTAATAATCATAAACAAGCTTGCATTCGTGAAAGATAAGTCTACTCCTGCAATTTTAATTTCTGGTCCAATTTTATGAACACTAAATTGTTGCATTGGATTTCCTGCCATAAATTCCTTTATTTATTCCTCTTTTTGCATTCGGTTGGCTGTTCTTATAACGTTTAACATGCCTGAAGCCGCACCCAAAAAAAAGAAAATTATCATTAACCAAGGTTTAGTATCAAACCAACTATCTAAAATAAACCCAATAATTGTCCCAACTGCCACAGCAGCAACAAGTTCAGTCCCTAGTTTAAAAGCGCTGCCCATAAATGAGCCTCTTTTTTCACTATCTGATTGCACTTGTTTTCTAATTTTTGATTTTGCAATTTTTAAGCGAGTTTTAAAGTCTTCAGGAATGGTCATTTAGGTGCTTCAAGCAACCAGCTCCTCTGCTTTTTGTAAATCAACAGAAACTAACTGACTAACCCCTTGTTCAGCCATTGTTACTCCATATAGCCTATGCATTCTGGACATAGTTAATGCATGATGGGTAATAATAATAAATTTTGTTTTTGTAATTTTTGTAAGTTCGTCTAATAAACTACAAAATCTCGTTACATTAGCGTCATCTAATGGGGCATCCACTTCATCTAAAACACAAATAGGAGATGGGTTAACTAAAAATACCGCAAAGACCAAAGACATAGCCGTCAAAGCTTGTTCACCTCCTGAAAGTAAAGATATAGACTGCAATCTTTTTCCTGGAGGCGATACATACATTTCTAAACCTGCTTCCAAGGGATCATCCGAGTCCACAAGCTCTATTTTTGCTGTACCCCCGTTAAATAATTTTGTGTAAACTTCATTAAATTTCCTATTTACTTTAGTAAAAGCTTCAAGAAGACGCTCTCTTCCTTTCTGATTTAGTTCATCAATACTTGATTTTAATTTAACAATTGCTGAAAAAAGATCAGCTCTATCGTCTTCCATTTTTTTTATTTCTGTTTCATATTTTTTTGTTTCTTCATCAGCTCTAAGGTTTACTGAACCAAGCGACTCCCTTTTCTTTTTTGCTTTTTCAACTTTTTGGGATTGCTCTTCAAGAGTTGGCAGGTCATTGGGTGAGATATTATTTAAATCTGACTGAGGTAGCAAAGATGCTTCATCATTTATATTTAATTCATTTTTTACTGAATGTAATAAATCTTTTTTTCTATTTTCTATACCTTCTACAGTTGCCTCATTTCTAGCTTTATTTTCTTTCAAGTCAGAAAGTTTTATTTGAATCTCTTTTAAATTTTGATTAATTAAATTATATTTTTTTTCTGCTGCTATTAATTCATTTTCTATTTCTTCATTTCTTTTTTTTGTATTCTCTAAGTTTTGTAAATTTTGACCCTTCGAAGTTGCTATACGTTCTGGATTTTTTTGGTTATCATTTAATTCTAAAAATAATTTATTTTTACGACTACTCAATTCGGAGTTCATTTTTTCTGAATTAGATTTTAAATTTCTCCAATTTTTTAATTCAACATCAATATTTTTTATTCTTTCTTTTCTTTTAATGGAGTCACTTTGTATTGATCTGTCTTTTCCATATTTTTCTGCATAATCTTCTTGTGAAGATGTAATTTTTTTTACAAGTTGTTTAAGTTCTCTAAAAGTTTCTTTTAAAAGCTTTTTATCTTCATCTATATCCTTTTCAATTTGATCTAACATTGAATCTAATTGAGATTGCAAACCCTCTAGTAAATTTTTTGACTCTTTAAGTTCTTTAGTAGAATTAGTTTCAACGGTGAGCAACTCATTTTCTGTTTTCAAAAGAGCATCTTTTTCTTCTGAAAGTCTCTTTTCATTTAAATCTGCATCCAGGGATATACTTCTTTCACGTTCTAGATCGGACTCAATGGTCTTAATTGATTTTTCCAGTTTGTCTTGAAGAGATTTAACCCTAGATTCCTCTTCTACTAGGTTTTCCATATCTAAGTTAAGTTTTTGAAGTTTTGCTGCACTTTCCATTTTTTTGTCTCTCAAGGGCGATAATTTTTTATTTTCTTCCTCAAGCAAGGTATTGTTGTGATTGAAATCTATACTTATTGCACTGATTTCATCATCCAACTCACTAAGCTTTTCCAATATTTGTTTTTTGTCTTTTTCTATTTCGCTAATTTTTAAAAAATACAATCCAGCTTCAATCTGTTTAATTTCTCCAGATATTTCCTTATAACGAGTGGCTTCCTCAGCTTGTTTCTTTAAATTATCAAGTTGTTTTTGTTGCTGCTTTTTTAATTCATCAGCTCTTTTTAAGTTATTTTCTGCAGCATTTAATCTTGTTTCAGCTTCCTGTCTTCTTGCGTGAATTCCCGATATGCCTGCAGCTTCTTCAAGTATAGATTTTCTCTCAATTGGTTTAGCAGTTACAAGTTGTCCAATTCTTCCCTGACTGATAAGAGACGGTGAGTGTGCTCCAGTCGATAGATCAGCAAAAAATGTTTGAACATCCCTAGCTCTTACTTCTTTATTATTAATAAAATATTTAGATCCTTTATCTTTTTCTATTTTTCTTTTTATAGAAATTTCATCAAACTCCTCATATTGTGCTGGACCTTCCTTATTTTGATTATCTAAAAGCAAAGAGACTTCAGAAATATTTTTTGAAGGTCGATTTGAAGTGCCTGAAAAAATAACATCTTCCATTCCAGAACCTCTCATACTCTTTGCTGAGTTTTCTCCCATGCACCATCTTAAAGACTCAACGATATTTGATTTACCACAACCATTTGGACCAACTATTCCGGTTAATCCTTTTTCAATAAAAAAAGTTGTTTTTTCTGAAAAAGATTTGAAACCAGTTATCTCAAGTTGCTTGAAATTCATTTATAATTTTTTATCTATATTTTTTTTAAATTCTTTATAATTAATTTTGCCTGAATATTTTTTTTCATTTATTATAATTGTTGGTGTAGACTCTATTTTATATTCTTTTTGAGCTTCAATCCTTTGTTCTAAAATTTCATCTTGAACAGTGTCATTCTTTAAACAGGTATCCATCTTTTCATTACTTAAATTAAAATTTACACCAATTTTTTTTATCAATTCATTAATTTTTTTTATGTCAGATCCAACTGCCCAAGTGGTTTGTTTTTTATATATCTCAGTTAATAGCTCAAACTTTTTATTATTATTATCTTGGCATCTAACTATAATTTCAGCATTCAGCGCAGCTAAGTCTAATGGAAATGCATGATGTTCAAACTTTACTAAACCTCTATCAATATAATCTTTTTTTAACATTTCATAAATATTAGAGTGAAAATTAGCGCAATGTGGACATGTTAAAGAGGAGAATACTTTAATTGTCACTTTAGCTTCAGAATTACCAATTGATAATACTTTACTTTCCGCTTGAGCAGAAAAAACAAAAAATATTAAAAAAGTTATTTTATAAAAAAATTTATTTATTTCTTTCATTATTATTTATTTCTTTCATTAAATGCCTTAAGAAAATTATTTAAAGAACTCTTAAGTTCTACATTATTAACTTTACTTATTTTTTCCTCTATTTTTGATAAATCTTTTATTTTAGGGAAGACTTTATCATTAATGTTTATTTTATCTTGCACAATTTTTAGAGCAATATGACTAATACAATTATAGCCAAAAAAGCTATTTATCTTGTCTATTATTTCATTTTTTTTATACTCAATTTCCATTTCTTTTCCATGAATTACGTTAAGAACTAATGTTCCATCTCTCATTTCTTTTCCCATTTTAACATTAATAGGATAGCAAGCATCAGAGATTTTTTTATTTACCATTTTAGTCCAGTTATCAACGATGTTCGAATAATTATAACCACCTTTTTTTAGATGTTTTTTTAGAGTTTTTGGAATTGAGCTTGAAAATGGTCTAAGCCCTTGTATGAAAGTCAGAGTTTTATTATTATTTTTACTATGCATTTAACTCCAACTTTATCAAAAAAAATTCTTGCTTGGTATGATAATAGCAAAAGGAATTTACCATGGCGTGTGAGCAAAAAATCGCCGAAAAAGCTTTATTATAGGATTTTAAGTGAATTCATGCTGCAACAAACGCAAGTTAAAACTGTTATTCCTTATTTTTACAGGTTTATAAAAAAGTTTAGAACGCTTAAGGCATTATCTAAAAGCAGTGAAAAACAAATTTTAAAATTGTGGGAAGGGTTAGGTTATTATAGGAGAGCGAGAAATCTTTTAGCCTCTTCAAAACTATTAGTAAAAAATTACAATTCAAAACTTCCTAAAACTTTTGATGAGGTTAAAAAGTTGCCGGGAGTAGGAGAGTATACAGCGAATGCTTTACTTGGATTAATTTATAATCAGCCAAAAATTGCAATTGATGGAAATGTAAAAAGAGTTTTTGCAAGGTTGATTAATAAAAAAAAAGAAAGAATAAATTTTGAAAAATTAATTTTGTTAAACAAAAAAAAACTCTTTAGTACAAATAGAAATGCAGATTTTGTTGAAGCTTTAATGGAGTTTGGGGCTTTAATATGTAAACCGAAAGACCCAAAATGTAGTGTATGTTGTTTGAATAAAAACTGTAAATATTTTAAATCTTCAAAAAGAATTGCAACAAAAGAAAATAAAATGATAAAAAAAATGAATTATGATATTTTTTGTTATTTAAATCGTAATGAACAAATAGCTTTGACAAAAGAAAATAAAATAAGTTTTCTTAAAAATTTTAATTTACCAAAAATAAAAGAAACTAAAAAAAAAATTAAAGATAAAAGTTGGAAATTTTTAAAAAATTATAAGAATTCTATTTCAAATTTGAAACTGAATATAAATTTATACTATAGATTTTCTAATCAAAAACCTTCCAATTATAATTGGTACTTTTTAAAAAATAATAAGGAATTTATTCCAAGCTTTACAAAAAAAATATTTAAACAGGTTTCAATTTTATTTTAATGAAAAAAAAATTAGCAATTATTGGAGCCGGCATAGCAGGACTTACCCTAGCAAATTTTATAAAAAAACATTCTGATCATGATTTTATGGTTTACGAAAGAGAGGAAAGCTTATCTCTTGACGAAGGATACGGGATTCAACTTGCCACGAATAGCATTAAAATTTTAAATGAAATTGATTTTAATAAAATTAGTAATGAAAAAAAATTTAATCCAAGTTTTTTAGATTTTTATGATATTCAAAATAAAAAGATATGTGATTTAAATCTAACTAAATTTAATACTAGTGAAACTAAATATACAACTTTGCAAAGATCTACTTTAATAGAATATTTAAAAGAAGACATTTATACTCAGCATTTAAGGTTTGGAAAAAAAATTAAAGAGGTTTCTGAATTAAAAGAAAAAATTTTAATAAAATTTAATGATAACACTAATGATCTTGTTGATTATGTAATTGCTGCAGATGGAATATTTTCCAACACAAGATCTTTTTTTGAAAAGAAAAAAAATATACCAAAATTTAAGAAGTCTTTGGCTGTTAGAGTAATTTTAAAATCAAAATCAGAATTAAATATAAGCGAACAAAACATAAGTTTAATGATGGGAGGAAATACACATATTGTATTTTATCCTATTAATAAAAAGAAAGAACTAAATATGGTTTGTATAATTAGAAGTAAAAAATATGATCCAGATAATATTAAATCTTTAATTGAGGAAGTGGTTTTAAAACAAAATCCTAGTTTGAGGAAATTATTTGATAATGATATTAAATCTTGGCCTTTGTATTTCACACCTAATATCCTTCCATCCACAAATAAAAAAGTTTTTTATATTGGAGATGCACTCAATGGTTTTTTACCAACAATGGCTCAAGGAGCAGGACAGTCTATAGAAAGTGCGCATGAAATTTTTACTTTACTACAAAAAAATAAACTAGATAAAAATAATACATACTTTGAAGCAAGATCTAAGAGAGCTAAAATTATTAGAAAACGATCAAATCTTAATTTCTTCGCATTTCATTTTTCAAGCTCAATTATGCAAAAAATTAGAAATATATTTTTGAAGTTTTTAGTTAAACGTAAAACTTTTATTCGGGGCTACCTAGGTAAAGTTTATAAAAATTAGATTTGTCTCTCAGAAATAAATTTTTGTCTTAGACTGTCAATAACGACTGCTGACCCGTTAATATCACAATGCCAATATGTCCAACCATTGAAGCTTTCTGCGCCCATAATTTTTGCTGCAACCTTATGAATTGATCCTTCTGATTCCTTACATTTGATGCTGCCATCAACCATAATTTTTGCATTAAATTTCTTTTTAGGATCAAAAAGTACAGTTCCCGGTTTAAGAATTCCTAACTCAACTAATGAACCAAACGGTATTCTTGGCTTTGATTTATTGTTTTCAATTGTATCTAAATAATCCTCTTCTATTACTTTTGCTTTATTTATTCTTTCACTCGCAGCTTTGAAATATTTTTTATCTCTTTCTATTCCAAAATATTTTCTACCTAACTTTTTTGCAACTACTGCTGTAGTTCCAGTTCCTAAAAAAGGATCAAATATTGTATCACCCTTGTTGGTTGTGGCTAAAATAATTCTATGTAAAAGGGCTTCAGGTTTTTGAGTAGAATGGACTTTTTTACCATTACTCTTTTTTAACCTTTCTTTTCCATTACAAATAGGCAGCATCCAATCGGATCTCATTTGTAAATCATCATTTAAACATTTTAAAGATTGATAGTTAAAAGTGTATTTTGACTTTTTATCTTTAGAAGCCCAAATTAAAGTTTCGTGAGCATTAGTGAATCTTGTTCCTCTAAAATTTGGCATAGGATTATTTTTTCGCCAAATTACGTCATTAAGAAGCCAATAATCTAAGTTTTGTAAATGATAACCTAGTCTAAAAATATTGTGATAAGAACCTATCACCCAAATACTTCCATTATCTTTTAGTATTCTTTTGCATTCTATTAACCAGGCTTTGCAAAAATCATCGTAATGTTTGAAACTATTAAACTGATCCCATTTATCATCAACACCATTTACCTTACTTGCATCTGGTCTTGTTAAAGTTTCACCTATTTGCATGTTGTAGGGAGGGTCAGCAAAAACTAAATCAAAAGATTTATCAGGAATTTTTTTTAATTCATTTAAACAGTCGCCATTAATAATTTTGTTATGAATTTTCGACATTTTAATAATTCAACTCGAAATTGAATCTAGGGTCAAACAATATTAATAAAAAAATGAGTCTTTTAGTGCTTTAGAGTCTTAGTTTGACAACATCTTGTGTATTGGCTTGAAACCTTTTCTGTGATGAGAGGTAATGCCAAATTTCTTTAAACCCTCTATATGAGCCTTGGTGCCATAACCAAAGTTTCTCTCCCAAGCATAATTTTGAAATTTTTCCGATAATTTGATCATAAGTTCATCCCTATAAACTTTTGCTATAATAGAGGCTGCACTAATAGATTTAATTTTTTCATCACCATTAATTATTGTTTTAAAATTTTTTAATCCCTGAGGTGCAAAATTTCCATCGATTAAAATTAATTCTGGTTTTACGGTTAGTTGATCGATGGCTCTTTTCATTGAAAGCAAAGCTGCTTGTAGGATATTAATTTTTAGTATCTCTTCAACAGAAGCCATGCCAATAGCATAAATTGAATTAAGCTTGATATGTTCTGCGATTTTTACTCTTTTTTTAAAAGAAATTTTTTTTGAGTCTTTTAATAAACCTAAATTTATGCCCTTTTTTAATATAACAGCTGATGAAATTACCGGCCCAGCTAAACAGCCTCTGCCTACTTCATCAACCCCAGCTGTAATTACTTTAGTATTCAATTAAATCTTAAATTTAGTTTTTTTGTCTCTTATCATCTTGAGATCAATCCAAGCTAACTTTTTTTGTGTTGGCTGACGCATTAAAAAAGCAGGATGAAAAGTGACAATTACTGATGTTTTACATAGTCCAAATTCTTTTTCAATCCATTGACCTCTTACTTTAGATATAACAATGTCATCTCCTATTAACGCATTCATTGCGGTACTCCCAAGTAAAACTAAAATTTTAGGATTAATTATCTCAATATGTTTTTTTACAAAAGGCAAATACCTCTTCATTTCTTCATCTGTAGGCCTTCTATTTTCTGGGGGACGGTAATTAATAATGTTAGATATATAAACAGTTTTTCTATCCAAATTAATTGACGCCAACATTTTATCAAGTAGATTTCCTGCTTTTCCAACAAAAGGCAATCCTTCTTGGTCCTCATTTGAGCCTGGAGCTTCTCCCAGGATCATAATTTTTGATTTAGGATTTCCGTCACTAAAAACCATATTTGTAGCTTCACTTTTAAGTCCACAATTTTTTATATCTAAAATAGATTTTTTCAATTTTTCTAGAACACTAGCTTTATCTGCAGAAAGCTCAAAATTATCCTTTTTATATCTATTGATTGCCTTATTATTGTAAATTAAATTATGGTTAATAAATTTATAATATTTTATTAATTTAATAGGGTTAGGGCTAATTTTTTTTATCATAAGTTTTTATGAATCTATTTAAGTTAAGTTTAAAGATAATAGGACAAGTTATATTTGTCATTATATTTTTTTCCACATTAGAAGCTAAAAGCTCGAATAAGTTTAACGATGCCGACAATATTTCTGATTATTTCTCGGGAATATTACTTTTAAATGATAATCAATATAATTCATCTTTTAAATACTTAAAAAAATTAAGTGGTTTAGAAGAAATTCATACTAATTATTCTATTAAATATCTATATTCACTCATAAATTCTGGGAATGTGAATGAAGCATTCAATTATTCAAGAAAGCTTGAAAAACAAAAACTAGAAAGTTTTGAGAGTAATTTGATCACAGGAATTTTTTACTTAAAAAAATCTGATTTTAAATCAGCTAAAAAATACTTTTTAAAAGCTAAAGCCAAAGGTTCAAAATTTGTTTTAAATAATTATGTTTCAGATTCTTTATATAATTGGTCAAATTTAACTAATATTGATAAAAGTTCTGCAAATTTAGAACTAAAAAAATTAGATAAAAGATTTGAAAATTTAAAAAAAATACAAAGTGTTTTTCTTAATTGTTATTATAACAGTTCAGATACAAATGAATTATTTTCAGCATTAAACTCTAATCAAAGAACTGATTTTTCAAGGTATAATTATTTTCACGCGTCATACGCTATTTCTATTGGAAAAATAAATGAAGCTAAAAGTATAGTTCAGTCAGCTTTAAAACTTTATCCAAGGAATTTACTACTCAACCAATACAAGATTGATTTAAATGAATTAAAAAATATGGATGCTTTTGACTGTAGAAAAGAAAAACATGTAGCAGCTGAAATTTTGTATATTACAGCTAACGCCTTATCCTCACAATCATTATATTCTTTGTCAAATTTTTATTTAAATTTAGCCAAATTTCTTAATGAAGATTTTCATTCCTTTGAAACTTTACTAGCGGAAAATTTTTATAAGACAAATAATTTTGAAGATGCAAAAAAAATATATAAAAATTTAAGTAAAAAAGGAGAAGCTTTTAAATGGTATTCCACAAAACAACTTGCAAGAATTTTTATTCAAGAAAAAAAAACAAAGGATGCAATAAAATTAACAAGCAGTGTCTACAAAGATTTAATTAATAAAGAAGTTTATGAAACTTTTGATTTTGCAGAATTTTTAAAAAATAATGAAAAATTTCAGGAAGCAATTTTTCATTACACAGCTGTGTTAAAAAATATAAAAAGCAAACATCCTTTATATCCAAAAGCCACTGATGGAAGAGGCGTTGCTTATGAAAGAATAGGAAATTGGGATAAAGCTGAAAAAGATTTATTAGCATCTTTAAGCGCAGACCCTGATCAGGCCTATGTAATAAATTATTTAGCTTATTCATGGATTGAAAAAGGTATTAAAATAGAAAAATCACTAAACATGTTAGAGAAAGCAAATAAATTAAAATCAAATGATCCATTTATTATCGACTCGCTCGGTTGGGCTTTATTTAAATTAGAAAGATATAAAGAGTCAAAAAAATATCTTCAATTAGCAGTAAGATTGATGCCAGGTGATCCAATTGTAAACGATCATTATGGCGATGTTTTATGGAAAAATGGAAACCAACTGCAAGCTAGATATTATTGGAATTATGTATTGAATCTTAAAAAAACTGAAGAAAATTTAAAAAAGATAATTGATAAAAAATTAATACAAGGCCTTTAAATTATGGTCTTAAAATCTTTTTCAAAAATAAATTTATCTTTAAATATTAACAGCAAGTTAAAAAATGGACTACATGATATTCAATCCTATTATTGTTTGATAAATTTATTTGATAAAATTAAAATTCGTAAAATTGATAAAAAAAAAGATAAAGTAGTTTTTTTTGGTCCGTTTGTTAAATATATAAAAAAATCCAATAATTCCATTATAAATCTTCTGAAATTACTTAGAAAACTTGAGTTAATTTCAGGTTATTATTCTGTGAAAGTAATTAAAAATATACCAGTTTTTAGTGGTTTAGGAGGCGGTACTAGTAATGCAGCTTCTGTTTTAAAATTTCTATTAAAAGGCAAAGTTTCAAAAAATATACTTGAAAAAGTTGAAAAGTTGATAGGATCAGATTTAAGGCTTTTTTTTAACAAACAAGGATTTTTACAAAATCTTAGAACTATCAAGACCATTAAAAAGCAGAAATTATTTTTTCTATTGTCACGGCCAAATATAATTTGCTCTACAAAAAAAATTTATTCAAAAGTAAAAAAATATTCAAAAAAAAAAAAATTTAATTTTCAAAAAATGAACAATAAAAAAGGTTTTATAAATTATATTTTAAAGCAAAATAATGAACTACAATCTATTGTCGAAGAGGAATATCCATCAATAAAAATATTATTAAAAGATATTAACACAGAAAAAGGATGCTATTTTTCTAGAATGTCTGGTTCAGGCTCAGTTTGTTATGGTTTATTTAACAATGAAAGCAACGCTAAAAAAGCACTTAATAAAATAAAGACCAAGCACCCGAAATTTTGGTTTTCAGTAGCAAAAACTATTTAATTTTATTAATTTATGATATATCAGATCTTTTAACGTTGGGGCATAGCCAAGCGGTAAGGCAGCGGTTTTTGATACCGCCATCCTAGGTTCGAATCCTAGTGCCCCAGCCAACAATTATGTTTGATTTAAGTTTCAACTTTATAAAAACGATTAGAAGAAACTTGTTTCCCTTTTATAAAGATAAGAAAATAAAATTTGTATTTAAAATCCTACAAGAAGGTTTTACCAAAGACACTGTAGTTGCTAGATTTGTTGGGGGCTGTGTTAGGAAGCACCTTACAAACGATATTATTGATGATATCGATATTGCAACAATATTAAGTACTGAGGAAATTAAAGAAAAATTTAAGAACACTGATTTTAAGATAATTGATACTGGAATTAAACACGGAACAGTTACTTTAGTTCTAGATCAACTCAAACTCGAAATAACTACTTTAAGAAAAGATGTTCAAACGGATGGCAGACATGCTGAAGTAGAATACATAAATAATTGGAAATTAGATTCTGAAAGAAGAGATTTCACAATTAATGCAATTTATTTAGATATTAATGGAAATATTTTTGACCCACAAATGGGAACAATTGATTTAAAAAATAATAATGTAAAGTTTATCGGTGACCCACAAAAAAGAATAGCAGAAGATTATCTTCGAATAATAAGATTTATAAGATTTAAAATTATGTACAATAGTAAAGTGGAGTCAACTTCTAGTCAGGCAATAAAGCTGAATTTAAATGGTATTAAAAAAATTTCAAAAGAAAGAATTTTAGTAGAATTATTTAAAATTTTAGATTTAAAAAATTTTATTAATTTAAATGAGAATGAATATTTAAAAGAAATATTTTCTCTTATTTTTCCAGAATTTGATAATCTTAATAGATTGAAACGTTTAAAAATAATTTGCGATCGATCACAAATAAGTAGAGATATTTTATTAGCAGTTTTATTGATTGACGAAAAAAACAATCACGAATATTTTGCACACAAGTACAGTATTTCAAATGAAACCAAAGATAGTCTAAATTTTTTTGCTAAAGATTTGAAATTACTTAAAGAAAGTGACGATTATTTTGCTAAAGATTTAGAAAAAAATATCTATTTAAGAAATAAAAACCATCTTCTTAATTTAAACATATTAAATTTTGTAAATAATTCTAAATACAAGGTTAAAGATTTCTTTGAGATAACAAAAAAAATACTTTCATCTAAAAATCATTTTTTTCCAATCAATGGTAAGTATCTGATACAAAATGGTATGAGAGAGGGATCTGAATTAGGTAAAGTTTTAAAAATAATTGAAGATGAGTGGATTATAAATGGCTTTAAGATTTCAAAGGATAGAGTTAAAGAAATAATTAAATCAAATTAAAATTAAATATACTTAACATCAAGAATTTCAAAGCTTCTTTCGCCCGAAGGTGTATTAACAGTCACCATTTCTCCTTTGTTTTTTCCAATAAATGCTTTTCCAATTGGACTTCTAAAGAATACCAGATTTTTTTTAATATCGGCTTCATCTTGACCAACAAGTCTGTAAGAAATCTTCTTGTTAGTTTCTAAATCTTGAACTTCAACTGTAGAACCAAAAATTACTTTTCCATCATTTTCAATTTTTGTAACATCAATTACATTTGCCCTCGCAATTATATCATTGATTGCAACCACTCTACCCTCAATTAAACCTTGCTGTTCTTTAGCCGCATGATATTCAGCGTTTTCTTTTAAGTCACCATGTGATCTTGCTTCAGCTATGGCTTCCACAATTTTAGGTCTCTGAACATTTTTTAAATCCTCCAACTCAGATTTTAAATCTTGAAGTCCATTAACTGTTATCGGCTCTTTATCCATATTTATTTCCATTCAGCTTGAGGTGGGAGAGACATTAAAATTGAGTCAATATTACCACCAGAATTTAGCCCAAATTTCGTACCTCTATCATATAAAAGATTGAACTCAACATATCTCCCTCGTTTTATTAATTGATTATGTTTATCTTTTTTTGTCCACGCTAATTTCTTTTTTCTATTAATGACTTTATTAGAAATATCTAAGAAAGTTAATCCCAATTCTCTTACAAACTGAAAATTTTTAATCCAATCTTTTTGCTCATAATCAAAAAATATTCCTCCAATTCCTCTTGGCTCTTTTCTATGAGGAAGATAAAAATATTCATCGCACCATTTTTGATATTTTTTATAATTTTTTTTATTTTGTAGACAAACTTTTTTTAATCCATCATGAATTAATTTTTTTTCTTTATTATCAGAATAACTAGGAGTTGCATCCATGCCTCCCCCAAACCACTCTTTTGAGGTAATTATAAATCGTGTGTTAAAATGAAGTGCAGGAATTTTAGGATTTTTCATATGAGCCACAACGGAAATACCTGACGCCCAATATTTCCCATTTTTTTTTGCTCCTAAAATATTTGACCTAAATTTTTTTGGAAATATTCCAGTAACTGTAGATTTATTAACACCAACCTTATCAAAAATTTTTCCTCCTGATAATAAATAGGATGTCCCGCCTCCTTCTTTTGCTCTTGCTTTTTTCCAATCTCTTCTAGAAAATTTAAATTTATTATTTTCTAAAAATTCAAATTCTTTACAGATTTGGTCTTGCAAATATGAAAACCAATTATCAGCCATTTTTTTTCTAAAATTTGCATTAATCATAATTTTAATAAATTATTTTGTCTCAATGCTTCAGTTGAAATTATAGCTACACTCATGGCCACATTAAGAGACCTTGTTTTTTTATTCATTGGTATTTTAACTTTATCTTTTATTGATTTATGTAAATCTTCAGGTACTCCAGCACTTTCTCGACCGAATAATAAAACATCATTCTTTTCAAATTTGAATTTATGATAAAGTCTAGTAGCTTTAGTCGTCATTAAAACAATTCTTTTTTGTTTATTTTTTTTTAAAAAATCTTCATAACCTTCGTATCTAAAAATTTTACAATTTCCCATATAATCCATCACTACTCTTTTAAATCTCGAGTCATTTAGGTTGAAACCACAAGGTTCAATGATGTGAACCTTCAAATTTAAACAAGCGCCTAATCTTATAATAGCCGCTGTATTTTGAGGTATATCTGGCTTATAAAGTGCTATGTGCATTAATATTGCCTATTTATGTGTCATTCTGACCCAAGAAAATTAAATAATATAGTTTTATTTAATAATTATATTATAAACACAATCATTAATGATCAAAGAAGAAAAAAAAGTCAATCGAAGAGATTTTTTATTTACCGCTAGCTACACTATAGGAGCAGTAGGGCTTGGAGCGGTTGTTTGGCCCTTGGTGCATCAGATGAATCCTGATAAAGCTCAACAAGCTTTAGCAACTACAGAAGTTGATATAAGCCAAGTGGAACCTGGAAACTCAATAACAGTTTTATGGAGAGGAAAGCCAATATTTTTAAAAAGAAGAACGTCAGATGAAATTGCAGAAGCAAGAGCAGTTAGTATGACTGATTTACCAGATCCACAAAAAGATGAAGAAAGAGTGAAAGAGGGGAAAGACGAGTGGCTAGTTATGTTGGGAGTTTGTACTCATTTAGGTTGCGTGCCATTAAAAGACAAAGGTGATTTTAATGGTTGGTTTTGTCCTTGCCATGGATCACATTACGATGTGTCAGGAAGAATTAGAAAAGGACCTGCACCAACAAATATGGAAATTCCAAAGTATGAATTTGTAGATAACAACACGATTAAGATAGGATAAGATTAATGAGTGATCACGAATACACGCCAAAGTCTAAAGTAGGAAAATGGTTTAATGATCGTCTTCCACTTCTAACCTTAGGCGCTCATCTTACAGATTACCCAACGCCAAAAAACCTAAATTATTGGTGGACATTCGGGGGTATACTTACTTTCTGTTTATTAACTCAAATAATTACAGGAATAGTTTTAGCTATGCATTACGTTGCTCACGCTGACTTGGCTTTTGCTAGCGTTGAACACATAATGAGAGATGTGAATTATGGTTGGTTAATTCGTTATATTCATAGCAATGGAGCATCAATGTTCTTCCTTGCAGTTTATATTCACATTTTTAGATCTTTGTTTTATGGATCATATAAATCTCCACGAGAAGTAATATGGATTATAGGTCTTTTAATTTATCTTTTAATGATGGCTGCAGCTTTCATGGGATATGTTTTACCTTGGGGACAAATGAGTTTTTGGGGTGCAACAGTTATAACAAACTTATTTAGCGCCATTCCATTAGTTGGTGACAGCATTACAACTTGGTTATGGGGAGCATACTCAGTTGACAATCCTACTCTTAATAGGTTTTTTAGCTTACATTATTTAATACCGTTTTTAATTTTAGGATTAGTTGTTTTACATATTTGGGCTCTGCATGTTCCGGGTAATAATAATCCTGTTGGAATTGATATTAAAAAACCTTCCAAAGATACCGTTCCATTTCATCCGTACATTACAATTAAGGATGCATTTGCATTATTAATGTTCATGATTATTTTTGCAGGTTTTGTTTTCTTTTCTCCAAATGTCTTAGGTCACTCTGATAATTATATTCCTGCAAACCCATTAGTAACTCCAGCTCATATCGTACCGGAGTGGTACCTATTACCTTTTTATGCAATTCTTAGATCAGTGCCGGATAAATTAGGTGGAGTAATTTTAATGTTCGGAGCAATTTTTATATTATTTGTTCTACCTTGGTTGGATACTTCAAAAGTTAGGTCAGCAGTGTTTAGACCAATATATCGACAATTCTATTGGATTTTTGTATTAGACGTTTTAATGCTTGGTTACATGGGTGCGATGCCAGCTGAAGGAATTTATTTAGTACTAGCTAGAGTGGGAACTATTTATTATTTCTTACATTTTATTGTCGTATTACCAGTTGTAGGTTTGCTAGAAAAAACAGATCCAATTCCTATGAGTATTTCAGAACCAGTACTTACTGGTGGCGCAGATCCAGCACTCGCTAGGAAGGGTAATGAAAAGATTTAATTTAAAAGCTCTTTTATTTATTTCTTATTTATTATTAGCTTCTACAGCTAAATTATATAGCGCAGGTGAAGAAGCTGAACCTATAAAGGTTGATTGGAGTTTTAAAGGCATAACTGGTAAATTTGATAGAGCTTCACTACAAAGAGGATTTCAAGTTTATAAAGAAGTCTGTTCCTCTTGCCACTCGATGCAATATTTAAGTTATAGAAATCTTGGCGAACTGGGTGGTCCAGAGTTTTCAGAACAAGAGGTAAAAGCTATTGCAGCAAGTGTAGAAATTACTGACGGACCAGATGATCAAGGTGAAATGTTTACGAGACCGGGAAGACCTTCAGATAAATTTAAAGATCCTTACCCAAACGTGAAAGCTTCTGTAGCTGCTAACGGTGGTGCTTACCCACCTGATATGTCGGTTTTAGTTAAGGCAAGACCGGGAGGGTCAAATTATATTTATTCAGTTTTAGTAGGTTATGAAGATCCACCAGAGGGCGTAACATTGGACGAAGGTGTTTATTATAATAAATATATGATTGGTAATAATATTAAAATGGCATCTCCTTTAAGTGATGATATCGTAGAATACTCTGATGGCACTCAAGCCTCCGTTGATCAAATGGCCAAAGATGTGACAACATTTTTAACTTGGGCTGCTGAACCAGAATTAGAAGAAAGACACAGGACTGGGGTTAAAGTAATAATTTACTTAATTCTTCTGACAACTTTAGTTTATTTAAGCATGAAAAAGATATGGTCAAGGGTTGACACGGAAGTATAAGACATCCCCATCTTTGACAATATAATCTTTTCCTTCAATTCTTAATTTTCCATTCTCTTTACATTTTTCAGCCGATCCATATTTAATAAAATCTTCACATGTTACAGTTTCAGCTCTAATAAAATTTTTTTCAAAATCTGTATGAATGACACTTGCAGCTTTTGGTGCCAAAGTATTTTTTTTCACTGTCCAAGCTCTACTTTCTTCAGGTCCTGACGTAAAAAATGTATCTAGATTTAAAAGTTCATAACCTTCTTTTATTAATTGATTGAGACCAGTTTTACTCAATCCTATTTCTTTCATAAAAGTTTCTCTCTCATTATTATCTAAACCCATAATTTGATCTTCAATATCTGCACAAATTGTAACCACTTTTTCGTTGGGATGCGTTTCTTTTACGCTTTTTGTAAAAACGTTTCCTTCTGCTAAGCTCTCTTCATCAACATTACAAACAATTATTTTAGGTTTGATACTTAACAATCCTAAGCTAGATAGGAATTTAATTTCTGCTTGATCATTAGAAGTGACCTCATTTCCCTCATTCAATTGACTCAGTTTTTCTTCAAGAATTTTAATCTCTTTTTCATCAAGCAATTTTTTCTTACCTTTATCAAGTTTTTTTTGAATTACATCTATATCTGAAAGTATAATTTCAGTTTTAATAGTCTCAAGATCTTCAACTGGGTTAATCTTTGAATTTACGTGTGTTATCTGATCTGATTCAAAGCACCTAACCAGATGAATAATTGCGTCGACCTCTCTTATGTGGGATAAAAATTTATTTCCAAGACCTTCACCTTTGGATGCTCCTTTTACCAAACCAGCAATGTCAACAAATGTTATATTTGTATAAATTCTCTTTCTTGAATTAGATAATTTTGAGAGTTGATCCAACCTATCATCAATTACATCAACAATGCCTATATTAGGATCGATAGTACAAAAAGGAAAATTGGCTGCTTCTGCATTTTTAGAAGCCGTTAAAGCATTGAATAAAGTAGATTTTCCAACATTAGGAAGTCCTACAATACCACATTTAAATCCCATTTAGGTCTTGATTAACTTTACTTGAAAATAAATCTATTTTTTTGCCAATAAGTGTAGGTAATTGTTTTACTATATTTTCTGAAATTTCATTTATTTTTTCTTCCTCATCTTCTTTAAAATCTTCAAGAACGTGATTGTTAACTTTCTTTTTTTGTTTAGGGTGACCAATTCCAATCCTTACTCTTGAGTAATCTTTACCAATAAACTTATCTATAGACTCAATTCCATTATGACCAGCACTGCTTCCACCAAATTTTGCTTTAATTTTTCCAAAGTCTATATCTAAATCATCATGAAAAACAAAAACATCCTTAGCGTCTATCTTAAAATAGTCTATTAATTCTTTTATTGCTGTCCCAGAATTATTCATAAATGTTAACGGTTTTATAGCGTAAATTTTTTTTTCATCTATATTACCAGTGGTGAGCAAACCTTTAAATTTAGGTTTTTGTTTTGAAAGTTTAAAATGAGCATTTATAGCATCAATTATTTTAAAACCGATATTGTGTCTGGTATTAGTATAGTTGGATCCAGGATTTCCTAATCCGACAAGTAAAAGCATATTAATTATTTTTTTTCAGCGGGTTTTTTATCTTCAGATTTTTTTTCACCACCATCTTTGGCTTTATCATCTTTTTTAGCTGGTTCACCATCTTTTGCAGCTGCTTCTGCTCCCTCAGCTGGTGCCGCACCTTCTTCTCCTTCTGCTACAGTTTCTTCAGCAGGTTTTTCTGGTTCTTTCATTACAGTAGGCGCAGCAACTGTAGCGATAACAAAGTCACGATCAATTGTTGGAATAATATTATCTGGAAGTTTAACTGATGAAATTTTTATGCTTGTTCCTATTTCAGTGCCAGCTAGGTCTACTGTTATATCGTCTGGAATGCTCTCACCAGGACATTTTAACTCTACTTTTCTTCGCACAATATTTAACACACCGCCTCTTTTTAAGCCGGGCGAGTCAGGGTGGTTAATAAACTTTACTGGTATCTCTAAGATAATTTTTTTTCCAGATACAATTCTCATAAAATCAATGTGAACTGGCTCTTCTGACACAACGTGAAATGAAACATCTCTAGGTATTACTCTTTCTTTTTTACCATCTATATCCAATTCTAAAACTTTTGATAAAAAAGTATCAGAGTTAATAATATTTTTTAAATCTTTTTTCTGCACTGAAATATTTTGATTAGGATTTGTACCACCATATAATATTGCTGGCACAAGTCCTTCTGCTCTTAATTTGTTATTAGAGCCTGAAGAAGTTCTCTCTCTTTTAATTGCCTTTAAGTTACTCATAATTTAATTGGAAAAGGTATATAACCTAAGATCTTCATCAAAACAAGTATTAATTGAATAAATCCGATACAGAGTTTGAATTAGCTATTCTTTTAATGGCTTCAGACATCAAAGACGTAATAGACAAGACCTCAATTTTATTGTTATTTTTAATCTTATTAGAGTTATCAATCGAGTCAGTAATAATAAGTTTCTTAATTTTAGAATTCTTTATTTTTTTTGCTGCATCACCACTTAAAACTGCATGGGTAATAAATACGTACACTTCTTTTGCTCCTTTTTTCTTTAAAGCATCAACAGCATTTATAATAGTTCCTCCACTATCAATGATGTCATCTACAATAATGCAGGTTTTATTTTTTACATCTCCAATAATATTCATGACTTGTGATTTTCCAGGAGCAGGTCTTCTCTTATCAATAATTGCTAGATCAGCTTTTATTCTTGTTGCTAGCGCTCTTGTTCTAGCAACACCTCCCATATCAGGAGAAACACAGATTAGTTTTTTTGAAGTAATTTTTTTTTTTATAAATTTTGAAAATAACGGTGTGGTAAATAAATTGTCTACGGGCATATCAAAAAATCCTTGAATTTGACCAGCGTGTAAATCTACAGTTACAATTCTATTTGCTCCAGCATTTGTCAAAAGATTAGCAACAACTTTTGCAGAAATAGAAGTTCTCGGAGCAACTTTTCTATCTTGTCTTGCATAACCAAAGTATGGAATTACAGCTGTAATAGTTTTTGCTGAAGATCTTCTTAAAGCATCAATCACCAATAGGAGCTCCATTAAATTGTCGTTAGCAGGATTTGATGTTGACTGAACTACAAATACACTGTTGCCTCTAATATTTTCGTTAATCTCGATATAAATTTCACCATCAGCAAATCTTCTAATGTTTGTATTGATAAGCTTAAGTTTTAAATTTTTAGAAATATTCTTACTTAATTTAAGATTGCTTGTTCCAGATAAGATTTTCATGAAATACTATTACTTATACAATTATTTCTATAATTTTTCAAATTAATAAATTTACAGTAAACGAATAATGGATATGCATCTCCCATAATCACTTTGTTTAAGTTTAAACGATCTTCTAAAGCTAAAAAAATTCTTCTTTTCTCGGAAAGTATCATGATGTACATGATCTACTTTCACCTTAAGTTCTATAAGTTTATCAGCTACTAACGTTCTTAAGTCAAACAACATTTTAATTTTATTTTTCTTAAAAAAGTATTTTTTATTTTTTGGTGAATTGGATAAAAATTTTTTATAAAATTTAACGTCAACTTCATAACTACTTTTACCGATGCAAGGTCCAATACTAGCAAAAATATTATTATCACTACTTAATTTTTTTATTTTTTTTACTGTATTTTTTATTATCCCTGACAGTGCGCCTTTCCAGCCCGCATGAATGCAACCCACTATTTCACTTTTTTTATCATAAAGAAGAATAGGAACACAGTCCGCTGTTACCACACCTAAAGCAAACTCTTGTGTTCTTGTAATTATGGCATCTGAATTTATCTTTTTTTTAAAATTATTTTTCTTTATTTCAACTACTTTATTACTATGAGTTTGATTCATTAGTATTAGTTTATTTTTTTTAACAAACATTCTTTTTGAAACATAATTGAGATTACGTAAAATATTTTCTTTTTTATCTTTTGAACCTCGTCCACAATTTAAACCTTTATAGAGACCTTTTGAAAAACCACCATGTCTAGAAAAAAAGCAGTGTTTTATATTTTTAAATTTTTTTAGTTTTTTTGAGTAAAACATTACTTAAATCCAAAAAATTTATTTGATGGAGCGTTGTACGCTAAAGAAACTTTAAATAATTTACCCATTAATTTTGGGCTTAATAACCTTTTTAATCTTAAATACATATTTGTTTGTTCACTAAATTTCATTTTTTTACTAATTATTTCGGCTCTTTGCATAATTCCCATATTTTTTAAAAAATTTTGTTGAGTAACTATTTTTTCTACTTTTAAATTATTTTTTAAAAAAAATTCATTCAAAAGCTGAAAATTTACATGGGAGGTAATATCCGCTTTGCCTAAATTGTCTAATAAACTATTTTTTTTATGTTTCATCACAGACTGAAGAGTGTTTACATTGTTGGGTTTTAAATATCCATAATCAATTATCAGAAGACATCCTTTTACTTGTAAAATTTTTTTCACTATTTTTTTAAGTTCTTCAAATCCAAATTTAGGAAATTCTATAAATTTTAATTTTTTTAATGATTTATAAGAATTAATATCAGCAACATCTTTTTTTGCAGCTTTTTTAAAAATTTTTTTAATATTATTATTTTTATCAAGAGTAAAATACCTTTCTAACATACCATCTTTAGTATTTTTAAACTGCTTAATTGGTATTGCATCAAAAAATTCATTTCCAAAAAAAATCACAGGAGCATCACTTAAACCTTTAAAATCTTTTATCCATTTTATTTGAGAAGAAGGAACATTTTTTTTTTGCAAATCTTTTAAAAATTCACTTTCTTCATACAAATAAATTTTTTTTGCTGAATTGAAGTCAGGAAATTTTTTAAATACATTTATTAAAACTTTTATTAAACAGCCATCACCTGGACCAAGTTCCACTATATTTATTCTTTTTGGCCTCCCTAAAGTTTGCCACGTTGAAATCATCCATACTGCGATTATCTCTGAAAATAAATTAGATACTTTAGGAGAAGTTATAAAGTCTCCACTTTTTCCAAAAGGTTGTCTAGTTGAATAATATCCAATTTTTTTGTCATAAAGAACATTTTGAATAAATTTATCAACCGGTAGAAATTTTTTTTTTTTAAAAAATTTTGTATTACTTTTCATTTTTTTTAATAAAGACAATAAGAATCGCCCCCGCTACAATCATTAGAAAACTTAAGATTGCTCCCATGCTAAATTGATCAAATAAGTAACCAACTTGTGAATCAGGTTCTCTATAAAATTCAGAGATAATTCTAAAAATACCATAATTAATTAGAAATAAGCAAGAGCACGCTCCAGTTTTATAATTTCTTTTCAAAATATAAATATTTAAAATTAAAAATAAAATTAGTCCTTCAAGAAATGCTTCATATAGTTGTGAGGGATGTCTTGGCAAAAGGTCTATAGTAGGAAATATAACAGCCCAAGAAACTTCAGTTACTTTTCCAACTAACTCAGCATTAATAAAATTTGCCAAACGACCAAAAAATATACCTATTGGAGCTACACAAGATATTGCATCCAATAAAAAAAAAGATGATATTTTTCTATTGATTGCAAATAAATTTGTTCCAAATATTATTCCTATTAAAGCACCATGAAAAGACATTCCGCCTTCCCAAATTTTAAACATGTCTAGGGGATTAGATATATAAAAATCAAAATTATAAAAAATTATATAACCTATTCTACCACCAATTATTATTGATATAATTAAATAAGTAATTAAATCATCAAATTCTTCCAAATCAAATTTTTTGCCTATATTTTTGAATCTTTTGATAATTATTTTTTTACCCAACCACCAACCTATAAGAATTCCTGCTACATATGACAGAGAATACCATCTAATAGCAACAAATCCAAAATCAAATAAAACAGGGTCTAAATTATGGGTAAACATATTTTTTTATATCATATTTGAATTTAACATTCCTTTCAAATAAGATGCGTTATGAGTAATTCAGAAAAAATATTAAAAACTATCTCCAGTCTGATTGAAAATGGAATCTTATCATCTAAAGATTTAAAAAAAGAGATATCAACTGATTTAAAATTTAAAAAAGATAAAATAATAAATAAACTCGAACTTGTCTCTAGACAGGAATTTGAAGTTTTGAAAAAAATTGTTCAAAAGCAAAATATTGAAATAAAAAAGATTTTAAAAAATAAAAAAACTAAAAAGGTAAAGTAACCCTTACTTGTAACCCACCATCCTTACTTTTACCTAACTGAATTGCACCTCCATGTGCATTAATAATATCTTCTACTATAGCAAGGCCTAAGCCAACACCAGATTGATTTAGGCTTCTGCTTTTATCTAGTCTAAAAAAAGGTTTAAAAACATTTTTATACTGATCCTCTGGTATTCCAGGGCCATCATCTTCAATAGTAATTAAGGCTCTATTATTCCCTTTTTGAATATTTACAATCACATTATTTCCATAAGCAAGTCCATTCTGAATAATGTTTACAAAAGATCTCTTCAAAGCTGATGGCCTAACTTCTAATTCAATCTTCTCTTTGCTGTTAATTGTTAATTTTTCAGAGGCAAATTGATTTTTAATAGAATTGAATAGTAATGTTAAATCAATTTTGGACGTATTTTCTTGAGCTTGATTTTTAGCGAATTGTAAATAATCGTTAAGCATTTTTTCCATTTCATCGATATCTTTAGACATTTCTTTGGATAGATCCTTCTGGTTTAACATTGCAAGCTGTAGCTTTAATCGAGTCAAGGGAGTTCTTAAATCATGACTAATACCTGATAACATTTCTGCCCTCTGATTTAGATGACGATTAATTCTTTTTGCCATACGATCGAACTCAAATGATGCTTTTCTAATTTCCAAAGATCCTGATGATCTAAAATTATTTACATAATCTCCTTTACCAAATCTCTCAGCAGCTTTAGCCAATCTTACTAATGGTTTCGTTTGATTTTTTAAAAATATTAAGGCTATAATTATTAAAAGAATTGAAGGAAGAGTGGTCCATAAAACGAATAGTCTCACAGATGAAGCGGAAACCATTTCTTTTGGAACCAAAAACTCTATTACATCTTTGTTTGACTTAATTTTAATTTCAACTGCATTCTTAAATTTTGATGTATTAAACCAATAATTATTATTACCAAATGTGGATTTTAGTTCTCTTCTCAAGGATCTATCCATCGGACTAAACTTCCTTTCTCCACTTTCACTTGGAAAAATTTCTTGACTTATTCCAATTTCAAAATTGAAGTTATTTTTATAACTATCAGTAAAAAAATCTAAATTTTTTTTATCATTTGTATAAACTTCTTGAATTGTTTTCAGTTGAGTTACTAATGATTTAGTAATATTTTTATTTACCTTAATCCAAATGCTATCATAGAAAACTACAGTAATAATTAGTTGCAGAATTATGGTTGGTGCAGCAACAATAATAAGCGCTCTATAAAAAAGTCTTTTTGGAAGCAGATATTTTAAAATTTTATTCAGTCCAAAGAACATAACCTGACCCCCTTATAGTTTGTAAATATTTTGGATTTTTAGGATTTATTTCTATTTTTTGCCTAAGCCTTGTTATCATCACATCAATTGATCGTTCTTGATTGATTCCTGAAATTTTACTTATTTCTTCTCTAGAAAATGTTTTTCCAGGATTCGATAACATTTCTATAAGAACTTTTTTTTCTGAATTGTTAATTTTTATTGTCTTATCGTTTAAACTAATTGACATTTTGTTTAGATCTATTTTTGAATTACCTACGCAATGCTCTAAATTTAAATTTATTTTGGTGCTTTTATTAATTATATTTTTTACTCTTAACAGCAACTCTTTAGGTTCAAACGGCTTTCCAAGATAATCATCGGCCCCAAGCTCTAAACCTTTTATTCTATTTTCAACTTCTCCTTTTGCTGTAAGTAAAATAATTGGAATTTTCATTTTCTTTTTTACATCTTTAGTAAAATCATATCCATTTTGACCAGGCATCATTATATCTAAAATTATTAAATCGAATTTGAAATATTCTAATTTATTTTTTGCTTCTTCCGCATTTTCAGCTGTCGATATAATATAATTGTTGTCTTCAAGATAGTCCTTTAATAGACTTCTTATTCTATCATCGTCATCAACAACTAAGATGTGATTAATGCTATCTACCATTGACTATCTTTTTTAAAACTTCTTTAAATTTTATTACTGAGTCAGAACTTGAATTCTTCAAAGCATTAAATATTCTTTTTTTTTGAGTATTATACACTGTTTCAAAAAAGACTTTTCCTTCTTTATCTAAAAATAAATTTTTCTTTCGAGTGTCATTATGATCTTTAATTTGTTTTACCATTTTTGACTTAATAAGATCTCTTAAAACTCTATTTAGGCTTTGTTTTGTAACTTTTAACTTAAAAATTAATTCTCCCAAGTTAATGCCTGGGTTTCCCTCTATTAAGTTCAAAGCTCTTAAATGAGCTGGGCCAAAAAATTTTTTTGATAAAACCTCTTTTGGATCTGAAAATGTTTCTCTATAGGCGTAAAAAAGTAGTTGTATAAACTCTTTAATTTGTTCATCTTTGAGATAGAGTAAATCTTTCATAATGGTAAGTTATATTGACTTATCCTTATAAGGAATATACTTTTTTATATAAAAAAAATCTATATATATACTGAAAATGGAAAGCGTACCTTACGACAAACGATCAGGCAAAATTTGGTTTAACGGTAAAACCGTCGATTGGGCCGACGCCAATATACATATTCTTAATCATGGATTGCATTATGCAAGCTGTGTATTTGAAGGAGAGAGAGTTTATGAAGGGAAAATTTTTAAACTGGAAGAACATACTGAGAGATTGTTTCATTCAGCAGAAAGAATGGGCATTAATGTGCCGTATACACAAACAGAAATAAATGACGCCTGTAAAAAAATTGTGAATATTCAAAAAGTACAAAATGGATATGTTAGACCTTTAATTTGGAGAGGTAGTGAGATGATGGCAATATCTGCACAAAAAAATAAAATACATGTTGCTTTAGCAACGTGGGAATGGGGATCTTATTTCGATCCCAAGTTAAAATTAAACGGAATTAAATTAAATATATCAAAATGGAGAAGACCGGCTCCAAATACTATTCCGTGGGACACAAAAGCATCAGGCTTATATATGATTTGTACTTTATCTAAACACGAAGCTGAAGCACAAGGATTTACAGACTCTCTAATGTTAGATTATGAAGGCAATATAGCAGAAGCAACAGGTGCTAACGTATTCTTTAAAAATCAGTCAGGAGAGCTGCATACTCCTATACCAGATTCATTCTTAAATGGCATCACTAGAAGAGAAGTAATTAAGATTGCAAAAGCCAAAGGGATCAACGTCCTAGAAAGAAAAATTAAACCTGAAGAAATGAAAAATTTTACTGGTTGTTTTTTAACTGGTACCGCTGCAGAGGTAACACCAGTATCACAAATTTCTGAATATAATTTTAAGGTTTGCGATGTGATAACTGATCTTAATGAGTCTTATCAAAAATTAGTAAGAAAAAAACCTGCAGCTTAATTTTTTGTTGCAACAATCATAACGGACCAGGCTAAATTTTTAAAAATATTTAATTTAAATAAGATTTGATCTAGTTTTTTTAAAAGATTAAACAAAAATGAATCTTTAGGAGATTTGTAGAATGGAAAAAAAATAAGTGTTAAAAATCCGTAATATCTAATATTAGTTTTAAAAAACTTTTCTTTAATTAAAATAAAATCATCTTTTACTAAAGGATGTTCATCATCTGACCTAGATTTAGGGGTTAAATTTCTATAAAGATTTATTATGGGATTAGTTCCCAAGGGCTCAATAAACAAAAAACTTCCACCTGGTTTAAGGACTCTATATATTTCTTCTACACTTGTAGACATTTTTAAGTGATGCAAAATTCCTGTACCATAAACAATATCAAATTCATTATTTTGAAAATTTGTTTTCTTACAATTACCAACTAGTAATTCTAATTCAACTTCACTGTCTTTATTTTTCTCTTTTTCTCTTTTGCTTTTTGAATAGATGCTTCTGAAATATCAATTCCAGTAATCTTTTTTGGTTTAAATTTTATGACTTCTTTTATTGACAAACCAATTCCACAACCAAAATCTAAAATTTGAGCATTAACAGAATTAACTTTTAAATAGTTAAAAAAATCTTCACTTGCATTATACATTGCTTTATAAAAAATATTTTCAAATCTTCCAGTTTGTTTTGATTGTAACTTATTATGAAAATTTTTTTCTCTTATGTTTTCTACTGATAATTTCATCTTAATTATTTAGAGTCCTCATTAATAGCATGGTCTATTCCTTTTCTTAAGTAGTCATATCCAGTGTAAAGAGTTAAAAAAGCTGAAAGCCATAGAAGAATGATCCCAATGGTTTGTGCATTGTAGTCTTGAAAATTTATTACCTTGTTCCCACTTTCGCCCGTCAAAAGAATAGCAATTGAAATCATTTGTATAAATGTTTTAAGTTTAGATAAACTTGTGACTTGCATTGGTATGCTTCCTTTAGCAAGAAACTCTCTTAGTCCAGATATTAATATTTCTCTAGTCAAGATTATTATAGCAGCGATAACTTCATAGTTTTTAATCGTACCATTCATCACTAAAAGGATAAGCGCAGCTGCTACAAGTATTTTGTCAGCTATCGGATCTAGAAGTTCTCCTAATTTTGACTCTTCTTTAAACAATCTTGCAAGCAATCCATCAAGATAATCAGTAAAACTAGCAATGACAAATAAAAAAAAGGGTATCAAGTCTCCAAAAAAACCAGGAATAAAAAAAGTTAAAACAAAAATTGGTACAATTATTATACGACCAATAGTTAAAATATTTGGTATTTTAAGTTTCATAATCTATTCGTGAAAATAATTATATATTTTATTTGCAACATTGTCTTCTATTCCTTCAATAGACTTTAAATCATCAAGACTTGCTGACTCTACTGCACGCGCTGAGCCAAAATGATTTAATAAAGCTCTTTTTCTTTGTTTTCCTATTCCTTGTATTTGATCTAGAAGTGATTTACTTAAATTCTTTTTTCTTTTTGCTCTGTGTGTACTAATCGCAAATCTATGAGCTTCATCTCTCAATCTTTGAATAAAAAATAACAGAGGATCATTTTTGCTTAAAATATATTCTTTACTCTCGTGGTAAATTTTTTCTTCTCCAGCATTTCTTTTTTTCCCTTTTGCTACAGCTAATATTGGTAAGTCATGTAAGCCTAGCTCATTAAGAACTTCTCTACTTACTGAATATTGACCTTTTCCGCCGTCTACTAAGATTAAGTCAGGAAGTGATAATGATCCTGATTTTTCCTTTACAGCTTTTGAAAATCTTCTAAAAAGAACTTCTTTCATCATTCCGTAATCATCATTTGTTATTTTTTCATCTTTTATATTAAACTTTCTGTATCTTTTTTTTATAAAACCTTCATTCCCAAAACAAATTAACGCCCCAATAGAGTCAGTCCCTTGAATATGGCTATTGTCATAAACCTCGATGAGATCAATATTATTATTTAAATTAAATTTTATAGATAGTTCGTTAATTAAGTTATTATTGGTATCAGATTGAATTAGTTTTTGAGTTAAAGATTGTTTGGCATTTTTTTCAGCTAGTTTGGATACACTAATTTCATTTTTTGATTTAGCAAGTTTGATTATTACCTGTTTACCTTCTTTTACCGAAAATGTTTTTTCTAATAGTTTTTTATCACTTGTTTCAAAGTTTGTTATTATTAAGCAGGGTATAGTTTTATTTTCATAAAATTGAGAGATAAATGAGGAAAGTATATCTTGGACAGAGTCATCAGTATCATGCTTTGGATAAAAGGCTTGGTTACCCCAATTTTGCTTAGATCTAAAAAAGAATACCTGTACACAAGTTTTTCCTGTTTCTTTATGAATGCTTATAACATCAGCCTCATCCAAATTTGATTGATTAATCTTTTGTGAAGTTTGAATCTGAGTTAAAGCTTTTATTCGATCTCTAGCAACTGCAGCTTTTTCATAGTCCAATTCCTTGCTTGCTTTTTCCATTTCTTTGGAAAGAGTTTTTTGTATTCTTCTTGATTTTCCTGAAATAAATTCTACAGCATCATCAACTGTAGTTGCATAGTCTTGTTTGGTAATATGACCAACACAAGGAGCGGAACATCTTTTAATTTGATAAAGGATACAAGGTCTTTCTCTATTTTTAAATACCGTGTCGTCACAAACCCTTAAAAGAAAAATTTTTTGCAAAATTTTTATTGTCCAGTTTGCTGAGCCAATAGATGAAAAGGGTCCAAAGTAATGGCCTGATTTTAATTTCTTGCCTCTAAGCTTTGTTAGTTGAGGCCACTTATCTTTATTACCAATATAAATATATGGAAAAGATTTATCATCGCGTAATAATATATTGAATCTCGGTTTATGTTTTTTTATTAAATTTGCCTCTAAGAGTAAAGCCTCACTCTCATTACTAGTCGTTGTAGTTTCAAGTGAATGAGTTAAAGAAAGCATTCTTTCTGTTCTAATTGGCAAGTTAGTATCAGAGGCATAACTTTTAAGTCTGTTAGGTATATTTTTAGCTTTTCCAATATATAAAATCTCACCAGAAGAACTAATCATTTTATAAACTCCGGCATTTCTTGAGATTAAAGGAATTTTATCTTTTATTACTTTTTTTCCAAGCTCTAAGCTATTCATCATATTTTACTTTTTGAGAATTCTATACCTACAGACTCTGAATTTTTAATAATATCTAATTTCTCAATTTTGATATTTGTTTTTTTGACCAATCTGTTTTGAAAAATTATTTCAAATATATTTTCAGCCAAATCTTCTATAAGTTCATGATGTTGTTTTTTGACCAACAATTTAATTTTGTTAATTAAGTCTTCGTAATTTAAGATTGTTGTTAAATCATTATTGTTTGGTTTAATATTAGGATTTGTAATTACCTCAATATTAAATCTTACTCTTTGTTTTTTTTTCTTTTCAAAATTATGGATTCCGATGAATATATTTAAAACTAAGTTTTTAATAATTACTTTTCTTTTATATTTAAAGTTATTTTTTAATTTTAATTTAATTATTTTCATTCTTTTACATTTATTATATCAGGTGTATTCCATGCTAGTCGTTGTCCGCTGTCAATATTAATTATCTCCCCAGTAATATTCTCATTTTTCATTAAAAATTTTACACCATCACAAATACTTTCTAACCCTACCTTTTTTTTTAAAAGTATGGATTTCCATTGTTTTTTAAAATGACTTTTTGATTGCCTTGAATTTTTTAATGTGGGTCCTGGCGAAATTCCATTAACTCTAATGTTCGGAGCTAATTTCATAGCCGCAGTTTTAGTAAGTGTAACTAAACTTGATTTACTAAGTGTATAAGAGAAGAAGTATGGAGTTAATTTTTCAACTCTTTGATCAATGATATTTATAATATTGCCCTCTGAATTTTTTAATAATTTTTTGAAATTCTGAATTAAAATTGCAGGTGCTTTTAAATTAATATTTAGATGTTTTGTAAAACTTTTTTCTGTAAAATTCTGTAAATTGTCGTTTTCAAATAATGAAGCATTATTTATTAAGCAATTTAATCCTTTCATTTTCTTATAAGCTAACCGAAGAATTTTTTGGGTTTGGTTAAAATTATTAAGATCAGCTTTTAATAAATAGACTTCACTACCTAAACTCTCCAATTCCTTTTTCAATTTTAAAGCATTTGTTTTCGACTTATTGTAATGAATAGTTATAGCTGTTTCATAGTCAGCCAAACTTTTAGCTATAGCAGCACCAATCCTAGTGGCTCCACCAGTTATAACTATTTTATTTTCCATCATTTTTTTCTTTTTTTATTTACTTTAGTTCCAGGCATCCCCAATGTTGATCTGCCTTTAGGGTATATTTTACTTTTTAAATTATATTGGCTTATCTTTGGATTTAAAGTTATTTCTAGTTCACTTGCTTCTAATTTTCTTATTTCATCCCTAATTCTAGCAGCTTCCTCAAATTCTAAGTCTTCGGCTGACTCCTTCATTTTTTTATTTAAACCTTTCAAATGTTTTTTTAAGTTTCCTCCAACATTTGACTCTTTGATATTTACATGATCTTTTTCATAAACGGACTCTAAGATATCTCCAATCTCCTTTTTAATTGACTCCGCTGTAATGTTATTTTTTTTGTTATAATTTGACTGTATGGTTCTTCTACGATCTGTCTCTTTTGTAGCCTTATCAATACTTTTTGTTACTTTGTCAGCGTATAGAATTACTTTAGAGTCAACATTTCTTGCTGCTCTTCCAATAGTTTGAATCAAAGAAGTTTCTGACCTTAAAAAACCTTCTTTATCAGCATCTAAAATACCTACTAAGCCACATTCTGGAATATCTAAACCTTCTCTCAATAAATTTATTCCTACTAAAATATCAAAAACTCCTAGTCTTAAATCTCTTATAATTTCTATTCTTTCTAGAGTATCGATATCTGAGTGCATATATCTAACCTTAAGACCATTTTCATGTAGATATTCTGTTAAATCTTCAGCCATTTTTTTTGTCAGCGTTGTTGCTAAAACTCTATAACCTTTTTCAATCACTTGCGCAGCTTCATGCATAAGGTCATCCACTTGAGTTTTTGCCGGTCTTATTTCTACGGGCGGATCTATTAATCCTGTTGGTCTAATAATTTGATCAATATGTTTATTATCTGTTTGTTTTAATTCCCAAGGACCTGGTGTAGCTGAAACAAATACTGTTTGAGTTCTCATCATATCCCATTCTTCAAACTTTAAAGGTCTGTTGTCCATGCAAGAAGGTAATCGAAAACCATATTCAGCTAAGGTACTTTTTCTTGTTCTATCTCCTTTATACATTCCATTTAATTGAGGAACAGTTACATGACTTTCGTCAACAAATATAATTGCATTGTCTGGAAAATATTCAAATAATGTTGGAGGAGGCTCGCCAGCTTTTCTACCTGACAAATATCTAGAATAGTTTTCTATTCCAGCACATGTACCAGTAGCCTCTATCATTTCAAGATCAAACTTAGTTCTCTCTCGTAATCTCTGCTCTTCTAATAATTTATTATCTGCTCGATGTTTTTTTAAAGTCTCTGCCAATTCTGATTTAATTTGCCTGATAGCCTGGTCCATTGTTGGCTTAGGAGTTATATAATGGCTATTAGCATAAATTTTTATTGCAGAGTATTCATTAGTTTTATCTCCTGTTAAAGGATCGAATTCTTCTATTTTTTTTAATTTGTTAAGATCAAAACTAATTCTCCAAGCTCTATCCTCTAAGTGAGATGGAAAAATTTCTAAATTTTCTCCTCTTACTCTAAAAGTTCCTCTAAAAAAATTTTGGTCATTTCTTTTATATTGAAGTGTTACAAAAGTTCTGATTAGGTCATCTCTACTGTACTCATTGTTCTTTTTCAAAGTTATAGTCATTTTGCTATAAGCTTCCACAGAACCTAGTCCGTATATACACGAAACACTGGCTACAATTATTACGTCATCTCTTTCTAATAAAGATCGAGTAGCTGAGTGCCTCATTCTATCTATCTGTTCATTTATTGAAGCTTCTTTTTCTATGTAAGTATCAGATCTAGGTACATATGCTTCTGGAGTATAATAATCGTAGTATGACACAAAATATTCGACTGCATTATCTGGAAAAAAACTTTTAAATTCTCCGTATAGCTGTGCGGCTAAAGTTTTATTTGGAGCAAGAATTAGGGCAGGTCTATTTGTTTGTTCAATGACTTTTGCCATCGTGAATGTTTTACCTGAGCCAGTAACACCAAGAAGCACTTGTTCATTTTTTTTATCTTTTAGATTTTTGGTTAAAGCTTTTATAGCTTCAGGCTGATCACCAGCTGGTTGAAATTCACTTTTTATTTTGAATTTAATACCACCCTCTAGCTTCACTCTTGGGGAATTGTTAGTAGTCTCTAAATCTAGTATTTTTTCTTGATAAGTATTTTGCATTTTGTGTTATTAATAATTTAAAAATAATATTATAAAATTCAATGAGCATAGTTTCCAACACTTTAAAACGTATAAAACCGTCGCCTACAATAGCTGTTACTCAAAAAGCACGAGAACTAAAGGCATCTGGCAAAGATATAATTGGCCTAGGAGCTGGAGAACCTGATTTTGACACTCCAGAAAACATTAAACAAGCAGCTATAAAAGCAATTAAAGATGGAGATACAAAGTACACAGCAGTAGATGGAACGCCCGCTTTAAAAGATGCGATTATTAATAAGTTTAAAAGAGAAAACAATTTAGAATATCAAATTAATCAAATAACAGTTGGGGCAGGAGGAAAGCATGTTATCTATAACGCTATGATGGCAACCCTGAATGAAGGAGACGAAGTCATTGTACCGGCTCCTTACTGGGTGTCTTATCCTGACATGGTTTTGCTAGCAGGAGGAACACCAATAATTTTAGAGTGCACTGAAAAACAAGGATTTAAGATCAATCCTTCAGAATTAGAAAAAATAATAACAAACAAAACAAAATGGATAATATTAAATTCACCATCAAATCCTACTGGCGCTTGTTACTCTGAAAGAGATATAAGAGAAATTGCTAAAGTTTTAGAAAAGCATCCTCAAGTTTATATATTAAGTGATGATATTTATGAACACGTAACATACGAAGGTTTTAAGTTTTTTACTATTGCACAAATTGAGGGTTTAAAAAATAGAGTGCTAACAATGAATGGAGTTAGTAAAGCATATTCAATGACAGGCTGGAGAATAGGCTATGCCGCTGGTCCAAAAGAAATTATTAAAGCAATTGCTAAAATACAATCTCAATCAACAACCAACCCATCTTCAATCAGTCAAGCTGCTGCAGTTGAAGCTTTAAATGGAACTCAAGATTTTATAAAAGAGAGAGCAACTTCATTTCAAGAAAGAAGAAACTTTGTTGTTAAGGCACTAAATGAAATTGATGGAATTGAATGTTTAAATCCAGATGGTGCATTTTATGTTTTCCCAAGCTGTAAAGGCTTAATAGGTAAAAAAGATACTAATGGCAATGAATTAAAAACGGATACAGATTTTGTTCAGTCTTTATTAGAGAATAGTGGTGTGGCAGTTGTTCAAGGTTCAGCATTTGGTTTAGAAGGTTTTTTTAGAATTTCTTACGCAACGTCTATGGAGAATCTAAAGAAGGCTTTAGAAAAAATTTCTTCTTTTTGTAAAAGCCTTAGCTAGGCTTTTGTTTCTCCCACATCTCAAAGTACTTCCCTTTTTCCAATAACAAACTCTGATGTGTTCCTTGTTCAATAATAGCACCTTTATCAAGAACAATAATATTATCTGCATTAGCAGCTGTAGAAAGACGATGTGCAATTATTAAAGTTGTTTTACCTGCTGAAATATTTTCAAGATTTTTTTGTATTTCTTTTTCAGTGCTAGTATCTAATGCTGAAGTAGCTTCATCAAAGAAAAATATCTTAGGATTTTTTAAAATAGTTCTAGCAATAGCTACTCTTTGTTTTTCTCCGCCAGATAACTTTAAGCCTCTTTCACCTACAATAGTTTTATAACCATCTGGCAAAGAGTTTATAAAATTATGAATATCTGCATTTTTAGCAGCTTTAATGACTTCTTCTTTAGAAGACGAAGCGTTTCCGTAAGCAATGTTATAATAAATTGAGTCATTAAATAAAACTGTATCTTGGGGCACTACACCAATAATTTTTCTTAGTGAATTTTGAGAAATATTATTTATATTAGTGCTATTAATATAAATATTTCCTTCTTTAGGGTCATAAAATTTAAATAATAGTCTACTTATTGTTGATTTACCTGCACCGGTTGGCCCAACAATTGCTACTTTTTTTCCATTAGGAACAGTAAATGAGACTTTATTAATTATAGTTCTTCTTACATCATAATCAAAACTAACCTTATCAAATTTAATTTCCGTATCATTACTTGCAGTTAGCACTTTTAGACTCTCATCTTTTGGTGGAGAAATTTCTAATAAATTAAACATATTTTCCATATCTGTTAATGATTGCCTTATTTCTCTATAAACTGATCCGAGCCAGTTTAATGGTTGATATAATTGAAGCATGTAGGCGTTAATCACAACAAATCCGCCAATATCAATATCTCCACTTTTAATGCCGTAAACTGACATCACTAGCATAATTGTAATTCCAATCATTATAATAAATGTTTGGGCTATATTTAACATCGATAAAGTATGCCTGCTTTGGTTTGCAGCTAGTTCATATTCTTCTAAGGATTGATCAAGTCTCGAAGACTCAAAATTTTCATTATTAAAGTATTTAACTGTTTCAAAGTTTAATAAACTATCAATCATTTTTGTACTTACGTCATTATCGGCCTTATTCATTCTTTTTCTAAAAACATTTCTCCATTCAGTAATTACAAAAGTTAAATAAGAATAAAAGCCGATAGTTAAGAGTGTTATAACGGCATACCAGGGACCGTATAAATAAAATAAGACTCCTGAGACTAAAAATACCTCAAAAAAAGTAGGTACAATATTAAATAAAACATATCTTAAGAGAAAGTCTATTCCCTTAGTGCCCCTATCAATATATTTAGCCAGTCCGCCTGTTTGCCTATTTAAATGAAATTGCAGCGAGAGACTGTGAAGATGCTCAAACATGGTCAAAGATATTTTCCTAATTGAATATTGAGAAACTCTTGAGAATAAAGCATCTCTAATTTCAACAAATGATAAAGCAATAACTTTTGTAAGACCATAAGCAATCACTAAAGCGATAGGCACTAACATGAACAGGTTAATTCCTGAACTCAATTCGGTAAGCGAATTTACTGCGCTACCTAAAACTAAAGGAGTACTAATACTTGCTATTTTCGCTAAAATTAAAGCAATGACTGCAAAACTTACTCTAATCTTTAAATCTTTTCTTTTTTCTGGCCACAAGAATGGAAGTAATAATTTAAAAGTTTTAATATATTTGTATTGATTCATTTGTACCACTTAAGCTGCTTTACCAGTAACAGAAGTTACTAATTTTTTTACATTTCTAATTATTTTGAAGATAAATATTTTTCTGCCTCTAGGGCAGACATACATCCCATACCAGCGGCAGTAACAGCCTGTCTAAATACCTTATCTTTTACATCTCCTGCAGCAAATACGCCGGGAACATTAGTCTCAGTAGAGTCAGATTTAGTAATTAAATAACCTTCCTTATCCATATCAAGCTGATTTTTAAATAAAGCGGTAGCTGGATCATGCCCAATAGCAATAAAGAGACCATCAATTTTTAAATCTGTAATACTATTTGTTTTTAAATTTTTAATTTTTAGTGCATTAACAACTTTAGGTTCAGCAGTTCCTATTACTTCATCAACGGCACTATCCCAAATAATCTCTATCTTTTTATTAGCTTTTAATTTTTCTTGAAGCATTTTTTCAGCCCTTAATTCGTTTCTTCTATGTATTAAATAAACTTTCGAAGCAAATTTTGTAAGGAACATTGCCTCTTCAACAGCTGCATTACCTCCGCCAACTACCGCAACTTCTTTTTCTTTAAAAAAGAATCCATCACATGTTGCGCACGCTGAAACTCCAAAACCTCTAAATTCTTGTTCAGATTTTAAATTTAACCATCTTGCTTGTGCACCGGTTGAAATAATAAAGCTATCCGCGGTGTAAACCTGACCACTATCTCCAATGGCTTCAAATGGTTTTTTGGATAAATCTACTTTACTAATATGATCCTGTATCATTTCAGTGCCAACAGCTTCTGCCTGACCTTTCATTTCTTCCATAAGCCAAGGACCTTGTATTACTTTTGAATATCCAGGATAATTTTCTACATCTGTAGTTGTAGTGAGTTGGCCGCCAGGTTGAGAACCATAAACAAGTATAGGTTTTAACATTGCTCTTGCCGCATAAATTGCAGCCGTATAACCCGCAGGACCAGATCCAAGAATTAACACTTTTGTATGTTTAGTTGATTTATTATTCATCTTATTATGATTATATATAGGAACTCATGTTAGAATTAAAAGCAATTCTTTTGACACAAGGCATGCACGGAATGGTAAGCCAAGTTGAAGGGTTGGCGAGAGCTTTAGGGTTAAGTTATAAACATCAGAATATTGAATTAAAATCTTTCTGGAATTTAATACCTCCAAAATTCGCCCCGATATCTGAAAATCTTGTTAAAGAAAAATTTATTTGTAATAGTAGGGTTGTAATATCTTGTGGTAGAAAAAGTGTTATTCCATCTATCGCTTTAAAAAAAAGACTAGGTAAAGAAATTTTTACAATTCATATTCAAGATCCAAAGGTTTCATTTAAACATTTTGATTTAATTATCAGTCCAGAACATGATGGCATAAAAGGTGAAAATGTTTTTACAACTAAAGGAGCTATTCATTATTTAACAAAAAAAGAAATTAAAGATAACGCTAGCTATCTTGAAATAAATAAAGATAAAAAAAAATTAGTATCTTTTATAATTGGAGGACCTAATAAATATTATAATTATGACGATACTTCTATTCATCAAATGTTTACAAAAATAAAAACAATTTTTACTCCCGACAAATATAAAATTGTTATAATTCCATCCTATAGGACACCGGAAAAAATAATAAAAAAGGCTTACGATACTTTTGGTTTTAATCATACTGTAATTAAAACTGTTGATAAAAGAGCTTATCTTTCTGCTTTAGCTATATCGGATATATCCGTTGTAACCTGTGACTCTACATCTATGATTTCTGAGGCTGCTATTACAGGTAAACCAGTTTACATAGCGATGATGAAACCAGTCAAAAAAAATACTAGATTTAAAAAATTTTATACTTTAATGACTAATTTAGGAATAACCAAAGAACTGGAAGTAAATGTGGAAGAATGGAGTTACCAAAGTTTAAATGAGGTGAACAGAATTGCCCCTTTAATAAAATCAAAATTAAAAACAAATGGAATTATTTAAGTCATTAGAAAATAAAACAAAGTCTTTCAGCGATCCTTTCGATCATTTTGAAATTAATCAACCTTTAACCGAAAAAGCCATTAAAGAAATAAGCGAAGCTAATGTGCTAGATCCTAAAAATGAAAATTTAAATTATGATGGAACTAGAGCTTTAGATGGTGGAGAAGGCGCTTATCGCTCAGGTATTAAAGATGGAGGTAAGGCAAAAAAAATAAGATGCTATGTTACTAAAGAGAATACCAATCAGTTTCCTCATCTTACTAATTTTATTGAAGAGCTTAGATCTGAAAAAGTTTATAAAAAGGTCGGCGCTTTAATTGGTAAAGATTTAAGCAATTCGTATGTTAGATTAGAAGTGATATGCGACCGAGAAGGTTTTTGGCTTAAGCCTCATTGCGACATCAAAGAAAAACTAATGTCATCTATTATATTTATCAATCTACATAATGAGTCAGAAAATTTAGGAACAGATTTTTATGATAAAAATTTAACTAAAGTCAAAACAGTTCCTTATAAAAATAATTATGGATATTTTTTCACAAGTGGACCAGATTCTTGGCATGGTATGGAAAAAAAAGAAATTAAAAAAGAAAGAAGATGTATCCAAGTTAATTATGTGACATTTTCCACGGACTGGAAAGTTTATTAAATATCTTGAAGTGAAGTTACTTCTAGTTTTCTAGTTTTAAGAGATTTTATAGCTTCCAAGCATGCCTGAGCGGTGGACATATTTGTACAGTAAGGAACTTTATTTTTTAATGTTGCTCTTCTAAGTGCGATTGCATCATTTAATCTATGTTCAGTATTTCCACCTCCAGTATTTATCACAAGTGCAATTTTTTTAGCATCCAAGACATCAACAATATGAGGAGATCCACCACTTATTTTATTGATGATTTTACATTTAATTTTATGTTGTTTGAAATACTTTGCAGTTCCTTTAGTGGCGCATAATGTAAAATTTAATTTAATTAGTTCTTTTGCTAAATTGATACCCTCATCTTTATGAGAGTTTTTTAATGATATGAATGCAAGTCCCTGCTTTGGCAATGAGTTAGCAGCACCAATTTGACTTTTAGCAAACGCCATTCCAAAGTTTTTATCAAATCCCATTACTTCACCTGTTGACTTCATTTCAGGACCTAAGAGTAAATCGCTATTTGGAAATTTGTTAAAAGGAAATACAGCTTCTTTTACAGCATACATTCCTTTAGATTTGTCTCTCAAATTAAATTTAGATAATTTTTCACCCGCCATCACTCTTGATGCAATTTTCGCAAGAGGAAGACCTTTTGCTTTTGATACAAACGGTACGGTTCTGCTGGCTCTAGGATTTACTTCGATCACATAAATTTCATCTTTTTTAATTGCAAATTGAATATTCATGAAACCCTTAACTTTTAAAGCTAAAGCTAATTTTATAGTTTGGTTTTCAATCTCTTTAATCAAATGTGGTTTAATTGATATTGGCGGTAAGCTACAAGCTGAGTCTCCTGAATGAATGCCGGCTTCTTCAATGTGCTGCATGATACCTGCGACATGCACTTGTTTCCCGTCAGATATTGCATCAACATCAACTTCCATTGCATGATCAATAAATTTATCAATTAAAATTGGATTTTTTTCAGCTGCTTTGAAAGCTTCCTCAACAAATTTTTTCAGCTGACTTTTTTCATGAACAATTTCCATTGCTCTTCCGCCTAATACATAAGAAGGTCTAACCATTAATGGCAAACCAATTCTCTCTGCTATTTGAATTGCTTGCTTGAATGTTTTAGCGATTCCACTTTTAGCCTGTTTTAATTTTAATTTATTAAGAAGGTTTCTAAATAAATCTCTATCTTCAGCCAAATCAATTGATGAATATTGTGTTCCCAGAATTGGAAGTTTGTTATCATATAAAAATTTAGCGAGTTTAATTGGGGTTTGGCCACCAAACTGAGCGATAACACCAATTAGGTTTCCTTTTTCTTTTTCTTTTTTTATTATATTAAAGACATACTCTTCTTTTAAAGGCTCAAAGTATAATCGGTCGCTTGTATCATAGTCAGTAGAAACAGTTTCTGGATTACAATTAATCATGATTGTTTCATAACCCGCTTCTTTTAGTGAAAAACTAGCCTGACAACAGCAATAATCAAATTCTATTCCTTGTCCTATTCTATTTGGCCCACCACCCAATATTATAATTTTCTTTTTAGAAGATGGATTCGCCTCACATTCTGAGTTAAATGAAAAATTTCTTTGATAGGTTGAATACATATAAGGAGTGAATGATTTAAATTCAGCTGCACAAGTATCTACTTTCTTAAATACAGGTAATATTTTAAGAGCTGTTCTTTTTTGCCTTACAACATTCTCAGATGTTTTCGTTAGTTCAGATAATTTTTTATCAGAAAAACCAATAGATTTAATTCGATTAAACTCATTGAAATCCTTGGGAAGTCCTCTATTTTTAATTTTAGTTTCGTTGTCAACAATTTCTTTAATTTGTTCTAAGAACCATGGATCAATCTTAGATAAACTAAAAACCTTTTTTAAATTAATTTTTTTTCTAAAAGCTTCAGCAACTAACAAAATTTTATTAGGAATATTTTCTTTAAGTTTTTTTTCTATTTGTTTTTTATTTAAAATAAATATTCTATCTAATCCTGAAAAACCAGTTTCAAGAGATACTAGCGCTTTTTGAAGAGACTCTTTAAAATTTCTCCCTATAGCCATCGCTTCACCCACAGATTTCATTGAAGTACCTAATACTGCGGCTGAAGTTGAAAATTTTTCAAATGTAAATCTTGGAATTTTAGTCACTACATAGTCAATTGTGGGTTCAAAAGAAGCAGGTGTTACTTTCGTAATTTCATTTTTTAATTCATCTAGCGTGTAACCAACTGCTAATTTTGCAGCTACTTTTGCTATAGGAAAACCAGTAGCTTTTGAAGCAAGAGCAGATGATCTAGAAACTCTTGGATTCATCTCTATTACGACCATTCTTCCATTTTTAGGATTGATGGCAAATTGTACATTTGATCCTCCTGTTTCCACACCTATTTTTCTAAGACATGCAATAGAAGCATTTCTCATCACTTGATACTCTTTATCTGTAAGTGTTAAAGCTGGTGCGACAGTAACTGAGTCTCCAGTATGTATGCCCATTGGATCAATATTTTCAATAGAGCAAATAATGATACAGTTGTCTTTTTTATCCCTTATAACTTCCATTTCAAATTCTTTCCAACCTTCTAGACATTCTTCAACCAATACTTGGCTTACGGGTGACTCGTGTAATCCATTTTTAATAATTTTTAAATAATCTTTTTTGTTTTTAGCAATTCCGCCTCCAAGACCTCCTAGAGTAAACGCTGGTCTAATGATTGCAGGTAAACCAATTTTTTTTAAAACTTTTGACGCCTGATTTATATTATTGACGATCTCAGATTTTGGTAAATCTAAACCAATATCAATCATATTTTTTCTAAATTTTTTTCTGTCCTCAGCATTAGAAATAGCTTTTGAATTAGCGCCAATTAATTCTATTTTATATTTTTTAAGTATTCCTTTCTTTTGAGCCTCCATCGCAAGATTAAGAGCTGTTTGACCACCCATTGTTGGAAGAATTGCATCAGGTTTTTCTTTTATAATAATTTTTTCTAAAACTTCCAGAGTGATAGGTTCAATATAAGTTTTATCTGCAATATCAGGATCAGTCATTATTGTTGCAGGATTAGAATTTACTAAAATAACTTTGTAGCCTTCATCTTTTAATGCTTTGCAAGCTTGTGTGCCGGAATAGTCAAATTCACAGGCTTGACCAATAATAATTGGTCCAGCACCAACAACTAAAATTTTTTTAAGATCTTTTCTTTTTGGCATTTTTTTTCATACTCCTTAAAAATTCTTCGAATAAATAAACACTATCTTGCGGACCTGGGTTTGACTCTGGGTGATATTGTACAGAAAACACAGGTTTATTTTTAAGCCTTATACCTTCAATGCTATTGTCAAAAAGAGACTGATGCGTAATTTGAATATTTTTAGAAAGGGTATTTTTAATAACTTCAAATCCATGATTTTGACTTGTTATTTCTACATTTCCTTTTATTAAATTTTTAACAGGATGATTAGCTCCTCTATGACCTAGATTCATTTTTTTTGTCTTGGCGCCTAAAGTTAGTGCTAAAATTTGATGTCCTAAACAAATCCCAAATATTGGTAAATTATTTTTTATTAAATCTTTTATGATTGGAATTGCATATTTGCCAGTAGCAGCAGGATCACCTGGGCCATTTGACAAAAATATACCATTAGGTTTCATTTTAAGAATATCTTTTGCATTTGCCTTACAAGAAACAATTGTAACTTTACAATTAAAGTCTGAAAAGTACCTTAAGATATTTTTTTTAATCCCATAATCGATAGCAACGACATGAAGATTTTTCTTTTTATTTTTAATAAAACCATTCCCTTTTTTCCACGTTTTTAAATCTTTCCATAAGTATGTTTTTTTTGTTGAGACTTTTTCTGCTAAATCTAAATTTTTCAAGCCACTCCATTTCTGAGTGTTACTAAGTAGGTTTTTAATATTGAACTTACCTTTTTTTGAAAAAGATATGGTTCCTTTTGGAGCACCCTTATCTCTAATAATGTTTGTAAGACTTCTGGTATCTATTCCTGTGATGCCAACAATTTTATTTTTTTTTAACCATTTGTCTAAATGATTTAAGGATCTATAATTTGAAGGCTCAGTGATCTCAGTATTTATTATTATACCTTTAGTCCAAATTTTATCTGATTCATGGTCCTCTTTATTAGTTCCGACATTTCCAACATGAGGGAAAGTAAAGTTAATAATTTGTTCTGCATATGATGGATCTGAAATAATTTCTTGATACCCAGTAACTGAAGTGTTGAAACATACTTCACCCGTAGCTGTTCCTTGAAAGCCTAAGCCTAGACCTTTAAAAAACTTTCCATTTTGAAGAACTAAAATAGCGTTGGAATCGATCTTTTTAAGATTTTTAAATGAGTTTATATTTTGAATTTTTGGTTTCAAATACAACTCATGAGTTAAAGTAAAAAACTTATGAACATGATTTTGCGAAACATATGAAATAGAAATATAATCGTCAAGAAAGTTCTTTTTATTTTAGATAAGAATTGTGATTAAAATAAATTATTATTATGTCTCTTAAACAACAAATTGAAGAAAAATTAAACAGCGCTTTAAAGGCTAAAGATAAAAACACTTATCCTACATTGAGACTGATAATATCTGCAATAAAAGATGCGGAAATAGCTGGACGTTCAAAAGGGGTAAAACAAATTGCCGATAGCGATATAAATGCCATTTTAAAAAAAATGGTTAAGCAGAGAAATGAGTCTTGTGAAGTTTATAAAAAGGCTGGTAGGGATGAATTGTTGGAAAGTGAGTCTAAAGAGATAGAGATAATTAATGCTTTTCTTCCTACACAATTAAGTGAAGAAGAAACAAAGAAAATTTGTCAAGAGACTATAAAATCTGTTGGAGCATCTTCAATGAAAGATATGGGCAAGGTTATGGGAGTACTAAAAGCAAAGCATGCTGATACAATAGACTTCTCGAAAGTAAGTTTGATCATAAAAGAACTTTTGAATTAAATGAAGTACCCTAAAGAATATCTTGATGAAATTAAATTAAGATTAAAAGTTTCACAAGTAGTAGGTAAATCTGTTCAATTAAAAAAAAGAGGCAAGGAATTTATTGGTCTTTCTCCTTTTAAAAATGAAAAAAGTCCGTCATTTACAGTTAACGATGAGAAGGAATTTTATCACTGTTTTAGTTCTAGTGAACACGGAAATATTTTTGATTTTTTAATGAAAACTAAATCAATTGGTTTTGGTGAAGCAGTCAGAACTTTAGCTGCAGAAGCTGGTATGCAACCTTATAGGTTTTCAAATTTTGATAAAAAAAAAGATCTAAGATTTCAAAATTATAAAAATATATTCAAAGATTATTCTAAATATTTTCATCAACAATTATTTCTAGAAAGTAATAAAGATGCTTTAGACTATCTTTTAAAAAGAGGATTGAATAAAAACGTAATAAATGAATTTCAACTCGGGTACGTGCCTTGGAAAAATAATTTTTACGATGATCTTATAAAAAAATATAACGAAGAAGATATAGCGTTAACTGGCCTATATTATAAAAATGATAAAACAGGAAAAAATGTTGATAGATTTAATTCTAGAATTATTTTTCCAGTAAATAATATTAGCGGAGATACAATTGCATTTGGTGGACGAATTATTCGTGAGAGCAAATTAGCAAAATATATCAATTCACCTGAAACTGAATTTTATAAAAAAGGTAATATGATTTTTAATTTAGATAAAGCTAAAGATTCTCGCGCCGAAACAGATGAAGTAATAATTGTTGAAGGCTACATGGATGTTGTGAGTATTTATTCGGTTGGGGTAAAAAATGTTATAGCAAACTCTGGCACAGCTCTTACAGAAAGACAAATTGATTTAATTTGGAAATTTTTTTCTAATCCAATAATTTGTTTGGATGGTGATGAGAGCGGTCAAAAAGCAGCTTTAAGAATTGCGGAAAAATTATTTCCAATGATAAATGATAAAAATAAAATTTTCTTTTCAATTTTGCCAGAAGGAAAAGATCCAGACGATTTTATAAAACAAAATGGAAAAGATGGCTTTGTAAGTTTATTAAAAGACAAGCAAATAATACAAACTTATATTTGGAATTATCATTTAAATAAAATAGATCAAAATAATCCTTTTGAGGTTTCAAAATTTGAGAAAGAGATTAAAAAATTATCCTACTCTATTCAAGATGAAACTCTAAAAAAATATGTGCTTGAAGATTTTTTAGAAAAAATAAAAAAATTAACTCCAATACAAACATACAAACAAAGCTATAATTACAATAAATTTAATAAGAAAAGAGATTATCAAATACTAAAAGAAACAAAAATCTTGCATCAAAAAAGAAAAAATCTTTCTAAAACTCAGATTATTGAATTTTCTATTTTATTTATAGTTTTAAATTATTTTGAGATAGCTTCTAAGAAGTTAGAGGAGCTTTCAGAAATTGAGTTTATTTCTGAAAAAAATGAAAGTTTAAAAAACACTATCATTACTGAACTTTCTAATAACAATAGTAAAAATGTTAATGCTTTAGAAAAGATTAGAAAAGAATATCAAGATCTTTCAGATGAAATCGAAGAAAATTCTAATATTCAAATAATAACTAAAGATAAAAACGATCAAGATATCCTTGATTTACTTGATGAGCTAATTCTTGATTTTAAAGAACAAGATAATTTGAAAAAAATAGAGTCTTTAGAAAAGGAACTGATTAACAACCTTGATGAAAACTCGTATTTAGAATTAATCAAGCTTAAAAGCCAGTTAAATAGGGATTAAAAAAAGATAGATTTTTTTTAATCAAAGACTATATATATTCCACTATTCATTTATGTCTGAAAAATTAATTACAAAATCTTTTGAAAGAATTTTAGATAAAGGCAAACACAGGGGATTCATTACATATGAAGAACTTGGAAAATCCTTAGGAAAAAGAAACAGCACATATGAAAATATTGAACGTGCTTTTATTATTTTAGTTGATGAAAAGATAACTCTTGTAGAAAAAAAATCTCAATATCAATCTAACAAGAAAAAAGAAGCATCATCTTCTGATGATGAAAAAACAACAGACAAAAGTGATGATCCGATCAGAATGTACCTTAGAGAAATGGGTGGAGTTGAACTTCTTTCTAGAGAGGGAGAAATTGCTATAGCTAAGAGAATTGAAGCAGGAAAAGATGTTATGATCAATGCTCTTACTCAAAGTCCGATAGTGGGAAAAAAAATATTTGAATGGAAGGAACAAATAGAAAGTCAACAAATGTTAGTAAGAGAAATTATTGACATTGACTCTACTTATGAAGATTTTGAAGCTTTAGATGATGACGATGATTTAAAGATTAACAAAAAAGATAAAGTTAAAAAAGATAATAAAGATAAAAAAGTAGATGATGTCAATAAGAAAGATGAGAACTCATCAAGCGAAGATGACGAATTCAATGTTTCTCTTGCTAAAATGGAGGAAGAGATTAAGCCAAAAATAATAAATATTTTAGACTCATTAAACAAAAATTATGCAAAACTTCAAAAATACCAGGTTGAAAAATTAGAGTGTTTGCTAAACTCTAAAGAATTATCTGTTTCTAAAAATAAAAACTTTAAAAAGATTCAAGAAGTTTTGGTAGATAATTTTAAAAATTTACAACTTGCTCCTTATGTAGTTGAGGAGTTAGTTCAATCTCACTACAAAGAGAATAAAAAAATTGTATCTTTAGAGGGTGTTTTATTGAGACTAGCGATGGATAATAAAATTTCTCGAGAAGAATTTTTAAAATATTATTTAGGAAATGAAATTAATCCAAAATTTGAATCTTTTTTAAGGGAAAATGTAATTTGGAAAGCATTTTTCAAAAAATTCAAAAAAGACTTTGCGGAAATAAGAGATAGATTAGTAGAATTCAGTAAGAAAATTGGTTTATCCGTTGGTGAATTTAAAAAATTAGTAAGCAGAATACAAAAAGGTGAAAGAGAGTCTAGAGTTGCTAAAAAAGAAATGGTTGAAGCAAATTTAAGATTAGTAATTTCAATAGCGAAAAAGTATACAAATAGAGGTCTACAGTTTTTAGATTTAATTCAAGAGGGCAATATTGGTCTGATGAAAGCTGTTGATAAATTTGAGTATAGAAGAGGATATAAATTTTCTACTTATGCTACTTGGTGGATTAGGCAAGCAATAACAAGATCTATAGCCGATCAAGCTCGAACTATTAGAATACCAGTTCATATGATTGAAACTATAAATAAAATTGTAAGAACACAACGTCAGATCATGAGTGAATTTGGCAGAGAACCAACACCAGAAGAGCTAGCGAAAAAATTAGCGATGCCTTTAGAAAAAGTCAGAAAAGTATTAAAAATTGCTAAAGAACCAGTCTCACTTGAAACTCCAGTTGGAGATGAGGAAGATAGTAGCTTAGGAGATTTTATAGAGGATAAAAATGCTTTGCAACCTTTAGATACAGCAATCCAATCTAATTTAAGTGAGTCAACTACTAAAATTTTAGCTTCTTTGACACCAAGGGAGGAAAGAGTGCTAAGAATGAGATTTGGAATAGGTATGAATACAGACCATACTTTAGAAGAAGTAGGTTTACAGTTTTCAGTTACCAGAGAGAGAATTAGGCAAATTGAAGCTAAAGCACTGAGAAAACTCAAGCATCCAAGTAGATCAAAACAATTAAAAAGTTTCTTAGAAAAATAATTTTTTGTGATATAAGAAAAGTTCCAAAGGGCCTGTAGCTCAGTTGGTTAGAGCAGTACACTCATAATGTATTGGTCCCAGGTTCGAGTCCTGGTGGGCCCACCAAATTAATTTGTAGCGAAATCAATTAGTTTATTAATAAGAATATTTATATCGTTGTTATTTGAATTTAGTATAGATGCAAATTCCTCTTTTTGTGTTCTGGCTAAACTTAGCCCTTCAACTATCAAGTCTCTAATAAGTGGTTTGTCGGGATTTTTCGTATAAACTCTCCAATCAATTTTTACTTCAGGACCACCGTCCTCAGGTGTAATTTTCGAGCTTACAATGGTATAGTTAGAACTCTTTTTATCTGCATCGAGAATATCAAATTTACTTGATGAGTAATCAGTTAGTCTTGAAATTAAGCTTTTTAAAAAATATTTTTCAAATGCTTGTTGGTATTTATTTATAGTTTGTTCATCAGAGGATTTTCTTAATTCACCTAATGTGTATAAACCTAATGCATTAATATCAACATTTTCAAGTGCAACTTTTTCAATGAAATCAGTTTTATCGTCTTTGCTTAAATTTTTATCTGATAATTTGATTATAACTTCAGCAACTAACTCTGAAATAAATTTTTCTGGATTTGAACTATAAGCAAATAAGTAGCTTTGAAAAAAAAATAATGATGAGATAATATAAATTCCTAGTCTTTTCATTTCTTATTCTAATTATCTAGACTTTCCCAGTCATCCTGAGTATCGGTGGAATTTTTAATTTTATTAACTCTATCTTGTAAATAAATGCTCTTAAATGAAGAATATAAATCAATCGAGTTTTTCTCTAAACTTTCAAAATTAGTATTATTATCAGCTCTAAAATCAATTGCCCCAGTTCCTCTCACTGTAAAGTAATCCAATTTATTGCCTGAAATACCAAGCAGTTCATGCTCTCTAATTGTTATGTGGGCAAAAGGGTCAACAAAACTATCAGCAATCAACCCTAACGCATCTCTTGCTGTGGTAGGCCCAAGAATTGGAAGAACAAAGTAACAGCCAGTTCCTACACCATAAGAACCTAGTGTTTGACCAACATCTTCTTTATGAGGTCTCAAACCCATTTTTTCTGCTGGGTTTAAAAAACCAAAAATTCCAACTGAAGTGTTTACCGCAAAGCTTCCTACCGAATGCCCGAGTTGCTTAAAATTACCTTGCAATATATTATTCGGAATAGATAAAAGTGTTCCAATATTTGATGTAAAATTACTAGCACCACTTTTAATTGGATCTGGTAACTTATTATAACCTTTAGCAATTGGTTCTAAAATAGCATCATCAAAAGCCATATTAAAATTGAATACAGCTCTGCTAGTATTTTCAAAGCACTCTTCAGTAGCTTTTGCGCTGGAAATTAAGAGACAAGTGATTAAAAAGATGTAAGAGATTTTTTTAATAATTAAGTAATTCATTATAATAACGTTATATATATACATTTTATTTATATTCTATAATAATTTAGCTTAAAATTTATTTAAGTGTTAATTTATACAATTGTTATGAAAATTAAAAGAAACCCTTCGCCTAATTATGCAGAAAAAACAAGGAAAAAAACGAGGATAAAATTCGTGATTATCCACTATACAGGAATGCAATCTGAAATTGCATCAATAAACAGGCTAAAGAATAGCAAGGCAAAAGTAAGCTGCCACTATTTAATTAATAGAAAGGGTGAAATCATTCAGATGGTTAATGAAAATAAAGTGGCTTGGCATGCAGGAAAATCAAAATGGAAAAATTTCAATAATTTAAACGATAGCTCAATAGGCATTGAACTCGTTAACAAAGGACATGAATTTGGGTACCAAAATTTTAGCAAAAATCAAATAAGAAGCTTGATCAGTTTATGTAAGTTTTTAAAAAAAAGATACATGATAAAAAAAGAAAATTTTTTAGGTCATTCAGATATTGCTCCATTGAGAAAACTAGATCCCGGAGAAAAATTTCCTTGGAAAAAATTAAGTAAATTTAAAATTGGGCGATGGTATGATGATGATAAAAAAAAATTGGAACTAACCAATAAAAAAGGAATAAAAAATTTATTTTTTAAAAATTTATTTATAATAGGATATAGATACTTCCATGTTTTCAAAAGAAGAAAAAAAGACAAATTTGTTATAAAGTCATTTCAGCAGCATTACCTTCCAAATAATGTTTCAGGCAAAATAGATAAAAAAACCTATAAAATAAGCCAATTTTTAGCTAATTTATCTAATTAACTTGATCAATTAGCTCTAATCAAATAAATTATGATTGCTAGATAATTGGATTGTTGCTGTTAGTTTTGCTAACAGAGGAAAGTCCGGGCTCCATAAAGACACAGTGCCAGTTAATAACTGGCGAGGGTGACTTCAGGGATAGTGCCACAGAAAATAAACCGCCTTATCAAGGCAAGGGTGAAACGGCGAGGTAAGAGCTCACCGGTTTTTTGGTAACAAAAAACGCATGGCAAACCCCACTGGGAGCAAGGTTAAATAGAGAAGACATTGTGTGAAAGCACTAAAAACCGTCTTTAGTTAGTCTTCTGGGTTAACCGCTTGAGCTTAAGTGTGAATTTAAGCCTAGAGAAATAACATCTTCAATGACAGAACCCGGCTTACAGATTATCTAGCAAATAACTCCTATTTTAAATGTTCTACTTTTGTGCTTTTCTAGAAATACAAATTTATTGACTAATTTATAAAAACCCATACTATCCCAAATAATCCCATAATAAAGGGTACATTGAAAAAAATAGGAGTTATTAAATTTTTGAAAAAATATGTTTTTATCAAGCTACGAAAACAAAATAGACAAGAAAGGACGGGTTTCCGTGCCAGCTACATTTAGATCTCATTTAAGTTCAATGGGTTACAATGGCTTTATAAGCTACCCATCATTTAACCATTCGGCTTTAGAAGCGTGCTCTCAAGAAAGAATAGAAAAAATTTCAAATACAATAGACTCTTTAAATCCATTTGAAGAAAAAAGAGATTTTTTTGCAACTTCAATTTTATCAGAAAGTGAAAATTTACAGTTTGATACAGAAGGAAGAATTTCGCTTTCAGAAAAATTACTAAAACATGCAATGATTAAAACGAATGTTTTGTTTGTAGGTCTTGGAAAGACATTTCAAATTTGGGAACCAAGGCACTTCGAAAAATTTAAAATTGTAGCTAGAAAAAAAGCATATCAAAATAGATCTAATTTAAAATGGGAAAATAACAAAAAGGGGGAACTGTCATGAGTATAAATATCAGAGGAGGAGAATTAAAAGAATTAAAACCTAGAATACTTGTTTTAGGCGTTGGTGGTGCTGGTGGTAATGCAATTAATGCAATGATTGAGTCTGGTATGGAAGGCGTAGAGTTTGTAGCTGTCAATACAGATGCTCAGGATTTAAAAATGAGCAAAGCTCATGCAAAAATTCAAATTGGAATGAATTTAACAAAAGGCTTAGGAGCTGGAGCTAAAAATGACATTGGTCAAGCTGCTGCTGATGAATCTCTTAATGAAATTATGAATTATATGCAAGGTGCTAACATGGTTTTTATTACGTCTGGAATGGGTGGAGGTACTGGAACGGGGGCATCTCATGTAATTGCAAAAGCTGCTAGAGAATTAAATATTTTAACTGTTGGAGTTACAACTCTACCATTTTCTTATGAAGGTCCTAAAAGAATGAGAAGAGCAGTTGAAGGCTTAGAAGAATTTAAAAAACATTTGGACACAGTTATAGTAGTTCCAAATCAAAACCTCTTTAAAATTGCTAGTGAGACAACTACATTTGAGGAGTCATTTAATTTGTCAAATAATGTTTTAAAACACGGTGTTCAAAGCGTCACTGATTTAATGGTTAGACCTGGAATGATTAATCTAGATTTCGCAGATGTAGAAACTGTAATGAGCTCAATGGGTAAGGCCATGATGGGAACAGGAGAAGCCGAGGGAGAAAATAGAGCTATGGTAGCGACTGAGATGGCTTTAAACAACCCATTAATTGACGAATATTCTCTTCAAGGTGCAAAAGGACTATTAATAAATATTACTGGCGGTAAAGATTTAACATTGTTTGAAGTAGATCAAGCAGTGAATAAAATAAGAGCCGAAGTAGATCCTGAGGCAGAACTAATATTTGGTGCAATTAAAGACGAAAATATGAATGGAAAGATTAGAGTATCAATAGTTGCAACATCACTAGACGGATATAAATCTGAAAATAACACTGTTTTAAACATGGTATCAAGAATACAAAATAGAAATACAGGTTATTCAGACAGTCTATTTTCTCATAACACAAGAACTGATAGCAATAATATCGGCTCTATAGAAGGTGCAACAGCACTTAAATTAGATCAAAATTATGAGGTAAATGAAGAACTTAATTCAAAAATTAATTATGAAAATACTTTAGATGATCAGCATTCAGAAAATGCATTTGTAAATGAAGAGCAGTTAAACAATATTCCATCAGGCGTTTCTATAGAAAGTGCAGGCTATATGGAAAATACTATTAACGATGTTCAAACGAATGTTAATAAAGATTCTGTGATTTCAGATCAAATTATTGAAGAATACACACCAAAATTATTCTCCGAAGAACAAGAATTTAAGGAAAATACTGATTTAGATGATAACGAGTCAGTTGAAAGAGAGTCAGAAGAATTATTTGATCAAGATATAAATGAGGAAGAAGATTTTGAAATTCCTGCATTTTTAAGAAAACAAAAATTTTAATGATTCAAAAAAATACACATGAACAATCATATCTCATCACTGGAATCACCTCACATTCCAGTAATGTTGAATGAAGTAATTAAAATTTCATCACCTTTAAATGGCGGTGTATATATTGACTGCACCTTTGGTGGAGGCGGCTATTCAAAACAATTGCTTAAATTTTCTAAAACAATAGTTAAGGGCCTAGATAGAGATAGCCAAGTAAAAGAAATAGGTAAAAAATTAGAAAAAAAATTTCCAAAAAGATTTAAATTTTACCAAACCACTTTTAGCAAATTAGAAAATGTTACCGAAGGTTTTGTTGACGTTATTTTATTTGATCTTGGTTTATCATCTATTCAATTAAATGATCTTAAAAGAGGTTTTTCTTTTAAATCTAACGAAAAACTAGATATGTCAATGGGTTTAAACAAAATTTCAGCCCAAGAGGTTGTTAATAATTTAAGTGAGATAGAATTAAAATTGGTCATTAAAATATTTGGTGAAGAAAAAGAAGCCGGGAAAATTGCTAAAAATATAGTAAAATTTAGAAATAAAAAAAAAATTACAAAAGTTAAAGAATTAGTTGATATCATTGAAAAAAGTAAAAAAAAAAATTATGCATCTAAAATCAATCCTAGTACAAAAACTTTTCAAGCCTTAAGAATTTTCGTTAATAAGGAAATTACAGAACTTATTAATGGAATTATTAATGCTACTAAAATTTTAAAACCAGGTGGCAAAATTTTAATAGTAAGCTTTCATTCCATCGAAGATAAAATTGTAAAATATTTTTTCAGTAATTTTTCAACAAATAAATCAAAGCCATCAAGATATCTTCCCGAAAAAGATGAAAGTCTAATAGCTCTTTTTGATGAATATAAAAAAAAAGTTTTTAAACCTACAATAAAAGAAATTAATAAAAACAATAGATCAAGATCAGCAAAATTAAGATACGCTATTAGATCAAAAAATAAATTTTCTTATCCTCACGAATTAATTGAAAAATTTAAAAATTATTTAAATTTGGAGGCAATTAATGTTTAGATTAAAATATATTATATCAACAACATTAGTTTTAATATTACTATCAATTACATCAATAATAAAAAATCAAACTAGAATTCTTGAAAAGAAACTAAGTAAACTTAATAAAGAAATTAATTTGAAAGAACAAGATATAAATGAGTCTCAATTAGATTTCTATTTCTTAACTTCACCAGGGGAGTTAGAAAAAAAAATAAAAACAATAGGTCTAAATAATTACTCACCTATTGAAAATTCAAAAATATTTTTTAGTTTGACAAATTTTACAAACTTAAAAAGAAAAATTTCTTTACTTGAAAATAAAGATAAAAATGAAAAAAAAGCACAAAAAAATTAAAGATATAAACCAAGCTAGTTTTTATTTTGAAGATTATTTAGAAACTAACAAACAAAAAAAATCTTTAAAAAAGAAAAATGATCTTCAAGATAGAATATATTTAATTTTCTTTTTTTTTCTGTCATTGATTTTAATATTTACTATAAAAATAACACATTTATCTTTAAGTAAGTCATCGACGTTTAATCAAAAAACAAACTCTTTGAAATTTACCTTAATAAGAAGAGATATAATTGACCGCAATGGTGTTTTAATATCTAGAAATGCAAACTCTAGTCATGTAGCAGTTATCCCAAAGTTAGTTAAAAACAAAAAAAACTTCTTGATTAAATTAAGATTAAATTTTCCGGAACTTAAAATTAATGAAATTGAAAAAAAACTAAGTGAAGGTAAATATTTTTATTTAAAAAAAAGAATCGATCAGTTCGAAAGAGAAAAATTCTGGGCTCTAGGTGAAAAAGGAATTAAGTTTGAAAATTTTCAAACTAGAATGCATGCACATGGTAATTTATTTAATCATGACGTAGTTGGTCAAGTTGATTACGATAATTACGGCATATCAGGTATAGAAAAATATTTTGATAAAGAATTAAAAAATAAAAAACTTATAAATAAGCCACTTAGATTAACTTTAGATACAAATATTCAATATATAATTAGCAAAGAACTAAACCAAGCTATCAAAACTTTTAGTGCTACTGGTGGAGGTGCTTTACTGATGAATGTAAATAATGGTGAAATTTTATCTTTAGTTTCGTTACCAAACTTTAATATAAACAAAAGATTGTCAGTCAAGGATAAACAATACACAAACAAAATTACTAAAGGAGTGTATGAACTAGGCTCAATATTTAAAACTTTCACAATTGCTTTAGCTTTAGAAAATGATTTAGTTACATCTAAAACAATTATTCAAGATATACCAAGAAGTATAAAATGTTCAATTCATAAAATATCTGACATGAAAGAGCATCCAAAAAATTTATCTGTAGAGGAAATTTTAATACGATCTTCCAACGTGGGTTCAGTAATTTTAGCTAGAAAAATAGGTGTACAAAAATTTAAAAAATTTATAGAAGACTCAAAAATATTAAAAAGTACAGATCTTGAAATAGAAGAAGTTGGTGTGCCACATAAAGTTAAATGGAATAAATGTAAATTAGAAACCGTATCTTATGGTCACGGTATAGCAACTACACCTTTACAAGCTGCTTCAGTATATTCTGCCCTAGTAAATGGTGGAGAAATAATTAAACCAAGCTTAGTTAAAGATAAGAAGAAAAAGCTAAAAAAATTTTCTTTGATTTCACCTGAAACAAGTAAAACAATTAATAGTATTTTAAGGAAGGTGGTTAGCAGTAAAAATGGTACGGCATATTTCGCAGATAAAAATGGATATTACATTGGAGGAAAAACAGGAACAGCAGAAGGATATGGTAATAAAAAATCTAGGATTAATTCTTTTATTTCTGTATTTCCCACAAATAAACCAAATTATACATTATTGGTTATGTTAGAAAATCCTAAGATTAATAAAGATTTACTCTACGAGTACAGAGGTATTAAGACTAAAGCTCCTTATAATACATCTGGCTGGAACTCAGTTTATGTTGCGGGCAAAATAATACAGAAAATAGGACCAATTTTAGCCATAAATAATGAAGAGTTTACTAATCAACATGTTGCTGAAAAAATTAATAAATAATATCCCTCCCCAAAAAAAAAACATTTTTATTAGAGGACTCTCTACTAATAGCAAAAATGTTAAAAGTGGTTATATTTTTTTTGCTATTAAAGGAAACAATACAAACGGCGACAAATTTATTAAAGAAGCAATTGCTAAAGGAGCTACAGTAATCGTATGTTCTAAAAGTGCTTATTACAAAGACAAAATTAATAATAAGAAAACAATTATAATAAAAAAAAAAAATGTTAGGAGTTTTTTAAGTGAAGTCTGTTCAAAATTTTATACATTAAAACCAAAGAATATAATCGCAGTAACAGGCACCAATGGCAAAACATCAGTTGCTGATTTATTTTATCAACTTTTGACTTTAAATAACATTCCCGCTGCATCAATAGGAACTCTTGGAATTAAATATAAAAATAAGATTGTAAATACAGGGCTTACTTCACCTGATACAATATCTATTCATAAATATTTACAAATTCTAAAAAAAAATAAAATAGATAATGTAATTATTGAAGCTTCAAGCCATGGTTTAGATCAATATAGGCTTCATAACATAAAATTTAAAGCGGCGATTTTTACAAATTTTAGTCAAGATCATTTAGATTATCATAAAACAATGCGGTCATATTTAAATGCAAAATTAATATTATTTAAAAAAATTTTAAAAAGAAACTCAAATATTATTTTAGATGAAAAAATTAATGAATATTTTACATTAAAAAATATAGCAAAAAGAAGAAAATTGAAGATAATAAAAATTGATACAACTTTTAAAAAAATTAAAAATCTTTACTTAACTTCAGGCAGTGAATTTAAAATTAACAACTTATCTATGGCTATTGAAGCCGCTAAGTTATGTAATTTAAAAAAAGAGAAAATTTATAAATCTCTTAAAAAAATTAAAGATGTTAGCGGTAGACTTGAGTTGGTAAGAAAATTTTCGAATAATATTAAAGTATTTATTGACTATGCTCATACACCAGATGCTTTATCTAAAGCTTTACAATCATTGATTCATAAGTACGGAAAAAATATTTCTTTAGTTTTTGGCTGCGGTGGAGATAGGGATAAAAAAAAAAGATCTCTAATGGCTAAAGTGGCAAATAATTTATCTAATAAAATTTACATAACTGATGATAACCCAAGAAACGAAGATCCAAAAAAAATTAGAAATGAAATTATAAAAGGAATAGACCAAAGCAAATGTTTTAATTTTGGAAAGAGAGAAAAGGCTATTAAAGAAGCAATAATAAATTCAAAGCAAAACGAAGTTGTATTGATTGCAGGCAAAGGTCATGAGAATAGGCAAATTTACAAAAACAGAATAGTAAATTTTTCTGATAAAAAAGTTGTAAAAAATATGAAATTAAAAATAAAAATTTTAAATAAAAAAAAACAAAATTATTTTCAAAATAGATTTATCTTAAAAAAGATTATAGGAAATATAGCTATTAATAACTTTAAAGGATTAGCTACTGATTCAAGAATGGTAAAAAAAAATAATTTGTTTCTTACAATTAAAGGTAGAAATAATGATGGAAGTAAATTTATATCTCACGCATTAAATAAAGGAGCTAAATATATTGTTTCTTCTAAAGTTGAAAAAAAATATAGAAAAAAAACTTTAAAAGTAAAAAATGAAATTTTATTCTTAAATAAATTTGCAAAGTTAAAGCGAGAAAATTCTTTAGCAAAAATAATAGCTATTACAGGTAGTGTTGGTAAGACGTCTCTAAAAAATTTAATAAAACAATTACTACAAAATTTTGCAAAAACTCACTCTTCACCAAAGTCTTTTAATAATCATTTAGGTGTCCCAATAAGTTTATCTAATTTAAGCGTTGAAGACAAATATGGTGTTTTTGAAATTGGTATGAGTAAAAAGGGAGAAATAGACAATCTTTCTAAATTAATTAAGCCACATATTGGAATTATTACAAATATTGGTGAAGCACACATAGAAAATTTTTCAAATATTCATGGAATTGCAAAAGCTAAATCAGAAATTATTAACTCTATAGAAAAAAATGGCACAATAATACTAAATCGTGATGATAAATTTTTTAACTTTTTAAGAAAAAAAGCAAAATTGAAAAAACTTAAAATAATAACTTTTGGTAAAAATAAAAAATCAGACATTTCCCCCCTAACATTTCTCAAAAGCAGTAATTTCACTAGAGTTATTTTTAAAGTAAAAAAAGAAAAAATAAACTTAGAATTTAAAAATATTAATATTTACAATATTATGGCTGCTTTAGCAGTTATTAAAGAATTAAATCATAACTCAAATAATATAAAAAATATCTTAAGAAATTTTGAGCCAACTGAAGGAAGGGGTAAAATACATATTATTTCAAGATATAGAAAAAAATTTAATCTAATAGACGAAAGTTATAACGCTAATCCGACATCAGTAAAAAATGCAATTAATAATTTGTATTCAATTAAAAAAGAAAAATTTAAGAAATATCTTTTATTAGGAGATATGCTTGAGCTAGGACAAAAATCAAAAATGTATCATAAAAAACTGTCAAAAGTTATTAACAATTCAGATATAGATAAAGTATTTATTAAAGGAGAAAAAACACTGATTACGTATAAGAATCTTAATAAAAATAAACAAGGAAATATTTTACAACATAATGATGATGTAGACTTAGTGCTTAAAACTATAATAAACAATAATGACTATCTTATGGTAAAAGGATCTAACGCAACAGGCTTGAATTCCTTAAGTAAAAAAATGATAAAAGGTTTAAATGTTATATAGTTTACTTACATCGTTAGTTGATCAATATTCTTTTTTAAATGTTTTTAAATATTTAACATTTCGATCTGGTTTATCTTTAATGACATCTCTAGTAATTGTTTTTATTATTGGAGGACCTTTAATAAAAATTTTTTCTAAAAATATGATTACAGGCCCAATAAGGCAAGATGGACCTATTGATCATATTATTAAAAAATCAGGAACACCGACTATGGGTGGTGTGATTATCATAATCGGAATTTTATCTAGCACTTTTTTATGGGCAGATTTGACTAATGTTTATATTTGGACATTGATATTTGTGTCACTGAGTTTGGGCGGATTAGGTTTGCTAGACGATATTTTAAAAATTAGATTTAAAAACTCACAAGGACTAAGTTCGAGATATAAATTTCTGGGACAATTAACTATAAGCTCTTTAGCATTATTTATTTTAATTAAATTTTCAGATCATGATTATTTGTATGATCTTTATTTTCCTTTTTTTAAAAACTTTGTTTGGTACATGGGTTTATTTTTTATTCCTTTTGGATTGTTTGTAATTATAGGAGCATCAAACGCAGTCAATTTAACTGATGGTTTAGATGGATTAGCCACAGTACCAGTGATGCTAGTGGCCTTATCTTTTACTTTAATTTCATATGTAGTCGGAAATACTATTTTTTCTGAATATTTAAAGATTCAGTACATTCCAGATGTAGGTGAACTTTCAATTTTTTGCGGTTCAATAGTTGGCGCTTGCCTCGGATTTCTTTGGTATAACGCACCACCAGCCAAAATTTTTATGGGAGATACAGGTTCGCTTTCTTTAGGAGGTTCACTCGCTGCGATTGCTATAATTGTTAAACATGAAATTGTATTAGCAATTATTGGAGGATTATTTGTTTTAGAGACAGCATCAGTCATTATCCAAGTGATTTCTTTTAAACTAACTGGAAAACGAATTTTTAAGATGGCGCCTATACATCATCATTTTGAAAAAAAAGGATGGGCGGAGCCAACTATAGTAATTCGCTTCTGGATTATAGCAATTATTCTTGCTTTAGTTGGACTAGCAACATTAAAATTGCGTTAAACAATGTACTCTATTTCAAAACTCAAAGAACTATCGTTCCTTGTTTACGGATTAGGTTTATCTGGAAAATCTGTAGTTAAATTTTTTAAAAAAAATAAAATTAACAATTATCAAGTTTGGGATGACAAACAAAAAGATTTATTTAAAAAAAAAAGAACTACAAATTTAAATAAAATATTAAATGAAGTTGATTATGTAGTTCTCAGCCCTGGAATAAACCCTATAAAAAAAAAAAATTTAATCAAGTACAAAAAAAAAATAATAACTGATATTGATTTACTTTATTTATCTAATAAAGATTTTAAAAGTATTGTTGTGACAGGAACAAATGGAAAATCAACAACTTGTAAATTAATAAGTCACTTGTTAAAAAAAAATAATTTTAAAGTTTCATTAGGTGGCAACATCGGAACTCCTATTTTAGATTTAGAAATAAAAAAAAACTCCTTTGTAGTCATAGAAGCTTCATCTTTTCAATTAGCGTATTCTCAATTTATTTGCCCAGACTATTCTTTCTTACTTAATATTGCCACTGATCATTTAGATTGGCATGGGAATATAGTTAATTACAAGAACTCAAAATTAAAAATTTTTGCATCCCAGCAAAAACATCAATTTGCCTTTACAAATAGAAAGTTAAAAACAATTTTTAAAAAAAGAAATTTTAAGAGTCAATTAACAGTACCTAACAATACAAGTTATAAAAAAATTAAAAAAAAAATTAAAAATAATTATTTGAAATCGAGTATAAATGATGAGAATATGAGTTTTGTGTATGCTCTTTCTAAATCATTAAAGATAAAACAAAAAAACTTTATTAAAGCAGTAGGCTCCTTTGTGGGCTTACCTCATAGATATGAAACTTTTTATAAAAAAAAAAATATTGTTTTTATAAATGATTCCAAAGCTACTTCATTCGAGTCAACAAAATATGCACTTTTAAATAGTAAAAATATTTATTGGATACTCGGAGGTTTACCCAAAAAAAAAGATAAAATTATTTTATCAGGAGTGAAAAAAAATATTATTAAATGTTATTTAGTCGGAAAAAATATTAATTTTTTTCAGAAACAAATACAAAATAAGTTAAAATTTTCAATTACAAAAAATTTGAAAGAATCACTTATTAGAATTTTTAAAGATATTAAGTTATTTGATTTAAAATTCAATACTATCTTATTAAGTCCAGCCGCAGCATCATATGATCAATTTAATAATTTTAAACAAAGAGGAGACAAATTTAAGAAGTTAAGTAAATTATATCTTAAAAAATATGTTTAACTTTCAATTACGAGGCTATTGGAGAAATATTGATAAAAAAATACTTTTAAGTTTTTTATTACTTTTTTTTCTTGGGTTATTTTTTTCATTTTCATCAACTTCACTATTAGCTGGGGAGAGATTAAATAAAGATTATTATTTTTTTTTTTTTAAACATCTAAGCTTTACATTTATTGCATTGACTGTAATGTTTTTGATTTCAGCTATTAATACTTCATTTTTTAAAAAACTTCTTGTTCCATTATTTATTTTTTCTTTTATTCTTCTTGTGTTGGTCCCAATAATTGGTGTTGAAGTTAATGGTGCTAAACGATGGTTAGACCTTTATTTTTTTAGATTGCAGCCAATTGAAATATTAAAACCATTTTTTATATTAATGACCGCAAAAATATTGACTTTAGAAAACTTAAAAGGCTCTCAATTAAAATATTTTGTCAGTTTTTTGCTTTTAATTTTAATATTGATTTTATTAGTTGATCAGCCCGATTTAGGTCAATCAATCTTGCTTACAGGTAGCTGGGTATTTACAGTATTTATTTCTGGCGTAAGCATACTTTATATAATTTGTTTTTTTTCAATTTTTTTGATTTTATTAACTTCTTTATTGTTCTTCTTGCCAGAAAAATTTGGATATATTATTAATAGGCTTCTAACTTTTTTTAACCCTAATCAAGGAGATGGATTTCAATCATCATCAGCCTTAGATGCAATAAAATTAGGAGGATTTACTGGAAGAGGAATGGGAGAAGGAATATTAAAAGAAAATGTTCCAGAAGCCCATACAGACTACGTGATTGCAATAATTTCTGAAGAATATGGATCTATAGTTTCTATTTTGATAACATCAGTATTTTTATATATTTCCTTCAGAATAATTAAAAATTGTTTTAATCAAGATGATGTTTTTTTAAAAATTTCACTTTGTGGTTTAGCTACTTTATTAATTTTTCAAATGTTTATTCATGCGGGGGTAAATACAAACTTAATACCTGCTACTGGAATGACATTACCTTTTTTAAGTTATGGCGGATCATCTTTGATTGGTAGTGCAATTTTAGCTGGAATAATTTTGAATTACTCAAAGAGTAAAGCCCATTACATATGATTAAAAGAAAAAAAATAGTAATTGCTACCGGCGGAACAGGGGGTCATGTCTTTCCTGCATATAGCTTAGCTAGCTATCTTTTGAAAAATAATTACAATGTGAATATAACAATTGATGAAAGAGGATTAAAATATCTTAAGGATTATAAAAATTTAGATCTAACTAAAATACCCTCATCTCCTTTAATCAAAAAAAACATCTTAAAAATCCTAATTTCAATATTTATAATCTCAATTTCAGTATTAAAATCTTTAATTTTTTTATTATTTAATAGACCATCAATTGTTTTTGGGATGGGAGGTTATTCTTCTTTTCCAATTTGTATAGCGGCGTCAATATTGCGTATTAAATTTATCATTTATGAAAATAATCTTATTATTGGAAAGGCAAATAAATATTTACTTCCTTTTGCAAAAAAAATATTTGTTTCCTATAAAGATCTAGAAGGAATTCCTAATAATTATGATAATAAAGTTATTCAGATAGGCAATATATTAAGAGAAGAAATAATTAACTCTAAGACTGAAAATATTGAAAAAAATGCTTTTGATAAAATTAGAATTTTAGTTTTGGGGGGTAGCCAAGGTGCAAAAGTTTTTGCTGATAAACTGCCTCCAATTTTTGAAAAACTTAAACTTTCGGGAATTTCAATTAAAGTTTACCAACAATGTCAATATAGACAGAATAATCAGCTTTCTGCTTTTTATAAGAAAGTAAATATTGATTATGAAATATTTAATTTTACAAATAAGATTATTGAATATTACTCTAAAGCTAATTTAGTAATTACAAGATCCGGTGCTTCAGCCTTGGCAGAATTAATTAACATTAAAATTCCTTTTATTTCCATACCATATCCAACATCGGCAGATAACCACCAACATAAAAATGCTTTTTTTTACGAAAGAAAAGGTTTTGGTTATGTTTTGGACGAAAAATATGTAAATGATAAATTATATGACTTAATTAGATCTATGTATAAAGATAAATCTTTAATAGAAAATATGCTAAGAAATCAGAGCCAATATTCTGACAAAAATATTTTTAAAAATATAAATACGCATATAGAAAAAATTATTAATGAAAAAAATTAATTTAGGTCAGAAAGACTTAATTCACTTTATTGGTATTGGAGGCATAGGAATGAGCGGTCTCGCCCAGATAATGAAAAACATGGGGTTTAGAATTCAAGGAAGCGATCAACATAAAAATAAAAATACAATTACTTGTACGAAACTTGGAATAAAAGTATTTATAGGTCATTCACCAAGTAATATTAAAAAAGCCACAATATTAGTAAAATCGACTGCCATTAAAAATAATAATTCTGAAATTAAATATGCAAAAAAAAATAAAATTCCAATCTATTCCAGAGCAGAAGTTTTAGCTGATGCGGTATCACAAAAAAAAAATATAATAATTACTGGATCTCATGGCAAAACCACCACTACATCTTTGGTTGCAAAAATTTTATCAGATCAAAAATTAGATCCAACAATAATTAATGGAGGCGTTATTAACTCCCTTAAAAGTAACGCAAAACTTGGAAAAGGTGATTGGGCAATTTTAGAAGCAGACGAGTCTGATGGTAGCTTTTTAAAATTACCAATCAATTACTCTATTGTAACAAATGTGGACTATGAACATTTAGATTATTATAAAAAATATAAGAATTTAGAAAATTCCTTTGTGGAATTTATAAATAAAACACCACCAACTGGAAAAGCAATTATTTGCTTAGATAATAAAAATGTTAGAAAAATTTTAAAAAAAATTAAAAATAAAAATATTTTAACATATGGTGAAAATATCAACGCTAATTACGTAATTACAAAAATAAAATATAATTTAGACAACACCAGCTTTAATTTGTCTTTTAAAGATAGAGAAAAAAAAAGAAAGTTAATTAAAAATATCAATGTTAAATTACTTGGAAAACACAATGTTCTTAACGCTACAGCTGCTTTTATTGTTTGTTTAAATCTTGGAGCAGATCAAAATATAATAAAAAAATCTTTGAAAAATTTCTCCGGAGTACAAAGAAGAATGACTAAAGTATTTTCAAAGAATAAAAATGATTTTTATGATGATTATGCTCACCATCCTACAGAGATAAGTTCAATTTTAGAAGGTGTGAGCAATGTTAACGATAAAAGGAAAATTATTAGTATTTTTGAGCCTCACCGATATTCTAGAGTATTATCTCTAAAAAAGGAATTTTCTAAGTGTTTTTTCAAGTCAGACATGGTGATCGTATGCCCTCTTTACTCTGCAGGAGAGAAGAAAGATTCAAAATTTAACCTAATTAATTTTGCTAATTCAATTTCGAAAAATTCAAAAACACAAGTAATTATTGTAAAAACAGAATTAGAATTAATCAAATACTTCAAAAGAAATTTAACTAGTAACGAAATAATTATTGGTATGGGAGCTGGATCTATATCAAAGTGGATGATAGGACTTAAATCTTCATTATGAATTTAAGTGGTAATTTTACGAAAAAATTTGGTAAAAATCTTACTCAGAATGAAAGTCTTTCTAAGTACAACTGGTTCAATCTTGGTGGTAATGCAGAGTTTTTTTTTAAACCTAATGACAAAAATCAATTAATAGATTTTATAAGAGACGCTAAAAAAATTAATCTAAAAACTACAATTCTAGGCGCTGGGTCTAATACTTTAATCAGAGATAAAGGGGTTAAAGGAGCTGTTATAAAATTAGGTCCGAATTTTTCTTATACTAAATTAATTAAAAATAACATTATAGAGGTTGGAGCTGCAACACTTGATCGGAAAGTAGCTAATTTTGCTAAAGACAATAATATAGCATGTTTTGAATTTTTAGCTTGTATACCGGGATCTATTGGTGGTGCCATAACTATGAATAGTGGTTGTTACGACAATGATATTTCTAAAATTTTATTATCAATCAAAGTAATTGATAAAAATGATCTTGTTGAAAAAGAAATAAAAAAAAAAGACATAAAATTTTTATACAGAGGAACAAATTTAGCTAAAAATTTAATTATAATTTCAGCAAATTTTGAAGGATTAAATGGCAATAAAAAGGAAATAGAAATTAAACAAGCAAATCTTGTAGCTAAAAAAAAATTATCTCAACCAAATCAAATAAAAACATGTGGAAGTACGTTTAAAAATATAAATGAACATAAAAAAGCATGGATGTTAATAAAAGAAGCTCAGTGCCACACTTTTAAAGTAGGTGATGCAATTATTTCACCAAAACACTGTAATTTTTTTGTCAACAATGGAAAAGCAAATTCTGCAGATATCGAAAATTTAATCAATAAAGTTAAAAAAGAAGTTTATAAAAAAACGGGAGTTTCTCTAGAACTAGAGATTAAAATTATTGGTGAATAAAAAAAAAAATATTTTAGTTGTATTGGGCGGAACTTCTGGGGAAAGAAGTGTTAGCTTAAGCACAGGCAAAGCTTGTATTAAAGCGTTAAAAAAAAAGGGATATAAAGTCTCAAAATTTGACCCAAAATATAAAAATTTGAATTTAATTAATAAAAAAAATACGGATATAATTTTTAATGCTCTGCATGGTAAAAATGGAGAAGACGGAATTGCACAAACTTATTTTGAATATTTAAAAATACCTTATACACATTCAGGAGTTATAAGCTCTTATAACGCGATGAATAAGCTTATTTCAAAAAAAATTTTTATTAAAAATAAAATAAAAACACCAAAATTTTTTTCAATTTTAAAAGAGGATTTTAACTATAAAAAATTAAAAAAGAACATAATAAAAGCAAAAATAAACTTTCCTATTGTCGTAAAACCTACAAATGAAGGTTCAAGTTTAGGTGTAAAAATATGTAAAAATTATGAAATATTATTCAAAGAAACCAAAAATTTGTTCAAAAGTTATTTAGAACTTATATTTGAAGAATTCATAGGTGGACAAGAAATTCAAGTTGCAGTTATCAATGGAGTTGCACTTGGTGCTATTGAGCTTATACCTCGTAGACTTTTTTATGATTATAAAGCAAAGTATACTAAGAACGCCAACACACAACATATAATGCCCGCAAGGTTAGATAAAAATAAATATTCTAAAGTTCTTAAAATTGCTGAAAAAACTCATAAAGCTCTGGGATGCAAAGGTGTTACTAGATCAGATTTTAAATTTTATAATAATAAATTTAATCTTTTAGAGATTAACACTCAACCGGGTATGACAAATTTATCTTTAGTCCCGGAGATTGCGAATTTTGCAGGCTTAAGTTTTGAAAATTTAGTTGAAAAAATTATTTTAGACTCAAGTATTAATAGATGAAAAAAAAAATAGTAATTGCTTTAATATTATTAATAATGTTAAGCACTTATAAGCCTGAAAAATTATTCTTAAGCTCCAAATTTAAAATAGAACAAATTAAGATAGAAAATAATTCTATACTCAAAGAAAGAGATATAAAAAAAAATTTAGCTCATCTCTACGAAAAAAATATATTCATAATTGATACTCAAAATATTCTAAATATATTGAAAAAAAATACTTTTATTGAGAGTTTTGAAATTAAAAAAATTTATCCAAATAAAATTATAATTAAAATTTATGAAAAAAAACCAATAGCTATTTTAGAATATAAAAAACAAAAGTTTTATATAAATCAAAAAATAGATCTAATAGATTTTGTAGATTTAGAAGAATATAGAGAATTACCAATAGTTTTTGGTAATAAAGATTATTTTAAATTATTATATACAAATTTAAAGAAAATTGATTTTCCATTAGATATTATAAAGAAATATCATTTACATGAATCAAAAAGATGGGATTTGGAGATTGAAAATAAAATTATAATAAGATTACCTGTTGAAAATTATATTAAAAGTTTAAAAAACTTCATGTATTTGATGAATGAAAAAAATTTTGAAGAATTCAAGTTATTCGATTATAGAATTAACAATCAGCTTATTTTAAAATAAAATATGAATAATGAATATCCAAAACTTTTTTTAGAAATAAATGAC